>NZ_JABXKN010000131.1:0-85076 GCF_017115065.1 Nostoc sp. JL23
TACCTTTCTTAGACTCTTTAGTATATGTGTACTATATTTAGATGCGTTTGCCCTGGGACTAGACTCAATTCGACAAGATCGGATTAGCCAAATACAAAGCTTGCAAGCTACGGAGCAACTGCTACCGACTTTCAAACAAAGATTAGATAAACGCCAGCAACTATTGCAACAAGGAGCAATTTCGGGTGATACAGTACTCCAGGCGCAGCAAGACTACTTAAACGCAGCCAAACAAATTAATGAAGCGCGATCGCAACTCAAGCAACTGGATGTCAAAGAAGTAGATGCCGAAAGACAATATCTAGAAAACTTGAACTCAATTAAAGATTTACAAGCGCAGTTAAAGCAACTAGATAGCAAACAGGTGACATCAGAACAACAGGACTTAGAAGCTGACACTAACCGCAAACAAGAAATTCAGGAAGTCCAACGAAATATTGCTCAATTAACAGTGCAATTAGTAGAGAACAGCCAGATTAAAAGCAGTTACACTGGAAGAATTTTAGAAATATCTGCAACACCAGGGCAAGTTGTACAACAAGGTACACCAATCGGAGCGATCGCTGCTCAACAAGCATCAGAGCAACCCGTAAGCGTCGCATTTTTCCCGATTGGTGATGGTAAGAAAATTCAACCAGGAATGAAGATACAAATCACGCCTAGCACAGTACAACGAGAACGTTTTGGAGGTATTATTGGTTCTGTTAGCGATATCTCAGCTTATCCAGTGACTAAAGAGAGCGCATTAAGCATTGTAGGCAATTCCGAAATCATCCAAGGGTTTATGTTACAGGGGCCACAAATTCAAGTTACTGCCCGACTACAATCAGACGCTAACACCTTCAGCCACTACAAATGGTCTTCTTCTCAAGGGCCTGAGTTGAAAGTAACTCCTGGTACTACTACTACTGTACAAGTCACCGTAGAAGAACGCGCCCCAATTACTTTTGTCCTACCGCTTTTAAAATCCTGGACTGGCATTAACTAGATATGATGTGGTGGCAAAATCTCCAGAGAATAATAAGGCATAAAAGCAAGCGGTGTCATACTCCGACTATACTCCAAATGGAGGTAGTAGAATGTGGGGCGGCTGCCTTGGGAATTATTTTGGCGTACTATGGTCGCATTGTCCCGCTAACGGAACTTAGGCAAGTTTGTGGAGTATCACGGGATGGTGTTAATGCTTTTAACCTTGTCAAGGCAGCCAAAACCTATGGACTCAGCACTAAGGGCTACAAGAAAGACTTAACTGCACTGTGGCATCTCAAACTTCCTTGCATTGTATTTTGGAACTTTAACCACTTCTTAGTCGTAGAAGGTTTAAGCAAGGAACGAGTTTATCTAAACGATCCGGCTACTGGACGGCGTAGTGTCTCTTGGAAAGAATTTAGCGACTCCTACACAGGTGTTGTGCTTGTTTTAGAACCTGGTTCAGGTTTCCAAACAGGGGGACGCAAACCCAGCAGGATTTTGAGTTTATGGTCACGTCTGCAAAAATCTCTTGGTGCGATGATTTACTGCGTACTAGCGGGTTTTTTGCAAGTAATTCCGGGATTAGCCATACCTGCATTTTCTCAAGTTTTTATAGATAATGTGTTAATTGAGAGTAAAAATGAGTGGTTGCGTCCGCTAATTTTAGGGATGATTTTCACAGCCGCGCTCAATGGATTTTTAACACTGTTACAGTTGCAATTTCTGCGTCAGTTAAAAGTCAAGCTGTCTGCGAGCATGAAAAGTAAATTCCTATGGCATATTTTACGCTTAAGCATCAGTTTTTACGATCAGCGATTTGCAGGAGAAATCAGTAGTCGTATACAACTTAACGATAGTATAGCAAACTTGCTTTCCGGGAAGTTAGCTACTAGTGCGATCGCCGCAGCTTCTATATTTCTATATGTAATAGTCATGCTGCAATACGACGTATTGCTGACTTCAATTGCGATCGCCTTTGTCGCTACAAATTTAGTTACTTTGCAATGGGTAAGCAGGCAGCGCACAGATACTAATACTAAAATGATGCAAGAGGATGGGAAAGTCCAGGGCATAGCGATTTCTGGTCTTCAAAGTATAGAAACGCTCAAAGCATCTGGATTAGAATCAGATTTTTTCTCGAAATGGGCAGGTCACTACACCAAAGCGATCAATATACGTCAACAATTGGACGTAACAAACCAAACACTAGGAATTTTACCAACATTTCTATCAGCTAGTGCATCTATGCTCATGTTAGCGATCGGCGGTTTGCGAGTCATGGATGGAGCCATGAGCATCGGCATCTTAGTTGCTTTCCAAGGCATGATGCATAAGTTACTTGAACCTATAAATAATTTAATGGGTCTAGGACGTGACTTGCAAGACATGGAAGGTAATCTTAATCGCCTTGATGATGTTTTACAGAACCCCATTGACCCACAGTTAGAACCGAAAACAGGCAAGGGAGCACAGGGTAAGTCTTCTCCTCTGCCCCAGACTTCTCTTTGCAAGCTGAAATTACAAGGGGATGTTGAATTACACAATGTTACCTTTGGTTATAGCAAAATAGCTCCACCGATAATAGAGAATTTTAATCTCTGTATCAAAAAAGGACAAAGAGTTGTTCTAGTAGGTGCTAGTGGTTGTGGAAAGTCTACTATTGCTAAACTTTTGTGTGGACTTTACGAACTCTGGCAAGGAGAAATTTACTTCGATGGCGAACTCAGAGAACAAATTGACCGCCAGGTATTAGTCAATTCTATCTCTGCCGTAGACCAAGAAATCTTTTTCTTTGCTGGCAGTGTTAAAGATAACTTAGCACTTTGGGACAGTACTATACCCAATGAATATTTAGTTCAGGCTTGTCAAGATGCTCAGATTCACGATGCGATCGCTTCTCTACCAAAAGGATACAATGCAGAACTATTGGAGGGTGCTGCTAATCTTAGCGGTGGTCAGCGACAACGCTTAGAAATTGCGCGTGCCTTGGTTAATCATCCCAGCATCCTGATTTTAGATGAAGCCACCAGTGCCTTAGATGCCAAGATTGAAAACCAAGTCAGTCAGAATCTCAAAGCGCGTGGTTGCACTTGCATCATTGTGGCACATCGACTTTTGACCATACAAGATTGCGATGAAATTATTGTTATCGAACGCGGAAAGATAGTTCAACAAGGAACTCATGAGCAATTACAGCAAATTGAAGGGCCATACTTGCAATTGATTCGTAGCGAACAAAATCTTAAGTTTGAATCTAATATTGTCCCAACAGCAGAAACTAATGTTGCTGATGATTCCTCTATTTCTCCCACTTCTTTAAGCAAGATAGATGCTATCAAAAATCCTATCCAAAAGATAGATGCAGAATTACTCAGATTAGAGTCAAAAGAACGCTTTGAACGCGAGTTAATGACACAAACATTAGCAGAATTGGCATCTGTGCTGCAACCAAGGTCAGATAAAGTAAGTAATCGCTCAACGTTGAATAAAAATCTCGATTTAGGTGACAGCCAGCAAGCTTTATTAGTCGCGGCTGGTGCTGTAGGCAAAGCTTTAGGAATTGAAGTTCGCCCCCCAGCAATTTCCGAAGATTCCCAAGAAATCAAAGACTCTGTAGAAGCTCTAGCTCGCGCTTCCTGTATCCGAGTGCGGCAAATTAAATTGCCAGACAACTGGTGGCGACAGGATCTCGGCCCTATATTGGCATATACCGAAAAGACAAAGTTGCCAGTGGCATTATTACCAACGTCTGATACCCGTTATCAACTCTATTCGCCTAGCGAACAAGCCTCTGTCTCTGTAGATGCTCGCACGGCAGCAACACTAATTCCAAATGCTTATATATTTTATCGACCTTTTAGCCAGAAACATCCCAAAGCTATTGATTTACTTCAGTTTGCTTTCCAACGACATTATAGGGAGTTGATTGTAATTTCAGGGGCGGGAATCACAGCTACTTTACTCGGAATGCTCACGCCTTTTGCTACAGCTATCTTGATTGACAAAGCTATCCCTGATGCAAATCGCGCTTTACTGGGTCAAGTTGCTTTTGGATTAGTGGCTGCTAATGCAGGCGCAACGTTGTTTCAATTAATTCAAGGGCTGGCTACGATTAGGCTAGAAACTTTTGCCACCTCCTCTATTCAAGCAGCAATTTGGGATCGATTACTTAATCTCAAGCTTTCTTTTTTCCGCTCTTTTTCATTTGGTGATTTAAATTCTAGAGTCACTGCTGTTAGTCAAATTCACCAAAGATTGGGGAATACAATCTTAAAATCAACTCTTTCTAGCTTGTTTTCGTTGCTCAATCTTGGATTATTGTTATACTACAATATTTCCTTAGCTCTATTAGCTTGTGCAGTCGCACTGTTAAATACGGCTGTGACTATTATCTTCGGGATTGTGATCGTCCGTATAGCTCGTTCGGGATTAAACTATGAAGGTAAAATCTATGGTGTAGTTGTACAGTTGATTAATGGAGTAGCTAAACTCAGAGTCGCTAAAGCTGAAACTCGTGCTTTTGCTTACTGGGGTCAACAGTATACCCAACAACTAAAACTAATGCTTGGTAGGCAAAGTATTGAAGATAATCTTGCTGTAATTAATCAAGTACTACCTACCTTAACGACTGCGGCTCTATTTGGGTTTGCTGCTAGTTTAATTGAACAGTCGTATGTATCGAGACAACCTAGCTTATCCACTGGTACTTTCTTAGCATTTAATGTTGCTTTTAGTACTTTTATTCATGGAGTAACCAGTCTCAGCAATACAGCTGTAGAAGTTTTGCAAGTCTTGCCTTTGTGGCAACGAGCTAAACCAATTCTCCTCGCAGAACCAGAAATTAAGTTAAACCAAGCAGATCCTGGAAAACTTTCAGGTAGATTAGCTCTCAAGCGTGTCAGTTTTCGCTACGGTAATGATTATCCTTTAGTATTAGATAACGTTAGTATTCAGGCTCAAGCTGGGGAATTCGTTGCGATTGTTGGTTCTTCCGGTAGTGGGAAATCAACTTTATTAAGACTACTTTTAGGGTTTGAATCCCCTAAATCAGGCAAGGTTTATTACGACGGACAAGATTTAGCCTCTGTGGATATTCATGCTGTACGCCGTCAATTAGGTGTTGTATTGCAAAATAGTCGGCTAATGTCAGCTTCTATTTTTAATAATATTACTAGTGGTGCAACTCTGACGATGGACCAAGCTTGGTCAGCGGCTCGAATGGCAGGTTTAGCAGATGATATTGCTGCCATGCCGATGGGAATGCACACAGTCGTCAGTGAAGGCGGTAGTAATCTTTCCGGTGGGCAACGGCAACGGCTATTGATTGCACGAGCTTTAGCACTCAAACCGAAAATTTTATTGTTTGATGAAGCTACTAGTGCGCTCGATAACACAACCCAAGCGATAGTTAGTCAAAGCTTGGATAAATTGCAAGTCACTAGAATTGTTATTGCTCATCGGCTTAGTACCATCCGCAATGCTCACCGCATTTATGTACTTAAAGCAGGTCGAGTTGTGCAACAAGGAACTTTTCAAGAATTATCAACTACTGAAGGATTGTTTGCTCAGTTGATCGCTCGGGAGGGCATTGTCAACTTAATTGAACAGTAATCTAAAAAGAAGGCAAAATACAACCAAACTGCAAGCTGATGATTTCATTGGCAAAGCGATGAGAAGCGTAGATTATGGGCAATGAACAAAGCAGAGGCAGTATCCAGATTTTACTATCTACCGTCCTCCTCATTAACTTGACAATCCTGGGAAATTAAATCAGGTTTTGTCCGCTCGGATTGCTTCAAGGTAAATGCTTTTGAGTTTAGAAGCATAGTCTTCGATAGAATGATGTTCGATAATTCTAGAGATCGATCTGTTTGATTTATCTAGAATTACTTTGCGATCGGCAAATATCTCATGTACTGCTTGCTCAATTCCCTTACGGATCAATTTACTAATGACGAATCTACCTTCTTTTGTCCTGTAAATTGCTTCTCCTAAAGTATCTTTAGGAATTTTTATTATCCACCCTACATTATTATCGTTGATTTCTGTTAAAGCTCTAACATTAGTTGTAATTACAGGGCATCCTGCTGCTTGAAATTCTAAAACAGAATAGCCATAAGTATCAGCATAGGTTGGTAATAAACCAATATGAGACTTTTTCATTAACTCAAGAACCTCCTGATTAGGCAGACGTGGAAAATAGTTAATCCAATCAGAATTTTTCTGAATTAGATGCTTTGCCTTTTCAACATCAGCGAGTATTGTTTTAGTAGCATAATTATCAGTAGCAAGAGAACTAACAATTGTTAATTCAAAATTGTATTTATATTTATCTTTTAAATATTTGAACATCTCAACTATTTCTTGCCCTCCTTTGCGAAAGAAACCAGAACCTACAAATATAAATTTTATCTTTTCATCTAAGTTAAGCTGTTTATTTTCATATTTGTGGATCAGCAATCTTTGCGGCGGATGCATAACTATCAGTTTGCTTTGTATGCTTTCTTGATATTCTGAAAATTCTTTTAGAAGCATTGTTTGCATATTAGCATTGCAATCAGACATAGCAATAATGCGGTGGCAAGCATCACCAGATAGTGCTTTAAAAGCCTTGTGTATTTTAGCTTCAGTTTTCAGAGCAGAAAAATCTGATTCTAGCTTGCGAGCGTGCGGATATGAAATCAGGCAAGTAAATCTTGGGAGGTACGTTTCAAATGTTGTAATCCAGGGAATAGAGCTATAACTGATAGTATTGAAAAAATGAAGCAGACTAACTTGATTAAGATTAAAATCATAAAATTGATAGTAAGAGTCAAATCTAGGATTTTTAGTGTTAAATCTGGACAAAACTTTGCGGTTGGCAAGTCGATTTTGGTTATTCGCAATCATCTCTTTTAAGCTGAAAATATCGCAAACTTTTTTGTATTTAGCGTCAGGCACTATGCCGATAATGTTTCTTTCCTCTGCATATGAATTGAACTGATAACCAATAAGCACAATTGGCTTCTCCTTTTTCCAAGAGTGACGTAATTAGAACTGAAGTATTTAGCGATACAGCAAGAGCAACGGTTGTTTTGCTATCTTTTTGAGTTATCTTGTTAAGATTATTTATCATAATTTTTACCCAGTCTTACGTTAAAAATATGACTTTGTGTTTCGTTATATATTTTGGCGTTCATCGTACTCCTTCTCCTAACGCAGACGCTAACGCGAACGAAGAAGCAAGCTACGCGTAGCTTCTCGCACTGCGAAGCAGAACCCGAAGGGTAGAGAAGACGTTGGCACAGCCATCGCTCGATGAATATTCCGACTTCAAAAAATCGCGTTGCTCCCGCTTCAAGTTTAGAGGCTTTTTGCCCAATGTATTTTTTCTTTCTTGTGTAAGTCTTGATTCGGTTAAGTAGAAAAGTGGGAAAAGTGGGATGTTTTACATAAAGTGTTGATTGTTATGTTAATAAGCTGTTAAATTAATACATGGAGTACATAATAACGGAAAATGAACATGAACTCTTCACAAAAAACCACTAACGAAGAATTACTAGATGGTGAGCTATCAGAAGAATTACTAGATTCAGAAGAATTACTAGATAGTGAACTATCAGAGGAAGAATTGATCGCAATAGCAGCCGGAGCAACGGAGCAGGGTTTATCGGGATCGCTTAAACTGCCTAAACTGCCCCTGATAGGAAGCATCAATGTTAGCGGAAGTATTCGATAAATTTAATACCAACTCTCTATGAAGCTGCACATTGTATTTTGACCCCTTCTAACCTCCCTATGCATTGTCCAGATTTTTTTTACAATCTTGCAAGGTTTGCTATACAAAGTTGATTAAGATTGAGTTTTAGCAAGTCTTGAGAATTAACCACTCATGGTTATCTGGAAAAGAGCATTTTTAGGGATTTCTAGAAAATTAAATGCCATCTGTCGCTTTTACCATTCGGAGCGAATACGATATGTCATAGCGAGCGCAACGAAGTGGAAGCTTGGCGATCGCAAAGGTTTTGGGATTACTTCACTACCAAGAGCGCTCTGTACCTTGAGGGAAAGCTTCCCAGCAAACCTGATGACAATTGTTCAAACGGACACGATCTGACTTTTGGCTATTGACACGAAGATATATACCAGTTGCGTGAGTCTTAATATTATTAAAATAGCTGGCATTTGATTACTTGTAAATGCTTCATAGAGAATCTGTAATAAAGTATTAGGGTTTGGTAGTTAGTGAGCGCTCCCTCTCACAAATCTTAAGAAAGATCCGAGAATAGATCGCAACCTTAAAGAAAGTGCCATAAAGGGTACTTTTTTCCATATAACTACTAAACCTTTATTTTTATTGGCGCTTTTTAGCGATCGCTAATTATGTAAGGCGATCGCGAGAAGCTTGAAAGTCCTACTTTCAAAGGAAATTTTAGAATCATTGTTTGAAAAGTATGAAAGAATCTACTAGGGGCTTGCGAACACTAATGTGTGCGCTTTGCGCCCAGCGCATCCCAAGCTCCAGCCAAGCTAAACTCATCTGTCCAGTGCTAGAAGTTCACGGGGAGGGCTGTCTCTCGCACATCCTTTGGAAATACCAAGCATTTCAAAACACTATATTAATAGGTTATTTTTGTTGCCCCTAGCAGAATTTCTTGTCAACTGCATGTCCGCATGATTCATTTAAACCCAATCCCTTTCACTACTACCTATACATGAGTACTATAGTCATCACAACTCACGGTACATTAGGAGACAACTTGCCTTATATTGCACTTGGAAAAGCCCTGAAAAGTAGAGGGCATGAAATACGCATGGTGGTAAATGAAGCGGTACATTCCTATGTTTTAAAAGCTGGACTGGAAGCTTTTACTAGCGCTCACTCAAGGGTTGGCCCTGAAGAGGTGCGAGGTAATGCACAACTATGGAATCAATTGCCTTTATTGAAGGCTAAGTCAAAAGACAAAACAAAATCTGTGAAAAACAAGGATGACATAATAGATGGTGCAACACCTCTGTTAAAGGTATGTCACGGTGCAGATATGTTAATTTCTGATTCTGAGCAAGATATATTTGCCGCTGTAATAGTAGATGTTTATGATATTTACTGGGTTCGAGCTCGTGTGACTCAATTTTCTCAGGGATTTTCTGACACAAAAATTGAATATCATCCTTTTTACAAAAGTTGGCTAAATACCGAAAATTCAAAGCGCTTTATTTTGGCTGCCAGTCACCATTTTTGCCAATTATCTCCAGAATATTCTCACGTACATCAAACAGGTTTCTGGTTTTATGAAGATTCAGATTGGAGCGGCGGCAAACCCAGCGAAGAGATTAAGGAATTTGTTGAGCAGGAACCTAAACCTTTAGTACTTTCATATAGTAGTCAACCTCTGGAAAATCCTCAAGAAATTGTGGAAGTTCACGTCCGTGCTGTGGCTAAATTAGGTCGGCGAATTTTAATTCATCAAGGCTGGGCAGACTTTAATCAAAGTCATTTACCATCAGATATCGATCGGGATAACGTCATATTTGCTAATGGTTTTATAGCGCACGATTGGTTGTTTTCCCGTGCCGCCGCCGCTATCGTTCATGGCGGAATTGGGACGATCGCACGGTCATTGCGTAATGGCTGTCCTGTGCTGGTGGAACCTTTTGCTTTCGATCAATTTTTTAACGCCTTACAGGTACAAAAATTAAAAGTCGGAACTGCTATGGATACAGAGAAGCTGACAGCAGATAGAGTTGCTAATGTTTTAGATAAAAAAGTATTGACACCTGACTATAAAAAACGGGCTGTTGAAGTTGGTAAGAAAATTAATGCCGAACAGGGTTTAATGGCAGCCTGCGACTTAATTGAAAGCTGGTTGTCAAGCTGATGCTCACAAGAACAGTAGACCGAAAACTTGTGCGATGTCTTCTGGTGCATCGGCTTCTGTTTCAGAGAACGTAAGATTAAGTATTCTAAACCATGATAACTGGAGATATGAAGTTATGTAGAGAAGGATATTTCGTCGCCTTCAACACAAGAGTATTTAGTGTAAAGCCCAATATTTTGTAAACTTGAATAAGCTGTTTTATCTCAATAGTAGTGATTAATAAATAGTTAGCCAACGCTCGCTTGATATTTTCTTATATAGAAATTTCCGAGATTTGACAACGTGCTAATGTGAAATAAGCTATACTCCTTTCGTTAAATTAAAGAAGTTGAATTTATGATTGAAGTATTACCATCAAGCTCTTATAGTTATGTTGAAGATTTGAATATTTATGGATTATCACAACATATTTTAATTCCTGTAACTATCAGACAAAGCTCAAGAATATGACTAATTTTAGAGAAAGAATAGAGGCATCTAGACTAAAATTAATAATTGTTGAATGCGCCTTTAACGAGCAAGAATTCACATTAAATAATTCCAGCAAAGATACTATTATCATCAAAGTTAAAGCAACAGATGTAATGTGGCAAAAAGAAAGACTATTAAATATAGCACTATCTCAACTGCCGACAGCGTGTAAAAAAGTTGCTTGGATAGACTGCGATCTTTTATTTAATAACTCGGAATGGGCTGTAGAAGCATCGAAGCTTTTAGATATATTTCCTGTCATACAGCTTTTTGAGATCGGCATTAGGCTACCAAAAGACCAGGAAATATATAGAGGAGAAGGAGAAATATGGCAAAGTTTTGCTTCTATTTATCAAGATAAACCTAACCACATATACAAAGGATATATCAATCATGGACATAGTGGTTTTGCCTGGGCAGCTAGGAAGGATTTGTTGTTAAAGCATAAATTATATGACGCAGCTATAGTTGGAGGAGGAGACGAATATATGGTACATGCTATGTGTGGAGCTTGGTATTCAATATGTGTTGCCAGAAATTTAGGAAAAAGCAAATATCATTTTAATTACTTCATAAATTGGGCAGAAAATTTTTATAAAGATGTTTCTGGTCAAGTCGGTTGTGTATCCGGTTCTGTTTTTCATTTATGGCACGGAGATAGTAAAGACAGACAACATCTTGAAAGAAATATTCAACTTCATATCTCTAATTTCGATCCGAAAAATGATATATCTATTGACGAAAATGGTTGTTGGAAGTGGAATTCCGAAAAAACATATATGCATCAATGGATAAAGGAATATTTTTTACAAAGAAAAGAAGATGGTGATTGAATATTGGAAATTATCGACGTTCTCTATCCAGCGCTCAATAGCGAAATAATTGCTGGAGTCGGTGAAACCATACCTTACCCTGGAGTCATAGAAATTGAAGGTAAAACATCTAACGTGAAATAAGATATACCCTTTTTATTACACTAAAGAAGTTGAATTTATGATTGAAGCATCACCATCAAGCTCTTATAGCTATGTTGAAGATTTGTGGATTATCACAACATATTTTAATTCGTGTAACTACCAGACAAAGCTCAAGAATATGACTGCTTTTAGAGAAAGAATAGAGGCATCTAGACTAAACTTAATAATTGTCGAATGCGCCTTTAACTAGCAAGAATTCACATTAAGCAATTCCAGCAAAAATACTATTATCATCAAAGTTAAAGCAACAGATGTAATCTGGCAAAAAGAAAGACTATTAAATATAGCACTATCTCAACTGCCGACAGCATGTAAAAAAGTTGCTTGGATAGATTGTGATGTTTTATTTAATAACTCGGAATGGGCTGTAGAAGCATCGAAGCTTCTAGATATATTTCCTGTCGTACAGCTTTTTGATTTCGGTATTGAGCTTCCAAAAGACCGGGAAATCTATAAAGGAGAAGGAAAAATATGGCAAAGTTTTGCTTCTATTCATCAAGATAAACCTAACGAAATATACAAAAAATATAGTCGGCATGGACATACTGGTTTTGCCTGGGCAGCTACGAAGGGTTTGTTGTTAAAGCATAAATTCTATGATGCAGATATAGCTGGAGCAGGAGACGAATTAATGGTACATGCTATGTGTGGGGCTTGGTATTCAATATGTGTTGCAAAAAAGTTAGGAAAAACCAAATATCATTTTAATCACTTCATAAATTGGGCAGAAAAATTTTATGAAGATGTTTCTGGTCAAGTCGGTTGTGTATCTAGTTCTGTTCTTCATTTATGGCACGGAAATAGTAAAGACAGACAACATTTAGAAAGAAGGGTTCCACTCCATATCTCTAATTTCGATCCGGAAAATGATATATGTATTGACGAAAATGGTTGTTGGAAATGGAATTCCGAGAAAACATATATGTATGAATGGATAAAGGAATATTTTTTACAAAGGAAAGAAGATGGTAATTAAATAATGGGATAAAACTATCCAATTTATCAAGTAAAATTAAATAACAAATATCAAATTAGCATGACAGTTATATCACGCCGTAGAACAGCGCCCTTGTCAACAGTAGGGAAATAACTATGACCCAGCAAGCTACCAAAGCGTAGAACAAACAGGTCGAACTTGCCTTGCAAAGAACTATTGATTTGCGAAAGCGTGGAAGAGTTGGAGGAAGAGTTACCTGCGGTAACGGAGTGTACGACGCTGGCGCTTGTGGAAGCTGCACCGAGTCAATCTGCTTCGTTGTTCGCTGAAAACCAAGTCTCTGGTCTTGAAGCGATATTCCCTAAATTATTAGCTTGTTGGGTATGAGAAAATAAAACATCAATTTCTCTAATCTCACCAGCTACACGGCTAGAAGCTTTTACTTCCCCATAAGGTTTTAGTAACTCTTCCAAATAGTCTTTAGCAAATTGGTCGTGAATAAATCGAGTCATTTAAATTACTATGAAAGTTATTTATTCTAATTAATATTTTATCTCTTTTAAGAGCAGCTTTTAAAAATGCAAGCGCTCCAATTTTACATTTTTTCCTCTTTAATACTGAAAATGTCAACAATACCTATTCTACAGGCTTGTCAGCTAAAAAAGGCTTTTTTTAGGCTGATTAAATTAGCATTAATGTTATATTTTTGGGTAGTAGATAATGATTTACTCTGTATTAGTTTGCTTAAGCTCCGGCGATTGTTGCCAGAGCTAGAAGATTTATTTTAGCTTCTGATAGTCTTGAAAAAAAACGATTCAAATCACTTAAAAGTTGACAATACAAGCTATTGTTTTCATAAGTGCCAGTAGCATTCTCCCAAGAATCGCAAATTCTTGGGCTAGTAAGAGGCAAAATCAAAACAGATAGAGCCGCAATTAAAGGCACAATTAAGATAAGGTTTCGGGCATCAGTGATTAAACCACCAACTTCGCTCAGAATAGGTAAATCGTATTGGTGACGATGTGTAATTAGTGTATCCTTGGTTTTCTGTGGTTGAGTTTTTTGCTCCTTTTCTAAATTGAGATTGGGCTGGATATCTATCTCAATAACGTTCTTCCTGACTACTTCAATTGCCGTCACTAAATCATCTATAGGTTGTCCATTTCTGGCATGAGTGACAAGTATTGCTTCAAGAATTATTAATCTTGACTTGGAAGTTAATAGTATAGGCATCTGTTGATTAGCTTCATTGATGAAATCCTGGGTTGGTTGATGGTTCCAGTGGGGTTTTGGTTCGTCCTTTTGCTCAAATTACCGCGAAGGTTTTGAGGCGTTTGGGTGGGAAGTATGCAGAACTTGTAGAGCAGATGGAGCAGTCTTTTCAGCCATTATCTCAGATTCGTATGGCAATACGTGAATCTGACAAAGTGCGAGCGAGCGAGGAAGGTAAAGCCAGACTCAGACAAGCTTGTAAGGAAGTTGGGCTGACTCAAGAGAAATTAGCATCGCAGGCGATAGTGTCGATTGATACTGTAAAGCGCTTAATTGGCACCAAGAATAATCCAAATGGGGTTGGACGACAAGCAGTTAAAAATATTGCCAAGGTTTTAAATCTCAAACCTACGGATATAGTTGACGTTAAAGACTGGTATCCTCAACGGCAGTTCCCACCAGAATTTAAACAACTTATTGATGAAAAAACACAGCTTTTTTGTGGGCGTGAATTTGTATTTAGCGCCATAGAAAATTTCTTACAAAACAACCCAAATGGCTATTTCACAATTATTGGTGATGCGGGAATGGGTAAAAGTTCTATTGCTGCTAAATATGTGTTAGATAACCCAGAAGCCATTTGCTTTTTTAATGTGCGTGCAGAGGGAATAAATCATCCCGAATTATTTCTGAAAAAAATTCGCCAACAATTAATTGCTCGTTTCCATCTGCCAGATGTAGCTGATGCGGATTTATCAACTTTATTTACTAAAGCGAAGGAAAAATTATCCACTGGGGAACGATTAATTATTGTTATTGATGCCCTGAATGAAGTTGACCAGGAAGGAACAGCAAATATATTATATTTACCAACGATTATCCCCAACGGTGTTTATTTTCTCCTGACGAGAAGACCTTATAATCAAAATGAAAAAAGGTTGAATATTTCACCCAGTATCTCGACTCAAGAATTGGATTTAAGAGAGAAAATTCAAGAAAGTATTCAAGATGTGAAACAATATATTCGGCAATTTTTAAATAATAATAAATATAAGCAGGGTTTGAATCAGTGGATTCAGAAACAAAACCATATGTCTAATGATGAGTTTGTCAATAAAATAGCGACAAAGAGCGAAAACAATTTTATGTATTTGCGGTGTATTATACACGCGATTGCTGATGGCTATTATAATGATAAACCTTTGGATGAATTGCCTATTGGTTTGAAAGGTTATTATGAAAACCACTGGCATCTTATGGATATGACAGCTAAACCTTTACCGAGAAATAAAATCAAAATTGTTTATGTGATGTGTACTTTGTGTAGTGCTGTTTCTGGTGAATTGATTGCTAAATATTCCAAACAGAATGCATTGACTGTGCAAGAAGTTTTGGATGGATGGGCACAATTTTTACATAGACAGGAAAGCCATCAACCACCCCGTTATCGGTTTTATCATGAGAGTTTTCGAGATTTTTTGCACCGTCAGGATCTTGTCCAAGCTGCGGGGGTAAATTTACCTGATATCAGCGCAGAAATCACGGAGTCGATGATAAAAAATATGAATATATGATGACTGCTTCCATGATATGTTTGTCAAAGTGCGATAAGTAGTTAAGCGAAATTAATTACACAATGGCATACTTCGCCCAGTTGGTAGGTATTGGGTACTCTGGTTCGCTCCATGATGCGCTGCACCACATCTTTCACAATCCTACCACTTGGAACTTTACCACCCGCTTCCTCTACTGCCTTCTGCCAAGCTTATCTTTGTACTTCCGGCTCTAAAGAAACCAAAGGGCGTACTTGACGTTCATTATTTGGCAGAATTTGTAAACCATTGGTTAACATTTTTGGAGTCTGTAATTCATCCGTAGCTATTTCCTCTCTTTGTAAACCATTGGTTAACAAATTGTCCATGACTGTCGCTGCGGCAATCTTGTAGCTGGCTGCTATCCGCGTGTAACCAAACCTTTGCTTGCAATATTCTTCAAAGGTTTTGTGAGTTGAACGGTACAATTTGCGATCGCGCAATTCCGTCAGCGCCTTCCCTGCCTCAAAAAACGCTCTTTCGACTTTTCGCTCTAAATGCAGGCGATCACTAACTTCCTGCTCTGTCAACTCTGGAACTTCAACAGCAGTTACCGTAATTGTCGCTGTAGCTGAATTTGTTT
This sequence comes from Nostoc sp. JL23, assembly GCF_017115065.1. Lineage (NCBI taxonomy): Bacteria > Bacillati > Cyanobacteriota > Cyanophyceae > Nostocales > Nostocaceae > Nostoc > Nostoc sp. JL23. The sequence continues at coordinate 15,603 of NZ_JABXKN010000131.1, forward strand.
GCTCAAAAATATCCTCCGCATAACTAGCAAGCGGGGTGTTGTCACTGGATTGAACAGGGATATCCTTTTTTCGCCTAGAGGATGGCTTTTTCGTCATTCCAACGTTTTTAATTCAATAGTATTTCTCTAAAGTCGATTGCAAAGTTGCAAAGTAAGTTTTAACTATTTATTACAAGCAGGAGTAATTACTGAGTCAAGGAAACGCAGGGAGGAACAAGAGGATTTACACTTCAAAAATTAATCCTCAAATTGTATCCCTGAATTTATACCCAGGACTTATTCAACTACATACAGACTTTCTTTAAAAATGCACTACTTTGCGGCAGTGATTATAAAAGAGAGAGGAGCAGAATTAGCTGCCCACATCTGTTACCTCCCTCAACTCAAATAAATCAGCTAAGTCACACCGGAAGTAGTCACATAACTTTTCAATCGTTTCTGTATCCACCCGCTTAAAGTCATTGGTGAACAGCCGATAAACAGCTGGGTAAGAAATGTTAGAACTTCTGGCAACTTCAGCCAATGACAGTGTTGGGTTTTTTTCAGCCATAAGCACAGCTAGGCGGCAATGCATTTTCCTCATGCCTCCATTAAACTATAGTTTTTATCATAATTGATTTCGTTATAATTTAGCAATTTAGTATTGTTATTTATAACGGAAGTGTTATAGTAGGTCTATGGAGAAAGCGCCCCCGACGACCAATCAAAAGCGCTTTCTCTCCCTTTAGTAAGGAATCTTCATTATGACCCATCCAACCTACACACAGCAAGCCCTTTGCCGTTACAACCTCCCCCGTCTCAAAAGAATCGCCACTGAAATCGGCGTTACACCCACAGGGGACAAAAGAGCTGCCGACACCTGGGTAAACGCAATCATCAGCCACCAATCCACCCAGCTTCATAAAGTTGTGGATGAACAAGCCCTCGCCCAAGCCGAACTCGACAACTACATCGCTGACCAAGCCCAAGTTGTAGCTCCCGAACCCCTCAGAATAGTTGAAATCTCGTTTGACCATCACGAATATTACGCTGGTACTCAACTGGTAGCCAGCATCAGCCATGACGATAATCTAACCCAGCCTTGGGTAGTGATGGTAAACGGCACTGAAAAATTCCGAGCTAACACCTGGGCAAGATGCAACCGCTTCATTGAATGGCATCACCAAGATGGAACACTCAACGAACCAGTACCCACACAAACTGAGGTTGAAGAAACTGCGACCACTGGTAACGAAATCATGGCGCAGATTTTCAACGAATGCGAGAAGTACGGCTTTGAAATCCTGGACGATGGGATTATACCAGAACGACATCAAACTGGGCGAAGTCGGATGCACTGACGGCTCTTGGTGGGTGATGCGTACTGGGGAATGTCAGCAAATGCCGTGTGATTCTGCAATGGAAGCAGTGCGATCGCTGTCGATGGTGAACGTGTCTACTGATGGTAAATCCATTTTTGATGAATATTTTTTAGAGCAACCATTAGAACAGCTAACTGGCGATAATTTGCAACGCCTACTGGAGAGAGCGGAGTTAGTGACAGCGTAAGTCTTGGGCTTCGCCTGGGAAAAGGTTAAAGGGTAAGGGGGAAAGGTAAATTTCTTCATTCCCTTCCCCTTTGCCCTTTCCCCCTTTCCCTAATTATTTATTCACTAATCCCCAATTAAATCTATGAAACCTACAATATCAATCCCTCAACACTGGGGCTACCCTCGCTTTGCTTTGGAGCAGCGTACAGAACAAGGCACGATTCTAGGACTTTACTACTATCCCTCTGGTACAGAATTGGCTGAACAATTTGATGAAGGGTGGCGTTATGTATTAATGCCTAACAAGAATTCTGAGGAGATATCGTACTTGCAAGAGAATCAAATCCAACCGTTATCTCCACAGGAATTGTTCACGCAAATTACCGCAGAGATTGACTTTTATCAACAGCAGATAAACATTCTCAATCGACAGTTAACCGTATTAACTAAGGGTGCAAACAATGGCTAACTCTACAAACAGCTTTGACCGTAGAGCCAATCATTTGCTGCGTTCGATTCGGCTTTGTGGCGGTTGTGTTCCATTACATCGGTTGCAATTCCAATTTTCGGATTCAGTTATTCAAACACTACTAGATAGAGAACTGGTGCAAGTACAGAACACTGGACGCGGCTTTGTGTTGGAGATTGCCGAGGATTTTTAGGTTATTAATTCCAGGGGAGAAAAGCATGATTGACCACATTAATGCACTTCAAACAAGTTGGTATCTTTCCCCACCTTGGGGACAAACAATTCCACCCGTTGAGGTGAATTTACTGGAGTATATCTACGAACCACGAGAACATTCGGCTATTGTTGCGGTATGCAATGGAAGCATGAGTGCTGGATTTATTCAATTGACTGCCGTAATGAAATACTGCACGCCACACAAAACCAAATCATCGGTACTGGAGATTTAGAAGCCATTAAGGTGCAAAAACCTGCCTTCGTTCTGGGCGAAAGAGTGATGCTCTGCTCTCACGATAGAGGAACAAAGCAACGGCTGATTCTGGGGATTGGGCTTGTTAATAACTCTTGGTTTTACCTTGTTGAATTGATGTCGCCAACCTTAACTCAATCACGGACTATATCTAATCGTTTCTCACTGGTTGGTGAAAAAAGCTTGGTGCGAGTAAATGTCTAATTCTCTCTAATCAACAACGAAAAATTATCACCCAACTAAAGTTATGTCACAAATCAAAGTAGCTCAAATTATCGAACAGATAAAGCAAGAGATCACTGTTGACTCTAATGGACAAGGTAAAGCCAGTATTTGGGCAACTACAAGGCTGGCAGATGTACAAGATTCTTCGCTTCGTCGTGCGTTACTAAGTGCGGCACTGGAACCCTCTGCATTAGCCCAAAGCCTTATACAACAAGGATTTAGCCCTGCGGCACTGGCAACCTGGAAAGCCTTGGAGTTCAAAGCATCCCTATTACTTTTGCAAACTTGGAAGATTTACTTTGACTTTGTTAACTGACACAGAGCAAAACTTAACTCGTACAGAAGTTTACTTTGGGCATCGCAAGCAACTTATTTATACGTCAGAAAAAGAGATATCCAAAGAATTGGCAACAGTTGAACTCCAAAATTTCTTAAGTGGATTAGCTGTTGAACTTCAGACTTTAAGGCACATTGAATTTAGTGAGGATGAAGTATGACTGTTACACCATTATTAGCACCAAAAATCACCGTCATCGAAACTGTCACCCGACATCCTCTAAACTTTTACGAGTCTCCATCGTGGTTCACAACGGAACTACTACGGCACGTGAAAGTGTCTGGTGTCATTGGTGAGCCGTGTGTAGGGCATGGAGCGATCGCATCATTATTATCGGTGTGGCCCTACACCAAGCAAATGTGGACGAACGATATTGATCCACATAAATCGGCTGATTACCATCTGGATGCAACACTATCCAAGTCATGGGCTAAGTTTCCCGATTGCGACTGGATCTGCACCAATCCACCATATTCGGAGTTTGCTGCACCAATTATCAAGAATGCCTTCCAAAAAGCGCGTATTGGTGTAGCTGCATTCCTTCTAACCAGCTTTCTTGAACCCTGTGATGACCGGGCGGATTTCTTAGAGCAACACCCGCCGTCACTTGTACTGATTCTGCCTCGTTTTTGTTTTCGCAAGGACAAGAAAGGTAAACGCTGGGCGACAGATAATATCACCATTTCATGCTTTGTTTGGGACAAACGTGCAACCACACAGCGTATTATTGTGCGTCCCAAATCTCAAATCGCTGGATTTTACAAGAACCCAGAACAGGCTATTTCACAGGAATGGGCAGAAAAAATTGTTCGGGCGATTGCTAAAGGAGAATTATGCAACAACTAACTTTATTTCCCGAATCTGCTCCTACTTTACCAGTCAACTATTATCCAGAATTTCTGAACAAGGAAGAAGCCGACGAACTTTACCAACATTGCCAAGGACTGCAATGGAAACAAAATCAAATCAGGATCGTGGGTAAAACAATACCCGTTCCTCGCCTTGAACCGTCGCAATGATGGACGATTGCGCGATCGCGATTTAAAAAAATACCAGCACATTGAACTTGGCGGCTGGTGGTGCAGTGGCACTGACCCGCTCAACAACTACATCCTGATGATGTGGGGCTGTTTTAAACCAAACCACCCCCGAAGAGATCGCCAGAAAATTCACAAATTGATCAAATACGAACACCCATTCAGAGAAGAAACACGCGCTTTCTTCCTCTTAGTGCCGAATCGCATTTGGGTGAAAGTTTCCAATCGTAGCGGCATCCCTATCACCGAAGAAGACCTACAGCACCCTGGTGGCTTCTGGCACTGGGTTTGGCGGCACAACGTACCAGTCACAATCGTCGAAGGTGTCAAAAAAGTGGGGGCATTATTGACTGCTGGTTATGCTGCGATCGCTATTCCCGGCGTTAACGCTGGATACCGCGCACCGCAAGATGAGTACGGTACTGCCATTAGTAAACCCTCTCTGATTCCCGACTTGAAATATTTTGCAACACAGGGGAGACAGGTCAACATTTGCTTTGACCAGGATAATAAACCTGAGACAGTCCAGCGAGTCAGAACCGCTATCAGTCGTATGGGACGGCTGCTGGTAAATGAAGGCTGTTCGCTGCGAGTTATTGATTTACCGTTAGGGGCAGAGAAAGGAGTTGATGATTTTATCTATGCCTTGGGTCAACCGGCATTTGACGCACTCTACAACACTGCCGTTGCACTGGAATTATGGGAGATTAAGCTGTTTACTCTGCTGACTTACCCGCCGTCCATTGCACTCAACCAAAGATTTCTCGGTCAGCTTCTCGTCCCCGAAGGTGAAAAACTGATTATCCTCAAGGCTCCCAAAGGTACTGGTAAAACGGAATGGCTGGCAACGGAGGTGGACAAAGCACATGACCAAGAGAGACGGGTATTAATCATCACCCACCGTATTCAACTGGGTGAGGCGCTGTGTAATCGCTTCGGTGTTAACTATGTTACCGAAGTTCGCACTAATGAAACAGGCACATTGTTAGGATATGGGGTGTGTGTAGATTCGCTGCATCAGGAAAGTCAGGCGCAATTCAACCCGAACGACTGGGCGAATGATGTGATTATTATTGACGAGTGCGACCAAGTATTCTGGCATTTGCTTAACTCTGGTACGGAAGTGCAAAAGCGTCGGGTATCGGTTCTCAAAAACCTCAAACAACTGGTACAAAACGTTTTGGGCAGCAGTCAAGGAAAGATTTACTTGTCTAGTGCCGATGTTTCCGACACAGATATAAAGTATGTTTTATCACTTGCTGGAGAATATCGGGTTAATCCCTTCGTTATCGTCAACAATTATCGTCAAGTAGCAGGCAACTGTTACAACTACTCTGGCACTAACCCGAAAAATCTCATCGCAGCGCTGGACAAAACAATTGCCAAAGGTGGGCATCATTTACTATGCTGCTCTGCTCAAAAGGCTAAGTCCAAATGGGGAACCCAGGCACTAGAAGAACGGTTCCGTCGCAAATTCCCACATTTACGGATTCTGCGAATAGACAGCGAATCTGTTGCTGATCCATCTCATGCGGCTTTCGGTTGTATCGCTCATCTCAACGAGATCCTCACTCAGTACGATTTGGTTATCGCCTCTCCAAGTTTAGAAACTGGGGTATCCATCGACATTCGAGGACATTTTGATGGTGTATGGGGGATATTTCAGGGAGTGCAGCCGGTTAACTCTGTGCGTCAGATGTTGGCAAGGGTTAGAGAAACTGTTGACCGTCACATTTGGGTGCGAGAGTGGGGGATGGGTCTTGTGGGCAATGGTTCCGCATCCATCGGAGGATTGTTGAGAAGCCAACACGTCGCAACACAAGCGAACATTGCTCTGTTGTCGGCGGCGGATAATGACGATTACAGCTATGTTGACCAGAATTTTCAGCCAGAGTCATTGCAGACTTGGGGCAAGCGTGGTTCTGTGATTAACATTGAGATGCGGCGCTATCGGGAATCGGTGCTTGCGGGGTTGGTCGAGGATGGTTACACCGTTATCGATGCCTTGGATGCTGACGATGATGAAAGTGGGTTAGTAATCGAGTCGGTTAAGGCGGCATCTGTTGAATTGTATGCTGCGGAGTGTCAGGCGATCGCGGATTCTGATGAACTCTCCCCAACCGAACTCAAAAAGTTGCAAGACAAAAGAGCGAAAACGAAAATCGAACGACATCAGCAGCGTAAGGCGGAATTGTCCCGTGAACTACGTTGGTCGATTGGGTAAGCGTGAAAATCGGGAGTGCGTCTATCGGTTTGTTGCCCCTGATGACGAGCGTGATTCGATTTTTCGCCAGTGGTTAAATCGGGATGAAGCATTTTCAAGGGAATCGGTGTCAGTCACAAACAATATAGAATTACAAACACAAGTCACTGGCACAATATCACACGATATTCCCCAAACAGTTACCCAGGTGGAAAATCCTATTGCCCAAGGCTGGAAAGGGCTGAAACTGAAATTGCAGCAGGGTTTGGACAGCGCTGGTCAGTTCTACCAACAGCTAGTCTCCACAATCGGCTCGGCTGTCGGTGTTGTTGACGGATAGCTCCCAATCACTCAGAATCCCGTCTTCTGAGTAAACCACAAATCCCGAATATTCGCTCTTGAATGGCACAAAGTTCTCTAAAAAAAGGCTACTAACATCAACTAAGGCAAAATCACCCGAAAAATCTTGTCTAGTTAGAATCGCTCCTAGCACGAGAGTAGCATGAAATACGCTTGCAACTACCAAACCAATCACGGCGACGCTAACTTTGGGGAGTCGAACTTGATTCATGGATTGGGTATGCTATCTAAAATTGTTGAAGGTATGCTATCACATCCTTAGCAATTTAAGATACACTCAGTACACCAAAAAGTTCTGCGATGCCTACGGTGTTCTCGAAGAATCGCTCAAGCCCAGAAATGGGCAATACTATTAAAGAATTACTCAGTACCCTGACGATTGATGAGCGTTGCAGCGTGATGCTGGAGTTTGACGTGAGTCCACCACACGGAAACTACAAAGGCATGAGCTATGGTCAATTGAGTGTATTGTTAAAGTACAAGAGATCAACGCCAGGTACGTAGAAAGGATTTTCCCACTAGCAGCGACCTGTTTAATATTAAAGATATGCCCCCATCGTTGTACACCTTCTTGAGCTTATTAATCACAAGAGAAAGTATTTCCATACCCGTCATATTAACATTAAGTTCAGATGTGTTTTGTGAAGGATTATCCCACAGCCAAGACGCACCATTTTGGTTCAATAAATGATAAACCTCTGCACCATAATCTTGGTATAGCTGAGGATGTTCTTCAGCAATTAACTCATAAAGATAAAGCAGTTGTTCGCGGTTGCCCTTTTGCAAGCGGGAATCAGAACGAATGCGATAAAAATAATGCAGTTCAGGAATTACAACTCCCAGCCAACCTTTTTCACACATATTAATCCAGCATTCGTAATCTTCTAAATTCTCTGCCAACACAGATTTCATACCGCCAGCAGCAAGGTAAGCAGCCTTTCGCACTACAGTACAAACACCAAGAGTATTGTGGCAAAGTAGATAAGGAAATTCCGTATTCCAAGCTACCCAAACTTTTTCCGAATTACCAAACTCTTTAATCCAAGAAGCAACAAAACCGACATTTTTATATTGCTTTAAAACCTTTGTTGCTTGTGTATAAAAACTTGGAGAAACTTGATCGTCAGCATCCAGAAAAGCAATGTATTCACCACTAGCTATCTCTGCCATTTTATTTCTCGCTGTGGCTACACCAAGATTTTGGGAGTGAATAATTTTTAGGTTACTATATGTTTGCTCGATAACTGCTAGAGTTTCGAGACTCTTTTTCTCTGTACTACCATCGTTGTAAATAATCACTTCTAAGTCAGGATAGGTTGAGGCAAATACAGAGTTGAGTGTTTCACCTATGTAGTGACCACAGTTGTAGAATGGAATGCAAATAGATATTCTACCTTTGATGCTTATATCTGTATCTACAACTAAAGATGAGGGATAAGAAACTTTGCCGTGAGGTAAATAGTTTAAAGAGGGAAAAATATTTCTATCTTCATGCTGCCCAATAACTTTTTTCAAATGTGCCATCCGTTTTGACAATACATTTTCCGGGGCAGAAATTTTCAAAATTAAAGTCCGAGCTTTTGACCCTAGCTCTAAAATTTCAGTTGTTGAATAACTGAGAACCTGGTTTAATTTATTAGCGAAATCATTACTGTTTTGCCAATCAAAAACTAAACCTCCTTGCATTGCTGCTGTTTGTAACATTTCTACATGACCAACAGCAGATGAGGCTAGAATCGCTTTACCTAAGAGCATAGACTCCAAGCAAGTATTAGGAAAATTTTCCCAGAGAGAGGGAAGAACTACGCACCATGCTTTCTTCAGTCTTTCATATAGTTGTGCCTGGGGTAGAGGTGAAGAAATTATTAGTTTACCTGAATTAATATATTGACGATATTTTTCTGTTAAATAAGCTTTCATATAACAGCCTTGGAGGTGATACCAAGTATCGCCACCAATGGCTGTCAGTTGAAAATTTATGCCTGCATCCCACAACTGACTGCAAGCTTCTAACAAGGGGATAATACCTTTTCTAACTTCTAACCTACCGAAGTAAACTATATCTCCCGGCGTGGGTAAGGATAATGGTAATTGCTCTTTATGTAAAAGTTTCTGAGGTGCTGGTAAAGGGATAATTTCAATGTCGAGATCAGGATTTAAAGTCGTTTTTACCTGCTGGGCAATGTACTGAGTAGGAGCGAAAATTCCATCAGCAGCGAGAATGCAAAACTTTTCCATTCTTCCTACCCAGTAATCACAAAGATGATAACTAGGCATTTTGTCAGCAGGATAAAGCAGATATTGAGGACTATGTAGGTTGAGAACTATCGGTACTCTTTGTAGTTCTGCACAGCCTAATAACTTTTTTTGCAGTAAAAAATAAGCAATCCCGCTATAGTCTTCGCTCTCAATAATATCTGGTTGACTGTGAATGCGAATATAATTAATGACTTCCTCTGCTAACTGATAGCTGATTGCCCCCCAGTAACCCATAACGTTATGTGGGAAGGCTGGATGAGTTTCAGAACGTGGATGAGCTTTTGTGGAATTTAATAAATAAGTATCTTTAGGAACTATTTTAATAATTTTCAGCTTGTTTTTTTCTTCAATTCCTGTTTGAAGACTGCGGGCAAAAACAGTGATGTCATGTCCAGCATCAGAAAACATCGCCGCCATATTGCCGACATAGGTAGCAATCCCACCAGGAACTGGAGGACATTCACTGGCAATCAAAAATATTTTCATATTCTTAGAGATGAAAAGTTGAGATTTTCTCTGGAATTAATGGGAATCACTTGTTCTCTAATCGCTGTGCAATTGTGACCTTGCCTGCTTTACTGAGTCCAGTTAACCACAAAATTACGCCACTTCCTTTCATATACCTAGATTTCCTCTTCTTGAGTCAAACGAAGCGATCGCTTGAGTTTAAGCCACTGTGTTCTGAATTTCCAGAACTTGGATGATTCCATTGCTCGTTTTTTCCAAGCTAATTCGTGTTTTTCTTGTTCAAGTTGATGTGTTTTTCTCTCTAAATAACGCTTTTCCTGCCATAAATGGCTTAAAGCTTGTTCTTGGTGCAGGTATTCTAGGGCAAGAAGTAGCATTTCTTCAGCTAAAGCCAAATTAATGATTGGTTTGGTTCTGGTTGGGCATGAAGCGATCGCCTTAGTAAATAGGGTATCCATGCGTTCAACCATCTTATCTAAGGAAAATAGTTCAACGACTCGTTGCCGCGCATAGTAACCGATTTTACAACGCAACTCGCTATCTTGAATTAAAGGAATTAATGCTTTCAGGTATGACTCGACTTCGCTGACCTCATTTTCTGCTTTAGGAACTAAAAACCCAGTTCCAGGTATAACTAATTCTGCTTGTCCTCCAACATGTGAAGCAACGATTGCTAATTGCATAGACATTGCTTCGTAAATCACCAGAGAAATCCCTTCATAAGCTGATGGGAGTAACAAGATGTCTGTTGCACAATAAATAGCAAGCATTTCTTCAGGATTAATAGCAGGCAATATATGAAAGTGTGAATCTAAACCAAAATGATTAATTTTAGCTTGCACTTCCGGCAACAAATGACCATTACCCACAACAATTATCGAGACGTTGAGAGAGCGATTAACTAGTTCTTGAACAATCTCAATTAAAAGTAGAGGACGTTTCTGTTCTACTAACCTTGCCGGAAATAGGATCACAACTGACTCATGAGGAATTTTCAGTTGCGATCGCACTTGATCACGCTTCTTTTTATCCTGCACCCATTTATTAGTATCAACGTTAGTATAACTAACTTGCAATTTTTCAGTAGTTTGCGGATTCAGACATCGATAATATTCCGCAAGGTGATGACAGGAGATGATTTGCAAGTCCAAAAATTGGCTAAATTTACAGGAAATACGTGGATATCCACATCCACGCCAACCAGGATCTATAGTATGAGTAAAGTCAATAAAAGCGATATCAGGAAATTCGTTACGCAGTAAGGGTAAGAAGTAATAAGCAATGTAAGAATTAGAAATAAAAACAATATCAATTTGACGTGATTGAATAATATATTTAGTGAAGTCTAACCAGTCACTATCTTGTAAAAAATTGGGCAAATGAAATATATCTGATGTGACTGCATAAAAATGTTTTTGCCAAGGATGTTCTGATTTGGAAGTTGTAACAATAGTCAGTTCGTAACCACAAGTCGCTAATAGAGTCACTAAATCGATATTAAATTTGTCAGCACCACCAACTTCTAAGTGAGGGAAAAAGCAAAGTATGTACTTACTGGAGTAGTCTTTTTCAAGAGGATTAATAATATCTATTTTCGGGAAGCGGGAATCCGAAGTAAAGTTATATCGTTCGATACTGAGATCGGGAAGATAATTGTGATTAAAAAAATCTTGATAGCGAGACTGAATTAATTCTATAACTCGTTTTTCTTCTGTAACGTTTGCTTTAGAAATTGTTAGTAAACCAGAATCAAGCCGACGGTAGCAATCTAAGTATTCAGGTATTGTCCAACCTTTTTGATTGTTGGCTATGGCTTTGAGCCATCTTTCCCAATCTTCGTAAAATCTCAGATTTTCATCAAATCCCCCCAGACAGTTGAAGTCTGACTTGCGATAAAGTAATCTACCTGTAACCCAATTTTGGTGAATAAATTGCGAGGGTTTATTAAAGCCGTGAGTCCACCAATATTCTTGAGCTTGGAAACCAACTGAGTAGGAGTTAACAAAGGAAAACTCTTGATGAGTTTCCAAAAATAGCACGCACTTCTCTATGTAAGTAGGATCAATCAGATCATCTAAGTCCATGAAAAATAAGTACTTACCAGTTGCATGGGTAATGGCTGTGTTCCTACCTGCTGCTAGTCCTTTGTTAATATGATGCTGCAAGGTTTTAATTTTTCCGTATCTTTTGGGTAAAGATTGAAACAAGACGCACGCTTCTGATTCGGTAGAGCAGTCATCAACAATTATCCATTCAAAATTTTGGAATGTCTGATTGATTATAGATTTATAAGTGGCTTCAAAATACTTATGGGCATTAAAGAATGAAGAAATAATGGATACAATTGGTTGCTGATATACTGGACTAGAAAATTTACATTTTCTCGTTTGCAGCACGTTGATAAATTCGCTGACAGCAGGGAAAGGTGTAACTGTAGACATAAAACAAGCAAACTGCTAGTGTTTACCTTGATTGTTAGTTGCTTACCTGCCTTGGAATTAACTTCCAATGCCAATAACACAAGTGCGCTTCAACACACTAAGTTAAAAATGATACTTTAAAAACATCATTTGGCAAGCAATCTTAAAAATTGTATACAATTGCCAGGTATGAAAAATTACTTACTTTTTAATAATCTCTACAAATATCGGCGCTACATTTTTTACAACGCTTGGTATGAATTACGTTATCGCTATGCTGGTACAGGTATAGGTATCCTTTGGAACATTATTAATCCTCTGTGCGAAATTCTCATTTACACAGTTGTATTTTCTTTACTACTTTCTCGTGGTGCGAGGGGGAGTTCCTACGCTTTATATCTTATGGCTGGACTGCTACCTTGGCGGACATTTGCGGAAACTATTGCGAGTGGTAGCAATGCTTTTGTACAAAATTCTATTTATCTGCGACGTTTAGCAATTCCTTCTGAGGTTTTTGTGGCTAAAGTCACTTTAACTTCGCTATTTCTGCTGTTTATTTACCTAGCTTTAGTGCTTCCTATTGGTATTTTGTTAGGTGGGAATCTGGGTTTTGGAATATTGTTATTACCAGTGTTGGGAGTAATTTTAGAAGGCTTAGGTTTTGGTATGGGGTTAATTTTGGCTAACTTGCAAACTCTTTTTCCCGATGTCAAGCAGATTTTACAATTTTTAATTCCCTTATGGAGTTGGATGATACCTATTTTTTATCCAGAATCCATTATTCCCAAAAATATTTTACCTTGGCTTTATCTGAATCCACCCTATGCATATATTCAGTCAGTTCGCAATATCATTTTAGAAAATCAAATGCCAGGATTTCATGTTTGGCTAATTATGCTTGGGTGGCTTGCTTTATTTGTTTGGTTAGGTAATGTTGTCAATCAAAAACTCCAAGATGAGATTAGAGATGTGATATGAGTGATGATATTATTTTGCAGGTGAATAATTTAAGTAAATGTTTTAAGATTTATCCAAATCCCTGGCATCGTGCTAGAGAATGGTTAAGTTTGGGAAATAACACTTATCATCAACCTTTTTGGTCGCTGAAAGATGTGTCTTTTACAGTGCGAAAAGGTGATTTTTTTGGCATTATTGGGGAAAATGGAGCGGGTAAAAGTACATTATTAAAAATAATTACCGGGGTGTTAAAGCCAACATCAGGAAGTTATCAATTAAATGGTAAAGTTCTCTCACTGCTAGAATTAGGAACTGATTTTAATCCCGAACTTAGTGGACGAGGAAATGCAATTTACAGCGCTGAATTGTTGGGATTTCCCCAAGGATATGTGCAAGAACGAATAAAAGAAATTGAAGAATTTTCGGAATTGGGAGATTTTTTTGACCGTCCCATGAAGTTGTATTCTTCTGGAATGAAGACAAGATTAGCTTTTTCTTTATTTGCGTTTTTGGAATGTGATGTTCTGATTTTAGATGAAGTTTTAGCCGTTGGAGATATTTTCTTTCAACAAAAATGCTATGCCCGTCTTGAGGAACTGATAGCAAAGCAGATTACGATTATTTTAGTGACTCACCAGTTAGCATCGGTACAGCAATATTGTAAAGAGGTAATTTTGCTGCATCATGGAGAAAAAATCTTTCAAGGAGAATCGATGAAAGGTATTATTAAGTTCCATCAACTAAAGATGGGTTTGGTTAATCATGTTTCTCCGGCTGTTCTTCAAGAAAAGCTAGAAGTACCTTTAGAAATACCGAATGATTTTTTTTGGCCTGCTGATGAAGTTTTTATTCCCGTTTCTTTTCCCCAGGCGAATTATGCTCAACTAATTAGTTACGTTATTTGTAACGTTAAGGGCGAGGGTTGCGTCAATTTTTTGCAAGGTGAACAAGCTTACTTATGCTGCGAGTTTCAACTGAAAAAGAGTATTGCTGTACCCATTGTAGCTGTATTCATTACTAATAAATTTAATGTCCGAGTTCATGTAAAAACTTCATTTCAACATAAAGTTAGCGTTCCTAACCAAGTTAATGAAGGGGATTATGTGCGTTTTTGTCGCAGTATAAACCTCAATATAGCTCCAGATGAATATGTTCTCGGTTTTGGTTTAGCCACCATGAACCCTAGTGATTATGCACGTTTAGATGAACTTCCACAAGCGGAATTTAACAGCCGCATTCAGATTTGCGATCTTTATGAAAAAGTGGGTGTTTTTTATGTTACGTCTCATTATAGTAACAATCATCACTCTCATTTTGGATTGTGTAATTTGCCGGGAAAGGGGCAAATTCAAGTTATTAAAAGCTCAAAGTAGTAATAAGCGATCGCTCCCCCATTACTTTTCACTTTAGTTGACAAAAATTACTTTAAAATTTAGATATTATCAGTCTCAAAAACTGAGTTTAAGAAGCTAAAGCAATCGCACAATGGCAAATGTAATAATTATGGAATACCAGTTAAAAAAATTAGTAACTCATTATCGAAAATCTCTACAGATCAAGCCTGAAAACCTAGTCGTTTATGAAAAAATAGCCGAACTTTATTATGAGCAAGGAGAATTAGATAAAACCCTCGAATTCTGCCAAGAAGCTTTGCAAATTCAACCAGATTTAGCATCAGTACCTAAAGTCTTAAACAAGATGCTACAAACTCTAGGTTTTGAAGGAGAAGAAATTACTGCCTTTCAAAATCTTCTCCAAAGTAAATTGGATTATGAAAGCTTTGATATACTGCTGTCACGTTCTCAAACAGTGAAAACTCCTACTGATGTTAAAACATGGAAGGATGCTATTGTATTGGGATATGACTTTAAAGAAAAAAAGCAATGGGATGAGGCAATTACTGCTTATATGAAAGCGATTGAAATTGAACCATCCTTATCTTTCTCTTATTTTACATTGAATTATATAATCAACTATTGTTTTACCCCTGAACTCAACCAATTAGAGAGAATAATCGCCTTCTATTATCAACTAATTCAACGACGTTTAACTTCACCCTATGCTTATGTAGTTTTAGGAGATATGTTAACCAAGCAAGGTAAAGTATCTGAGGCTATTATTGCCTATAAAGTTGCTATTAATAAAACCATTCATTTGAATCAAAATATTACAAACAAGTACATAAATTCTCCTAAAATTGACGGTGTAAGCTTCTTAATTATTGGCATGGGTAAAGCTGGCACTTTTTCGCTTTACTATTATCTGTGTCAACACCCTCAAATTATCCCAGCTACGGATAAAGAATTACATTTTTTTAATAAAAACTTTGACCTCGGAGTTGATTGGTATCTAGCTCATTTTCCTCCCCTTCCTGTAGAAGGAGGCTTTTTAACCGGAGAAGCAACTCCTTGGTATCTCGGTAGCTATGAAGTTGAAAAAAAAGTATTTCAGCTATTTCCCAAAATCAAGCTAATTGCTATACTACGTAACCCAGTAGATAGAGCAATTTCTCATTACTATATGAATCTTAAACTGATGAAAGAACATCGCACTTTAGAAGTAGCGATGACATCTGAACTGGAAACCCTAAAAGAGATAATAGACCTTACCCAAGTCAGTGAGAAATACTGGCAAACAGAAAAAGGATATCTCTGGTTTGGTTTATACTTCTACTTTTTAGAAAAATGGATGGCTATTTTTCCGAGAGAACAGTTTCTGATTTTGCGAAGTGAAGACCTTTATAATCAAACGAATAAAACTATGAAACAGGTTTATGATTTTTTAGAAATAACTGATTACTCGCTTTCAGCACATCCCAAAGTTAATTCTGGTTCTTATTCAAAAACTAACAACAAATTGCGCCAAAAAATAGATGATTTTTTTCAACCGCACAATCAGAAACTGGAAGATTATCTAGGTATAAAATTTAATTGGAAATAATTACATTAAAGACATTATCTATGTTTTGGTAATCAGCAAATTAATTTTTATAACAATGTTTTTGTATAAGCTATATTTATGAATAAATTGCTTTCCAGAATTAACTCTAACAACTTTGAAGTCAGCTTCAAACAGACAAGAAAAGACAAATTGCCCCCGGTAGTTACACGAATAGCATTACTTGTCACAACCGAATACGAAGGCATTTTTAGGAATGGTGGAATTGGCACTTACTACCGCACTCTCAGTGAGAGATTAGCAGCAGAAGACTTTTATGTTGTGCTACTGCTTTGCCAAAGTCAAAAGAAGTTTGATGGAGAGTCAACGATTCCCGCAGTGAAACATATTTTTTCGACCAGTGAATGTATGGATGTACTAGAATTACAGCCGACTCACTTGGCAATTTTATCTCAGTTGCAGGATGGGGAATGGGTAGACTACGAGAGCTATTGTGCGCTGTTTTTTGCTCAGGCGATCGCTACTACATTTCCTAACACCTATACCTACATTGAATTTCCAGAAATGCTGGGATTGGGATACCGCACGGTTCAAGCCAAGCGATCGCGTGTTTTAGGAGAAAATTGTGTGGTGGCTGTGACTTTGCATAGTGGGCAGGAGTGGCTGCAAGAAGCTCATGCAAGCTACACACATTCTCATCCTGACTGGTTTTGGCAAACGAGCCATTATGAGCAATATTCCTTTGAACAGGCAGATTTAGCATTTTTTCTGTCGCATTTTCTCAAAGAGAAAGTGGAGAAGTATGGTTGGAAAACATCTCATGCTTTGCATTTACCCTATTGTTTTTCAGTCATTGAACAACCGTTGAAAACAATTACGCTGAGAAATGATTTACAACGGCTTGTTGATCAAGATAAAATTCCGCTTGTCTTTTTTGGACGATTAGAGGAGAGAAAAGGGCTTTTCACCTTCCTAGAAGCAATCGAACTACTAGAAAGTAATATTATTGAAAAAGTTCATATCATCTTTCTGGGCAAGAACGTTGAGCTTCAGGCAGAGGGTTTACAAGGGTTAGATAGCCAGCAATATATCAAACAAAAGTTAGGCTCTAATTGCTACACTATTGTGACCGATTTGTTCAGTCAAGAAGCGATTCGGTTGGTTAATTTGTTGCGTTGTGCGATTGTTTGCCTCACCAGTAGTCAAGAGAACTTTCCCCATACAGCATTAGAAATGGGACAATTACCTGTTAGTTTAATCGTTTCAGATACAGGTGGATTTCGAGAAACTCTCAATCTAATTGAACGCACGGGTGGTGTGCGCTGGTTCATACCGGAGAATGTGCTATCTCTTGCACAAGCGATGATTCAAGCTATCTCAGCCTATCCAGAGAAATTTGGTGTACCGATGAGAGAGTTTCTCCATTTTGTGAATCAACGCTTGCTGAATCAAAGATTTGAATACATGAAGCAAGCTTTTTGTCAAACAGCTACATCACCCACAAGTTATCTAGATAAAAGTGAACCCAGGCGATGGATACTGGGTATGACTTCAATAGATGAGCAACTCTTTTTAGAGAACTATGCCCAAAATGAGTATTCAGGTAGAGGAGAGATTGTAGAACTCGGTTGCTGGTTTGGCTCATCAACTATTTCCTTAGTAATGGGACTTGAGGCTAATTCTTGTGTAACGAACAAAAACCAACGCATTCATGCTTATGATATTTTTATTTGGTGTTCACTGGCTAATATGCCGCAAAGTGTCATCGGCACTTCCTTAGAAGGAAAGTACAAAGATGGAGATAGTTTTCTAGATGAATACCTGGAGCGAATTAATCCTTGGAGTCATCTCATTCATGTCCATCCTGGGGATCTTGCAGAAATTGGCTGGCAACAAGGTGAAATCGAGTGTCTTTTTATTGATGCGATGAAATCCTGGGAATTAACAAATAGTATTATAAAAAATTTCTTTCCCTATCTGATTCCAGAAGTATCTCTGGTAATCCACCAAGACTTTGCTCATTACTATACATCTTGGATTCATCTAATTATGTCTCGCTTGCGAGAGTATCTAGTGCCGATTGAGCATCCCTTCATTTATTCCTCTAGAGCTTTTCGCTATGTCAAGCCGATTCCTAATGAGTTGTTACAAAATTCATATTCATTTGATAGTTTTTCTGAAACTGAGGTTGAAGCCGCTTTTGATTATTCACTAGAGATTACACCCAAAAAAATGCAGCCGAATATTCTGGCAGCTAAAGTCATGCACTTTATTCATATCAAAAATTTTGAAAAAGCTAAGTTGGAGTTTAAAGAATCAACAGCACAGCTTGATTATTTGGAATGGATGGAGTTGGCTGATGTTCAAAAAATAGCTAAGATGTACTACTCAATTGACCTACTTAGTTAACCTGAGTTCGATGAACCTCTCCCTCCCAGCCTCCCTCTCCGAAACGGAAAGGGAGGAGCAACGAAAAATTAAGCTTTTTGCTCCCCTCTGGGCGTCGGAGAGGGGCTGGGGGAGAGGTCAAATAAGACTTGTCGAACTCACGTTTAGTTAAAGCAGAATTAATTACACAAATGTTTTCTTTTCAATTAGCTGCGGTACAGCAATATTGTTAGGACTTAGGCACAAGAGATCCCCCAACCCCCTTAAAAAGGGGGCTTTTGAGTTCCCCCTCCCCAATTTATCGGGGGGTTAGGGGGGATCGAGGTTTCAAGTTTTTAGTGCGTAAGTCCTGATTGTAAAATCGCGTTAAAGTATTGCAGTGCGATCGCCTGTAAATTGGTTTGGCGATGAAAAGCGCGATCGCTTCCGAGAGGCTATTTTGTCTGACAATACAAATTTGATGTTTTCCTACTCTCCTGTCTTGACGATCAGCTCTCCTGCGCCATCCAAACGAGAAAACCCAAGATTTGCTCTTTACAGAAGGGCGTAAATAACTATCCAGTTGAAAAAGGTTAAAAAGCTTATAAAACAAGCTTTCTTATCTTCAGCAGAGCTGCCTTATTGTACTAGTTTAATTAAATTCAAAAGATTCTCGGTTGAAGCTGTAAAGCGCGACGGTAAGAGAGACTTGCATCATTAAGCTGACCTCGTTCTGCTAAAATATCTCCTAAGTGTTTGTGCGACCAAGAGTAATCTGGATTGAGTTCGATCGTACGTTGGTAAAAAGCGATCGCCTCATCCGATTTCTGATCTTTCTCTAAAGTCTTTGCTAATTCTAAGTGTATTTCAAAGTTATTTGGGTGGAATTGGAGTACAGTTTGGTAAGTGGCGATCGCATCACAAAAGCGATTTTGTCTGACTAAAGCATTGCCTAACTGCAAATGGATTTGAGCGTCATCTGGTATAACTTCTAGTGCTTGGTGATAAAGTTGGATGTCGTCAGTGTTGAATGCGATGCGAGAGCGATAATAGCTCATTACTCCCTCTACTCCCTGAGTTTGTTGGAGATATGACTTTAGTTGTACCGACTCGGTTTGAGAGGTATGTAGCTGAGACTGAGATTCTGCCAATTCTTTCTCAGTTTGTCGTAGTTGAGCTTGAATCTGCTCGGATTGCTCTTGAGTTTGTTGTAAATCAGACTGAGATTGTACCAATTCAGTTTGAGAGGTATGTAGCTGAGATTGAGATTGCTGTAGTTCTCCCTGAGTTTGTTGGAGTTGAGCTTGAATCTGTTCCAATTGCTCTTGAGTTTGTAGATGAGAATTTAGTTTTGTAAATTCTGTTTGCAAGGTGTGTAATTGAGCTTGCAATTTTTCCAGTCCTTGTTGATTTTGCTGGTTTGTAGGCAAAAAATCTACTTTCTGCTCATATTCATTAGTGAATTTAACTAAGTTAGTAAGACCTTTTAATCCAGACACTATGAGTTTAACTAAATCCGTTGTTCTTTGTTTGATAGACGGATAAAACAGAATTATGTGTAATAAAAGTAATATTAAAAACAAGGGTTCTCGGATAGATAATAAGGTTATTAAAGCTAAAGGCAACCACACCTCGTAAAAATCGTGTAGTGCTACGTTTGCTTTCCAAGCAGGAGCAGGATCAAAGGCATTTGCTAAAGCTAATTTGATATTAATAGTTTTTAATAGAAGATAGAGGATAAAGAAAACTAGCAGTATGGGAGTGAATCGAGAAATAACTAATACCAGTAAACTTAGCAGTGAAATTTCAATTGGGAAGATGATGTAACTTATCCAAAATCGCACTTTTTCTACATCAAGACTTGTCACCAATGTCTTCACACCAGATTTTAGATCGTTTTCTCTATCCCAAAGTTGATGCAGGAGAATTCCTCTGATTCCTGCACAAAATGACCATACTGTTGCTGTAATAGTCAGGATAATAGATTCTGGTTGTGGTGTTGTACTTAGGTGTAAAAAAGTGGCTGCAAAAAATAAGGTGGGAATGGCGTGCGCTCCGGCTGTATCGCTAATTACCCCCCACATTCCTCTTTCTTTTAATCGCAAGGGGGGTGTAGAGTAAATAGTTGGCAGCAAGTAGTTAATTCCTAGTAATATAATTGCCCATGTGCCGAAGTTCATTAGGATTGGCAATACAAAACCTGTGGCTGTAAATAAAATGCAAAATAAAAGGCGCTGCCACGATGAAAATTGAGCCATTGAATTGTTTTTACCAACTCTTTGGTCTACTTCGATGTCGAAAATATCATTAACAATATGTCCATAAGCCGATAAAGAAGATATGGAGAATAACAAGGCTAATACAGTTAATATTGATTGGATAACCGGGAGATCCATCAAAAGAATTTCGGCATAAGCAATAGCTAGTAAAGGCGGGATTTTATAAAGCCACCAGTTATCGGAGCGAATAATTATAAAGAACAATAAAAACAGTTTTTTTCTATTTATGTCTTGCGTTTTGGGTGATTTAACTATAACTTTAACCGTCTCTTCTTGTTTTTCTTTATGTTCAGCACTAGCATCTAATAGTTGATATCTGGCTAAAGCTTCTAAACAAAATGCTGTTGTCAACTCTGCGGAACCATATGTCGCTTTATCTGTATGGTAGCCATACATAGGAATTCTTTTCCATGAACCATCAGCTTGCTGATTTTTAACTAAAAAAATTATAGCTTTGTTTAGGTCTGGGGAGCAATAACCATAATTTAATAACGAGCATACGGACAGAGATGTTAATAATTCATTTCCAAAAGAACCATTAGGTTGTTGTATGTTTAGAATTTTATCGATTATGTTTTTTTTTGTAATGACGAGTGTCAAAGCTCCATTGTAGTAGGCTCTTGAAAGCATATAATAAAAGCTGATTTTATGATTATAGAATGGAGTAGAAATGTTTTCCCTATCTTTAAGTACTACTTGTATCAAATACTCAACGACTTTCCGAGTTTGTTCTGTTTCACCTAAATATAGTAGAACATTAGAATTCACAACGCAGCAGATGTCATTTTCTTGGTTTACATTCCAAGTCTCATTTGAGCAATAAATTCTTTTTTCAGAAGCAGCAAATATCCAACTATAAAATATGCCTTGCTGGTTCTGGTTGTTCAAGATTGTTTTTATATTTTTTTGAGATAAAACTTGATTTATTTTAAGAATATATGATATGCAGCAGGTATCATCTAAGTCTGGCGGAAGCATAAAATGATTTCTATTTTTCGATGAGCAGTATCTCCATAGACCTCCTTCTTCCATTTCAGCCATTAAAAATTTTAATCCGTGTTCTCTCAATTTCTGTACTCTTTCATCTTCTTCTAGAAAATTTAAAGAGTACAAGATAAGCGCGGTAGCAAAGGGAGAACTATCAAAATTCCATTCCTCTACAACTTGACCAGAGGAATCCTTATACCTTTTGCAAATCTCTGTTTTAAATTCTCCATAATTAAATTGATTATTCAACAAAAAATCTACGCCTTTATTGACGGATATTTTCAGTTGGTCTCTATATTCGTATCCTTTTGTATAGTCTTCATCGTAAATTTTTAGTACATCATTTTTGTCCATAGTTCTTTCCCAAATAATAGTATTGTAGCGATCGCGTCCCGTTTGACCTTCCCTACACGAAATTTTCAGCTTTCTTTAGTTGGTTGATACCGCAAGTTTATACCAATTGCAACAATTAAAGTGACTGATAGGCAAGTGCTGGGTGGTCAGAGATGCCATCATTCCTTAAGCGCGATCGCTCCTCTATTTTTCTTTGAATTGAGAAAACGTAGAAGTTGTGGAGAAAGCGATGCCGCAAGGCGGTGGCTACGCTAACGCACTCCACCTGTCACGAAATCGCTTATCTTCGCTCAGAAAGTAGGACACTATCAACTTCCTCCAAACAAGCATTCAATTTCTCTGCCAAAACTCGGACGTGGGGTTCATTATGGTAAGTTCCATGTCTACCCGGAACCCCAATAACTTCAATTCCACCGTCTACCCAATTATTCCAGCCATTGGGTTGCATGGGATCGAAGTGATTTGCGTACTCTTTTAGATACTCTTGATTTTCTTGTGCTGAGAAGTAAACCACTCGTCCCGAATATCGTTGTGGTTGGTGGTTAACTAAAATTTGATGATTCGCTTCTATCACTTTCAGAGTATTGTCAACTTGACGAAGACTGAAACCACTACTGATTAATTTTTCTCTGTCGCCTTGTTTACCAAACGATCTCCAGTGATGCAACCATTCCACTCTTTGCTCTTCTTCAATAAATGGATTATGACTATCTGACATCACAACCAGTAAAACTTGCTGACCCCGCTTTTTCAGTTCTTGAGCCATTGCAAAGGCAATATTGCCTCCCGAACACTGACCCCCCAAAAGATAGGAACCTTCAGGTTGAACAGTTTGAATTTCTTGAATGTAGTACATTACCACATCCTCGATGCGAGTGTAGGGGGCTGCTTCTCCATCTAAACCTACTGCTTGCAGTCCGTACAAAGGGCGTTCTGGGTGCAGATAGCGTGCTAATGTGGGAGCGAAACCAAAACCGCTAATACCGTGAACGTAGAAAAACGGTCGCTTGCAACCACTGGGCTTAATAGAGACGAGGGATCTAGAGCCAATTTTTTTCCAGTATTTCTGAACGAAAAGATTAGCTAGCTGCTCAATGGTTGGTGCTTCCGCTAAGATTGCCGAAGGAATAGCTTGACTGAATATCTCTTCTAATTCAGCCACCACAACGGCAGTCTTGAGCGAGTCTCCCCCTAACTCAAAGAAATTATCTTTGGTACTGATAGGTGAAATACCTAAAACCTTTTGCCAAATTTGAACTAACTGAAACTCTACGTCATTCTGAGGTACGCTTTCTAGCTGACTGGATGCACTCTCTAAAGTCCAAATAGCAATACTATCCAAACTGCCATCAACAAAAGCTTTCCGACAGGCTTGACGCTGAATTTTACCGCTAGAAGTCTTAAGAATACTGCCTCGTTTCAGCAGCACTACCCCATAAACAGGTAACTCGTAGTGTTCGGCTACAGCATTGCGGATAGCACCCACCACTTCATCAACATTAAGATTTTTACTAAGACCGCGCTCAACCTCAAACGCTATCACTAATTGTTCGACTCCATCAACTTCTATAGCAAATGCTGCCCCATAATTTGGACGCAAAGCCCCATGACTTTTTTCCACCACCCATTCAATATCCTGGGGATAATAGTTTTCGCCCCGAATAATAATCAAATCCTTGAGACGACCCCTAACAAACAATTCCCCATCTTGAATAAATCCTAAATCCCCCGTCCGCAGAAACGCCCCCTCTCCCGTATCTGCGATGGAAGCTCCAAACGTCTCCTGAGTCGCATCGGGACGCTGCCAGTAACCCTGCGCTACCCCCGCACTCGCTACCCAAATTTCCCCAACTTCATCGGAGGCGCAGCGAGTCAACTTTTCTGGATGCACAATAGCCACAACCGTATTCTCCAACAGCCGACCCGAACCCGCCAACCTTTGCCCCGTCGGTGTCAGGACAAGGCGATTTTGTGCCAACTCCTCAGCCGAAACCGTGCAGAAAACTGGATTATCCGTTTTCCGACTGGTTGTGACTACCAAAGTCGCTTCTGCCAGTCCGTAACCCGGGGCAAAAGTCTGGCGACGAAACCCGCAAGGCTCAAAAGTTTGGCAGAATTGCTCTATCACTTCCGGGTTGATGGGTTCGGCAGCATTTCCCGCCGCTTGCCAACAGCTTAAATCCAGCGTGGCGCGTTCTTCTGACGTTATCCGTTTCAAGCAATAAGCATAAGCAAAATTAGGGGCTTGGCTGTGGGTAGCGCGATAGTGGGAAATTGCTTTCAACCAGCGTAGCGGCTGCTTGATAAACGCCATTGGCGACATCAAATAACAAGGAGTGCCATTATAAAGTGGTGCGAGAATCCCCTCCACCAATCCGTAATCGTGAAAATAGGGCATCCAAGTTACGGTGACGCTGTGGGAGTCGCAATAGTTCTCGGTTAACCTCTCCCCCAGCCCCTCTCCTTGCAGAAGAGGGGAGATAGTTTCCCCCATTCCCTTGTAGGGAAGGGGGGTTAGGTCTGCTTTATACCCGCAAGCTTGTTGAAGTTCTGCTAAATGTCCCATCAAGTTTTTGTGGTCGAGCATCACTCCCTTGGGGGTGGAAGTGGAACCGGAGGTATATTGCAGATATGCTAGGGTGTCGCCATTAATTTCTGGTTGTTGCCATTGGGCGGCTAGTTGTGAGGGAATTTTCTCGGTAGCTATCCAAGGAATAGTAGCGATTTGGGGTGTTTTTTGGGCGATTGCTCCCCCTACTAAGTAGTAGTTGAGTAGGAGTGATGCCCTGCCGTTGAGTCGGCTGACAGAGCTTTTTGCCTTAAACGTTAAATGATTGCCATCACTGTTGGCTAGTAGGCTGGCGCTAGTTAAGATTAATGAAGCTCCAGCATCCGATGCGATCGCTTCCAATCTCGGCAAAACTCGCTTCATCCGTGCCGCTTCCGGTGCAGGTGCAGGAATAGCAACCACTCCAGCATAAAGACAACCAAAAAAAGCAGCGATCGCTTCTAACCCTTGGGGATACACCAGCAAAACTCTTTCACCTGGAGATAACCGAGATTGTAAATAAACTGCGATCGCCCTAGCTTTTTCATCCAATGATCGATAAGTTAAATTACCGCTCTCGTTCTCCCCATCCACCAGGAAAGTGTAGGCTGTTTGGTCGGGTTGTTGGGATGCGCGATTATGCAGGAGATTGACGAGAGTGCGATCGCTCATTTTTGCATTGTATAAATTTTTAATAAGTTTTTTCTAGTTAATCTACGAGCTTTAGTTGAATTCATAAAATTCTGGGTTGAAGCTGTAAAGCGCGACGGTAAGAGAGACTTGCTCCTAATAGCTGACCTCGTTCTGCTAAAATATCTCCTAACTGTTTGTGCGACCAAGAGTAATCTGGATTGAGTTCGATCGCACGTTGGTAAAAAGCGATGCCTGCGGCGGTAAACTACGCCTCATCCCATTTCTGATCTTTCTCTAAAGTCTTTGCTAATTCTAAGTGTATTTCAAAGTTATTTGGGTGGAATTGGAGTACAGTTTGGTAAGTGGCGATCGCATCACAAAAGCGATTTTGTCTGAGTAAAGCATTGTCTACCTGCAACAGAATTTGCCCATTATCTGGCTTAATTGTCAATGCCTGATGCTAAAGTTGGATTTAGAGTGATTTTCTACGAGACACTAGGGGAACGCACCATAAGTTAATTTTACTCCCAATTAAATTTTCTGCCTAAATAGTCTTCTAATTCTCGATTATAGGGTTGAAAAAATTCTGCTAACTGGTATCGTAAAGCATCAGGAACAGAATGATAAGACCCCTGATTGTAGTTACGATACTCCGTCAGTTGGTAGTCTGGCAAGTTCAAAAAACGATGAACTTGCTTCATTGTAGATGATGGGTTGCTATAAAAATCTTCACTTTTGAGAATTAAAAGCTGTTCCTTTGGAAAAACATTCATCCATTTTTTGATAAAATAAATATACACGCTCGGTATTGTATGTATTAAGGAAATTTGTTCAAGTAAAGAGTCCTTGCTAAATTTTTTATTTTTGACGCTTAATGAATCAAAGTCTGGTCTTTCTTCCAGACGCTCAATACTAAATTTAAAAGTTTGTTCTAAAGAATTTTGTCCAATCCCTAAACGATTGATAAGGTAAAAGGATGAAATTGCTCTATCAACAGGATTTCTGAGTAAAAAAATTAACTTAATATTGGGAAAAAATTGAAATATTTGTTGAGGATTTGCGCAAAATAAATATGAGGGAGTTGCTTCGCCAATTAAGTAATTATTATCTTGAATTGCCGGAAAATGGGCATAGTAATAATCCAGTCCTCGATCAAAAAAGTGAGAAAAGAAATTAATTTCTTTTTCAACAGCAGTAAGAACTTGAGGATGAGAAGTTAAATAACCGTAAATCGAAGTTGTTCCACACCTGGGTAAACCACAAATGATAAAATCTGGCTTTCGTGATTTTTGAGAATTCCAATGCTGTTTAGCAAGTTCTGGATGAGATGCCAATATCTGTTGATAACTAAAAGTTTTGTAACAAGTAATTGCTTCTTTTACTTTTCCTTGTTGACTCAGTAAATTACCCAATAAATATTGAGCAAATAAAAAAGATAGCTGATTTTTAATAGTTTGTTTGAGCAAATCAATTCCGAGTTGCAGATGATCGGGCTCGATTGATTGGTTAAATATATTTGAAAAAAATAGAACGTTTTTTAAATCATCGTAATATAAATGACAATTGGGATTAGATTGAATTGCTTTTAAGTAATAATCAAAAGCTCGATTAAATTCAGCTATATACTGATATTGTTTGCCAATTTTGTAGAAAATTGTAGGATTGTCAGGCTTGATCAGTAGAGCCTTTTGATAGTGCGCGATTAAATTTTTTGTTTGCTTTTCTGCTAACATAAATAACCTTCTTTCTTAACTCATGTCAATTCAAAAACCCTCGCTTGCAGTTGCAAAACCTACGGTAACAGACACTTGCTTCGTTAATTTGACCGCGTTCTGCTAGTATATCTCCTAAGTATTTGTGCGACCAAGAGTAATCTGGATTGAGTTCGATTGCACATTGGTAAGAAGCGATCGCCTCATCCCATTTCTGATCTTTCTCTAAAGCCTTTGCTAACTCTAAGTGTATTTCAAAGTTATTTGGGTGGAATTGGAGTGCAGTTTGGTAAGTGGCGATCGCATCCGAGAGGCGATTTTGTCTGACTAAGGCATTGCCTAGCTGCAAATGGATTTGAGCGTCATCTGGTATAACTTCTAGTGCTTGGTGATAAAGTTGGATGTCGTCAGTGTTGAATGCGATGCGAGAGCGATAATAGCTCATTACTCCCTCTACTCCCTGAGTTTGTTGGAGATATGACTTTAGTTGTACCAACTCGGTTTGAGAGGTATGTAGCTGAGATTGAGATTGCTGTAGTTCTCCCTGAGTTTGTTGCAGTTGAACTTGTGTTTGCTGTAGCTGAGTTTGCAACTGCTCAATTTGTATCTGAGTTTGTATCTGAGTTTGTTGCAGACTTTCCCGATACTGCCCTATTTCTGCTTTTGCTTGCAGGGTTTCAAGTTGTTGTGCTTCTAATTCTTGGTTTTTCTGGTCAAGTTGCACTTGGAGGCTTTCCAACAAGGTCTGAGTCTGGTGCTTTTGGAGTAGCAATTTCTTAATATTCAAACCTAGAAGCTGACTTGGGGCATTAAAAATCTCTAGCTCTTCTAGAATTTTAAAAACTTCTTGACCAATTGGTTGATAAAGTTCCACAGGGAAATGAACAAAATCAATCATGTTTTTAGTTCTGCTTTGCTTTAAAACTTTATCTACATCAACAATCCAAAAGTTCAATTTTCTTGATAATTCAATCAACGCTAAATTGAATTCTCGCCGTCGTAAGCTTTCAGGGCGTTTCACAAACTGATAATTGTGGATAATATTACCCGGTTCAATTGTTAAAGTGTTAAATACTAAAATGTGGGCGTTAGTAACTTGTCGAATTTCTTTAATTAATTGAGTTAAATTATCAATAAAAGTTTCTAAGGTCATCCTACCTAAACTGACAAAATACTTCCTAAACCAATTTGCAGAAGATAAATCTCTTAACATCAAATCCATGCGTTGATTGTTCCACCAGCCACTAGGATCGATTAAAAAGCCATGTTCCCGATGTTGATAAACCACTCTCGCTACGTCAGCAGCAATTGATAAGATTATTACTTGCTTAGGAAACTCTTCAATACCGCTACCATGAGAAACACAAAAATCGGGTTTTGATAGTTGATTTTCAAAGAAATTATCGGGAAGATAAAACTTCTCTAAGACGGGAGCTAATAAATTTTGAGGAGATTTTTTGAGATTTTGCAGCAGGATATCCGATCTAGATTTTTCAATCTGCCCTTCTTTGATAATGCAGCAAGTTCCTTTCAATATTGGTTTAATTAGAGGAACACAGGAAAATACCGATGGAAGATCGCAGCCTCCCATCATATAGATCCCAATTTTATTTTCTTGATGTGAATCCGACCAAAAAATAATATGGTTAGAATCCATATATTCTCCAGTCGCATTTCTCTCAATGTTTATTTTCATAAATAGATAATTACTTATAATCTTCTCGAATTAGAAGTAAAAAAGCGAAATTATACATAAATACCAGGATATGAAATTAGATTAGGAACGACTCGAAGTGTACTAGCTGCTTCCAACTTAGATTCATTAATTTCTTCATCTACATCGGTAGTTAATACAGCTAGCAATGCTCCTACTTTCTGATAAACAAACTCTTGTGCATAGGTGCGGCGTAAAAAACCTATATCAGCAGAGCAAACACGGACGAGCATATCTAATTTGTGAATTTTCTCTGATGTATTTTCCGGTTCTGCTAAACTTGCAAGCACCCTTGCAGGTGTTTCTAAAACAAGATTATTTTTCTCTTCTTCTATTTTGACTTCAAAAATATCGTCTCCATAATCGATTTTATCTCCTTCATCCTTGTACCATTGAATAAAAATTCCTCCTTCAGTACCTTTATTGATATAGGGCATGAGCAGTTTAAACAGCATCTTAATCTTTCCTACGTCCGATTTGCTTAAGTAAAGGGCGATTTTCAAAAAAACCTACATCTGTTATGACTCGTAAAAATTCTTGGCAGATAACCTGATAAGCTTCAGGTGAATAATCTAATCCTCTAGTAACGTGCTGTGCTGCACCCAGTTCAGCTAAAAGTGATTCAACATCAATAAGAGAAATTCCTTCTTGCATGGAAAGCTTGAGTAAAGCTAAATTTAACTTTTGAATTCTCTGGCGTAAGGTTTCGCCGATGTTATGATAATTGGTAGTGCGATCGCTCGGATCGAAATCGCAACAGTTATAACAGATAATATACGCACCTGTTTTTTCTTTCAGCAGTTGAATAAGCTGGCTAAAATTGGCTTGAGATTGCTCGGTAGATAATAAGCCTGTGGGAGAAAAATGCTGTTGAAACTCCTGTTTTTCCGCCTCAGATAGTTGCTGTTCCCAATCTTCAGGAATATCGATGAGATACCCTGTTTGGCTATGTTGCCATAAATTTTTGGTAATCTCTGCCTGGGTAGAAAAGACGATAATATCGATATCTGCTGCTAGCAAAGAAGTAGGAGATTGTCCCGTTAACAGGGTTTCTAGCTGCTTACATGGGAAGCTACCTAATTGTTCAAAAGCGTGGCATTCATTTAAGAAGGGAATTTCTCCCAACTGTTGCAACCAAAGGTCGGAACGTCCACCGGGTTCGTAGATAATTTCAATTTGAAAAGCGCGATCGGATTTTTCATTAATTAAATCTTGTAAACTTTTATCTAACTTTTTTCCTCCTTGTGTTGTGGGAAGTAGAGAATCAATGGCATCACGATCGCCTTTGACCAAAATACGGATGGTTGGTTTATCCCCCATCTTGACCTGTTGTTGTTGTTTCCATGTTTTTCTACTTTCCTCCTGGTCTTCCTTTCGCATCATCCAAACTGCCAATGCTGGTGCTAATTCGTCGGGGGGGCTTCGCTCGATAACAGTTGTTTTTATTTCGGTAATCTCAAACACTGGTGTGAAGGTAGCTTTTATGTAGGCGATCGCTTCCTTCCGCAATCTTTCTTCTGACTTGAATTCTAATATTTCTCAGATCATTTCTTCAATAACCCTGAATTTATTAGAATTAATTTCTCTTCCGTTCAGGCTGGTGGCGATCGCCTGAAAGTTCTCAGGTCTGGTCGTCATTGTAGACCAGGTTGCCATCAATTCTTGTTCTAAAGCCCTTTCCATTTGAATAGTGGTTTTTGCCAGATCGCAGGCGCGATCGCCTGACTGATAGTGTGGAAGTGCTAAAGAACGAGCCACTTCTAACCTTCCTTGAAGCTGGCTGCTAAACAGTGCTTGATTATGAACCAAAGAACTAGGATTTTTAAAACTGCGGTCAATCGCCCAAGTCGCAGTGTAAGCAGAATACATTCCTAAAACAATGCCGATCGAGAAAATCGGATCTATAAATCCAGCAGCATCACCAATCAGGAAAAATCCCGGCCCCGCTAACTGAGTCGAGCGATAGGAATAATCCTGAATTTTACCAAAACTGCCTTCGCAGAATTGGGCATTTGCTAACAGGTCTTCTAGAATCGGTATTTCACAACATTTTTGTCGAAAATAAGACTCCCAAGAACCACCGTTCAATTGAACGGTTTTCATAAATTCCAGAGGAAGAACTAAGCCGACACTGGTACTTTCCCTCAGAGGTATATGCCAAGACCATCCCCAATTTCCCGTCTCAGCAAAAGAACAAATAAATGTAGTTGGTAAAATTGTTCGCAAATTTTCCACTGAATGAGCTTTGCCATCGAAACCAATATACTTGGAGTTCTTAAAGTATCCCCACAAACTCATAAACCGAAAATCTTTGTCGATAGTGCGGATGCCCATTTGTTTCGCTATCACAGCATTTTGACCGCTTGCATCAACAATAAAGCGACAGGTTATCTTACCTAAAGTTTTGTCTTGGAGTAGACGGTAGGTGAGGCTTTGCTCTTGTTGCCCATCTTGTAAATCAACTGATAAAACCGACACTTCTTCAAAAATTTGTACTCCCTTCTCTCTAGCATTTTCCAGTAATATTAAATCAAATCGGTCTCTTTCAACGTGCAGTCCTTGGCGTGAGTAACCGAAATCCTTAAAATCAATTTGTCGAATTCGACCATTCCAAAAGGTTGTACCCCCCGCTTTCTGAATAAATCCTTCAGCAGCAATTTTGTCGCTTACTTGAGCTAAATCAGTATACTTCCAAAATTGAGGAATCGTATTTTCTCCTATATGATGGCGCGGGTGCTTGTGCCGCTCCAGCAAAACTACATCGTATCCCTTCTGGCTTAAAAATGTGGCAGCTGTCGAACCTGCTGGTCCGCCGCCAATTATCACTACATCACACTGCTGGGGGATGTTCATGCTTCAATACTCCCAAGTTTGGACATCACTAAGGATTTAATAGTATCGATATTCTCAAAATTATCTAACAATACCTCATCTGGATTGATTTTAATATGAAACTGTTCTTCTATAAAACTAATCAATACAAAAATTCCTAGAGAATCAATGATTTCTTCCTCAATTAGAAGTGACTCATTATCTAAAATTATTTCTGGCTTATCGTACATAAATTCTTTGCTTATCTGGTTTTTGAGGATTTCTTCCACATCTTGTTCTGTATAGCGTTCTGCTGGCATAATCTTAGCTCTCAAAGTAATTTACGATCGACTTTCCCAGTGGAAGTTTTTGGCAAAGCTGCCCGAATCTCTATAACAGCAGGAATCATATACTTCGGTAAATATTTCGAGCAGAAACTCGCTAAATCCTGCTTTTGTAAAATATCGTGGTAAACCACAACAGCTTTGATAATCTGACCAAACTGTTCGTCAGGAATAGCTACGACTGCTACCTCTGCTACTTGAGGATGGTTGTATAATGTCGTCTCTATTTCTCCTAAATCGATTCGATAACCGCGACTTTTTATAGTGCGATCGCGACGACCTAAAAATATGTAATTTCCATTTGGTTCTTGCCTCACTAAATCGCCAGTTCTGTAAACGAACTCCTCTCTTTGCTTTCCCGTTGTTGACTGAGAGGGCATATCGAACGAACAGGATACCAAAACCTCCTCAGTCACATCTAATCGCCCCCAATAACCATTCATCAGCGATCGCCCTCGCACGTAAAGTTCTCCCACTTCCCCAACCGTTGCTATTTCTCCCCTGTCGTTGACAGCAAATACCTCATTTTCTGCACAGGCTTTACCAATAGGCAAGGTTGCACTCGATTCATCGGGAATCTTCTCAACTGGATAATAAGTACAAACATTCGTTTCCGTAGGCCCGTAAAGATTATAATATTTTGCCTGCGATATGCATTCCATCAGCTGCCGCAAATATTTAATCGGAAAAACTTCACCTGCAAATAAAATTGCTCTTAAATTGGAGAAGTCATATCCTGGTAAATTACCATGCAAAACCAATTGGATGAGGGACGAAGGAACCGAGTACCAAATTGTTATTTTTTGTTCAGCAATAAATCTAGCTAAGTCAAGCGGAAAAATTGTTAATTTTTCGGGAACGATAATTACAGTACCGCCAGCTTTCAGTGTGGTAAAAATATCGAAAACTGATAGATCGAAGTGCAGAGGAGCGTGATTGGAAACGCGATCGCTATAACTTACCTGAAAACATTCACTAGACCAATTAACAAAGTTCAACGCCGCCCCATGATTAATCGTTACTCCTTTTGGAGTTCCAGTCGAGCCTGAAGTATATAAAATATAAGCTATATCGATTTCAGTTACTTCGTTGACAGGTAAAGGAGATAAAGGTGCTTGCAATACATCCTGCCAACTGATAAAAC
The DNA here is from genome assembly GCF_017115065.1 of Nostoc sp. JL23. Taxonomy (NCBI): domain Bacteria; kingdom Bacillati; phylum Cyanobacteriota; class Cyanophyceae; order Nostocales; family Nostocaceae; genus Nostoc; species Nostoc sp. JL23. The sequence goes on from NZ_JABXKN010000131.1 coordinate 48,127, forward strand.
TTTCGACTGTTCCTGAAATCTGAAAGGTATTCTCACCGACAATGATTACCCACCGAACGGGAGCGAGTTTTGGTAATACCTGCTTTAAACTGGCAATTTTTTTAGCAGTAGATATTAACACCTCGATCTGGCAATCCTGAATAATAGATGCAACGCGCCGAACGGGAGCAGATGGATCAAGAGGAACGTATACAGCACCGGCTTTGAGAATGCCGAAAATTGCCGCTACCGCTTCAATCGATTTGTTGAGATAGATCCCGATGCGATCGCCTTTTTCGACACCAATGCTTTTCAGAAGCAAAGCTAATTGATTAGAAACTATGTCTAGCTCTCGATATGTTATGGCAGTGTTTTTATAAATAACCGCTTCTTTATCTGGGTGTTGCTTGGCACTGATTTCTAAAATATCTTGTTGGAGATTGGACATTAACAATCAAGTTTAATAAGTTACGGATTAATAAGAGGTTGAATGAACAAGTGTTTCACTGTGACTTTAGGCACTTTCAGATCCCCCCTAACCCCCCTTGAAAAGGGGGGACCGGAATCAAAGTCCCCCAATTTATTGGGGGATTTAGGGGGATCTAGAACGTTTTGCTACCGACAAGAGAACTTTTCAAACATCCTTTTATACTGACTTTTAGCATTAAGTCTAGAAACATCGAAATAGTAAGGGTTTTCAGCCCGGATAAATTCTCAAAAATTTATATTTAATGATAATGGGCAACCAGAGAATAGGACTTTGGTATCGGTACATCGTAAGCGATCATTTCGCCAAAAAGATAACGGGAAAAGTCAGATTTACAATCCCATAAATTGAGCAATAATCTGATACTGAATTTCAGAGGTTCCTGAATACAGCCGACTGCCCAAAGCATCTCGTAACTCTCGTTCCAAGCCTAGTTCCATTAAATAACCATATCCCCCATGAATTTGAATGGCATCTAAACAGGATTGTACCCAAGATTCGCTAATATAAAGTTTTGCCATCGCTGCTTCCATAAATGCAGATTTACCTGTTTGTTTTAACCAGCCAAACTTATACAATAAACTTCTAGCTGTTTCCAGTCGCATCTTCATATCCACAAGCTTACTAGCAACCAATTGAAATTTCCCGATTGGCTGTTGAAATTGCTGTCGATGTTTGGCATATTGAATGCATTGCTCAAGTAATCTTTCCATAGTGCCAATAGCACTAGCAAGGATGAAACCACGCTCCCATTCTATGCTGTGACTAAATACAGCCATTCCTCCACCTTCTTTTCCCAGCAAGTTAGCGGCGGGTACTTCACAGTTATCTAGAAATAATTCGGACATTTGTGCCGTTCTCAACCCCATTTTTGACATCTTTTTTTTGACAATAAAACCCGGAAAATCTTTTTCTACTAAAAAACAAGTAATCCCCCTTTTTCCTCGCTCCGGATCTAGGGTGGCAAAGACTAGGATTAGGTTGGCGATCGCCCCATTAGTAACAAACATTTTTCTACCATTTAAAAGATACTTATCTCCCTTTCTTTGGGCAGTAGTTTGCAGGCTGTAAACATCTGAACCTGCCTCTGGCTCAGTTACCGCATGACCACCAATTAATTCGCCTTTAGCAAGTTTGGGAAGATACTTGAGTTTTTGTTCGGGAGTACCAAACGTCAAAATGGGAAGTTCGCAAGCCCATGTGTGAGCAGCAATTGAGAAAAGCAAGCCGTTATCTTTGCAACCGTATCCCAAACCTTCTAAAGCATAAATAGTCGTGAGGGTGTCTAATTCTTTTCCCCCATATTCTTGGGAAATTAGCAAGCCCATAATTCCCCACTCTCCACATTTTTTCCAACCTTCTATGTTGAATTCTTCTTGTTGCTCTAGCTGAAAAATATTTTCTATTAATGTCGTTTGACAAAATTCAATTACATTTTCTTTAATTTCAATTTGCTTTTCATTCCATGAAAAATTCACTCTTAGCACCTCTAGCGAATAACATGACTATTCCAGAAACTCCATACAATATCAACCAGAGCAAAATTTATACAGTTGTAAATTAACATCCAGTGCGGGTGAGGGAATGGCAATGATTTCGACCGTTCTGGATGATTTGGCAGCGCGATCGCTTTGAAACCCTCGTCGGCGGGTTTTGCCTGTGCAGCCGGGACTTCTAGTCGCCTGGTACAAAATATAAGGTAAGCAATATTAATTTCAGTCTAACTTCACTCTCACTCTCCCATTTTTGCAATCTTTAGAATTATACAATTTCATTCCAGCCTCCCAACCGTGACGAACACCTACAATCGACTCTTGAATGTATTGAAACAACAAAGAAAAAGGCAGATTGTGAGTAAACTTAAGGCGTAAAATCCTTAACAAACAACGGTAGATAAGCAGGAAAGTCAGACGGATTAAAAACATTGCTAAAGGTAGCTTTTGCCAACCATGTTTTAAAGCAAAATAGGTAGTATTTTTAGCTAAGGAATACCAACAAGTGAGATGTTGGCGATCGCGACGATTATGACTAGGTTGCACATAGTGTTCTACAACCACATCTGTATGATGAACCATGTAACCAGCTTCCAGCAAACGCAAACAAACATCAGTTTCTTCTAAAAAATATTCAAAAAACTCATCAAAATAGCCAATTTTAACTAAAGCTTCTCGTTTATATGAAGCATTGGCTCCCATTACACCGCAAAACCATTGAGGGCTGGATATATATCTAGTTGTCTCTGTAACCGAAAGAACTGGTCGAGATTCGCTCAAACAGCTATTGACACCTCTAGCAAATTGTAAAGAAAAATTTTGTTGAGTTTTATCTATAACTGCTCCACCCACACAACCACAACTAGCTCCCTGTTCTTGGTAAATTTGTAAATGTAAATCTATCCAATTGTCGGGAGGAATAACATCGTCATCTAGATAAAAAATAATGTCTCCTGTTGCAGCTTTCAAACCTAAGTTTCTAGCCACACTCACATTTCGTTGCTCAGTAAAAATAACCTGATTAATAATATCCTTGTATTCTAATAAAACTAACTCTGTATCATCTTGTGCTGGGCCAACCACTAAAATTAGCTCTTGAAAGGAAAATCGCCATAGAGAAACAGCGCTCATCACTCTTGAGAGAAACTTACACCTGTCTACAGTACAGATAATCACAGTTGCAGAAGGAGATAGCATTACAAATAATTTAGTGAGAATTTATAGAGCTTTTCGTTTGTATGCAATACAGTCTGACTTCTCTCCTTTTAGGCTATCCATTACCCGGATCTTTCTTAACATTTGCCAGAGTATTCACTCATGTTTTTATAACCCTTATTCGTCCGTTGTTAATTCTCAATAAAAACCTAATTTTCGCGAAATTATTAAGAGTCAATTTGTCAAGTATGCCTGATACCTCAGTGTCCAAGATGCTTACAAAACAAGGGTTATAAGATTGTAAAGAAAGATGTGACTAATGGATAGCCTAAAAGGAGAGAGGCTTTGAATCTTACTCCCCAACGCTAGTAGGGAAGGGGCTGTTCTTGTTAGGTCTGTATTCGACTCAACACAGAGGCGCTAAGTTGAGAATTAAGAGCGATTGCTTAGGATTCAGATCGCCGAGCTATTAAAGAACTCGGCGATCTGGTTTCTCACGATTTATGCTTTCACACATTTGGAATGATCCCCCCGGTTACTAGCAATCGAATCATAGATTTCAACGCACCTTTTGATTTTTTAGCTTTTATTCATAATTGTGTATATTTTTTTACATTTCTTATAATTTCTTTAATCCATATCTCCAAGAGAGTTGATACTTTTAGCTACATCTGGAAAAAATTAATAATTGTAAAAAAATACTCTTGAAACAGAGTTGGTAGGGAGTGAAAGTGTATACTGTCAAGCATTTACCTACCATGTTGGTTAAAAATTTATGCTTTTGAAGTAGTATACTTTCTCTAAGTTCAATCAGCAACAGGTATTTAAATTTACAATTTAAATATACCTAAATGCAGTTGTTAATTAAAAGACATTAATGCTATTAATTTAGCGAAATTATTCTAAAATGCGTAAAATTCCTAATTGGGAAGGCTTTGAAATAAACTTTCGACCTCAGTTTTCAGAAAAACTTAACCCCTCCCCTCAAAAAGTAGCAATCCTCGTTAGCAATGAATTTGAAGGTTTTTCTCAAAATGGCGGTATAGGCACTTACTATACAACTTTAAGTCAAAAACTTAAATCTGATGGTTGGTACATCATCCTGCTTCTTTGTCAAACTGAAGCTGATTTCCAAGGAGAAGCAAGCTTCCCTGATGTAGATTGCGTATTTTCTACTCACGAAATAAAACAGGTTTTAAATCTTCAACCAATTCATTATCAAATTTTAGCTACAACGCAGCAAGATGCAATTAACAATAGCTTTAACTATCAGAGTTTCTGTTGTTTATTCTTCACTCAAGCAGTCATGGCTAGCTTACCAGATGCAGTAGTTTATGTAGAGTTTCCCGACATTTGGGGGTTCGGCTACCGCACAATTCAAGCTAAGAAAACTGGATTGCTGGGTAACAGTTGTCTCACGGGTGTTACTGCTCATGGATGCTTTGAATGGCTGCGCGAGGTTAATAGTAAATATACTCTAGAGCAACCCCAATGGTTTTGGCAAGCTTACCACTACGAGCAATTTTCCTATGAGAATGCAGATGTAGCTTACTTTCCTTCATACTTCCTCAAGTCAAAATTAGAAAGTTATGGTTGGAAAACATCCCAGTCCAAGCATTTACCATACTTTGTACCTACTATAAATCAGCAGTGTAAAAGTGAGGGATTCGCAAATCAAAATAATCTTAATATAGATAAAATACCCGTTGTCTTTTTCAGTCGTTTGGAAGAGAGAAAAGGACTTTGCACTTTTGTAGAAGCAATCAAATTACTGAATCCTATTTTAGTTGAGAGAATTCAGATTATTTTTATCGGAAAAATTATTCCCCTACAATCGTCCCAACTACAACATCTAGACAGTCAGCAGTATATCGAACAACAACTTAATAGTCACATAGCCTACAACTTAATACCAAATTTATCTAGTCAAGAAGCGATTAAATTTATTACTGAATTAAATCACCCAATTGTTTGCCTGACAAGCCTACAAGAAAACTTTCCCAATACGGGATTAGAAATGGGACAGTTACCCGTTAGTTTAGTGGTTTCAGATACGGGGGGATTCCAAGAAACTTTAAATTTAGTTGAACGTTCTGACTGCGTGCGTTGGTTTCACCCAGAAAATTCCCATTCCCTCGCTCAAACTATAAACGAGGCAATTAATGCTTATCCTAAAAAACCATTAATTCCCCAATATGAAGTTTTAGAACAAGTAAATCAACGCTTGCTGAACCAAAGATTAGAATATATGAGTCAAGCCTTTATTAATGCCGCTCCTAAAGAACCTCAAACTCCTAAAGTTACAATTGCTATTGTCTGCTGGCACACAGTAAATACTATATTAGAGTGTCTAGAAAGTCTTGCCACCCAAACTTATAACAATTTTGATGTGATTATCGGGTATCGAGAATCAATTGATGAGTATTTACAAGAAATAATTACTCAAGCTCAAACTAAGTTTCCTAGCTATAAATATTTAAATTTAGATGTTAACTGGAGTTTGGGAGAAAGTTATAACTACTTAGTCGAGTTAGCAGCAGGAGAGTATGTTTTACAGTTAGCTGTGGAACATATTGCCTTACCAGATATGCTAGAAAAGTTAGTGATGGCTGCGATCGCATCGAATGCAGATGTGGTAGTATGTCCGCAAGTTACACTTCAAGCGGATGGAGAACTAAAAGCGATGCCTGCGGCGGTAAACTACGCCTTCATCGATGGTTGCTTGCTCAAATTGCTGGAGTTTAACCACAACCAAGATATATCTGCGTTATTTGCTCTCAAACTGCTGCAAGAATTTCGTTACTCGCCAGAGAGAGGATTGTTCGCTCTCAATTGGCACATCTTAGCAGCAGCGATCGCCACTGGTAAAGAAATTGCTTACTACCCTTATCCTCTCTATGCCACTGGCAATTCTACATCAATAACTAATCCTGTAAATCTAGCTAAAGAACGGTATTATCTGCGTCAATACTTGTATCAAATTGAGCCTAGTAAGTGGAATCAACGCCAGCTTAATTTCCTGCTGACAGGTATTGAACAACTTCTGCAACAGCAAAACTCAGATAAAGTATGGCACTTTACTCATCAAAATAACCAAAATTTATCTCCTCAGTCTCAGGCTTGGATGCTAACTGCACAGCAAATTCAAGACGAACTCACACAAACCCAAGAAACTCTAAAAAGCGTGCAAGCTTGGAATCAGCAGCTACAAGCTGGAAAAGACTGGCTAGAGGCTCAATGGCAGACATGGATGCTGAGGACACAAAAAGCTGAGTTGGAGTGGGAACGATGGCAATCTTTCAGTACGATGATGTCTGCGAGTAAGTTTTGGCAACTCCGCAGTGCTTGGTTAAAATTTAAACGGCTTCTCGGTGGGAAAAAACCTGACCCGCTTGTGTTAGCAAATCAAGTTAACTCCGACACTCGGATTCGAGATTTTGTGGCTCTGATTGCTAGTCAAAAAGTGAGATTTTTTCAGCCCGAAGCTTCTAAAGCTCCTGTAGTTTCGATTATTTCTGTGTTTCCTAACGACTATCAGTATTTTGAAACTACCTACAGAAGTGTAATTAACCAAACCTGGCAAAATTTTGAATGGATTATTGTCAATGACGGCTTGACAAACGCCGATGCAGTAGCATTCATTGAGTCATTGTCTCAAAGAACGAACAAAATAAAAGTCCTCTCTCATTCTAATCAACAAGGTGACGCAGCAGGACGCAACACAGCGATCGCTCAAGCTGAAGGCAAATATTTATTTTTTATTAATTTAGTTGACATTTTTGACCCTACATATATCGAAAAAAGTGTTCTGTTCTTAGAAACCCATCCCACATTTTCCTTCGTTAACTCCTACTCTGCTGTCTTTCAAGCACAGGAATACTGGTGGAATCATGGCTTTAGCCAACCTGCTTCATTCTTCCATGAAAATCAGTTAAAGGGAGGATTGCTGTATCGCAAAGTTGATTTTGAGCAACTAGGGGGATTTGACGCAGACTTAAAGTTATATGCGGATTGGGAACGGTGGCTAAAAGCGATCGCCAATCAACAACTTGGATGGACAATTCCTGAATATTTAGAGTGCAATCGCAGTATTAACTCTTTAGAGCAAGATCCTTGGGAACTCAAGCGAGTAACTGAATTAATCCAGTCGCGCTACCATGATTTTTTTAGCAGTACCCCGACTGCAAATATTTCTCTCAACCGTCAATCACTTAACCCGCAGCAACTCAAATATAAAATAGCCGGACAAAACTCCCTTAAGCGCGACAATTCTGGGAAACGCTTGCTATTTTTCTTTCCTTCCCTCTCCAATAGCAATGTTGATCAATTTCATCTGGACTTAGTGACGCTACTGGAAAAAGAGGGTTATGAAATGGCGATCGCCACAACCTTAAAATCAGAGCATCCTTGGTATGATTCTTTTTATCGCCTCACACCAGACATATTTCATCTACCTAATTTCTTAGATGAAGTATATTGGTTGGCTTTTATCCGCTACATTATCCAATCTCGTCAAATTGATATTGTTGTAATTTCTCACACAGAAATCGCCTATTACTTCCTCCCTCTACTCCGTGCTGAATTTCCTCAAGTTGCTTTTATTGATTGGACATACACTGGCGAGTCCAATTCCCAAAGCAATAATTACTCCACTGTCTCTAGTCAATTTAGTCAGTATCTTGACTGTCAAGCTTTATTCTCTCCAGAAATGACTGCGGTTGAGAAAGATATTAATTATCCAACTAAATCTAAGTTGAGAGTTTGCTCCAGTAATTTTGAAATGATAAACATTTTTACTGAAGCCATCCAAACACGTCAAATGCAAATCCAATCAAAAATTGACACGGAGTTAGTAACTGTAGCTTTATTACTTGCACTCAGGTAAATTTAAGCTCCATAACATACTTGCCCATCACAAATTTTCTCCTATTCATGGGTGGGGAATTGGGTTTCGCAGATCGCGGAATACACTCGACTGATGCGTAGACGCGGAGCGGCTTGTCCAAGGACATTATTTTTACACAAATCCTTAGTGCAGATTGCCCAGGAGCAATTATTCTAACTATTAACACTATTAACTTTATGCGGCTAGCTTACTCTCAGTCAATATTCAGTCTGTTTGTGAGTTACTAATTTCACATCAAGCTCTACAAAACCCAACAGCTTCTCTTCAACAGCAGTCAAATACGGTCGCTTCAACTCCCCTAAATGCTTCAGCACAGCACGGGCTGCCTCTTCCAAGTTCTCGTTTTCCCGTAATCTACTGATGCGTAGGCGTAGCCCGCCGCAGGCATCGCTAAATCGTCAACAATTATCGGCACGCAGCCGGAAACTGTTACAACTATTCTGGCACTAACCCGAAAAATCTCATCGCAGCGCTAGACAAGGCGATAGCTTTTGGTGGGCATCATTTACTATGTTGCTCTGCTCAAAAGGCTAAGTCTAAGTGGGGAACCCAAGCATTGGAGGAACGGTTTAGCCGCAAATTTTCACACCTGCGGATTCTGCGGATTGACAGCGAATCTGTTGCAGACCCCTCTCATGCGGCTTTTGGTTGTATCACTCACTTGAACGAAATTCTCACCCAGTATGATTTGGTTATCGCTTCTCCAAGTTTGGAAACTGGGGTCAGCATCGATATTCGAGGACATTTTGATGCTGTTTGGGGAATATTTCAAGGAGTGCAACCGGTTAACTCCGTGCGTCAGATGTTGGCAAGGGTTAGAGAGACTGTTGACCGTCATATCTGGATCAGAGAATGGGGGATGTCGGTTGTAGGCAATGGTTCCACATCCATCGGAGGATTACTCAGAAGTCAACATGTTGCAACACAGGCTAACATTGCGCTGTTGTCGGCGGCGGATAATGATGACTACAGCTTTATTGACCAGAACTTCCAGCCAGAGTCATTGCAGACTTGGGGTAAGCGTGGTTCTGTGATTAACGTTGAGATGCGGCGCTATCGGGAATCGGTGCTTGCGGGTTTGGTCGAGGATGGGTACACCATTATCGATGCCTCGGATGCTGATGATGATGAAAGTGGGTCAGTAATCGAGTCGGTTAAGGCGGCATCTGTTGAATTGTATGCTGCGGAGTGTCAGGCGATCGCGGATTCTCCAACCATCTCTGATGCCGAACTTAAGAAGCTGCAAGACACAAGGGCGAAAACGAAAACCCAACGACATCAGCAGCGTAAGGCGGAATTGTCCCGTCGCTATGAAATTGACGTAACCCCTGATTTAGTCGAGAAAGATGACGACGGCTGGTATCCTCAACTGAGAATGCACTACTATTTGACGCTGGGGCGAGAGTTTTTGACCAACCGTGATGCGAAACGGGCTAAGGCACAATTGTCAGCTGGGGAAAATTCGATTTGGAAACCGGATTTTAACAAGGGGCAGTTATTGCCTGCTGTACTGTTACTCGAAAATCTGAATCTGTTGCAGTTTATTACACCAGACGTTCAGTTACGTGGCAGCGACGAGAAGATGGTGGAGTTTAAGGCACTGGCTGTAACGCATCGGCACGTTATCAAGAATTACTTGAATGTGAGTATCTCGGAAAAACTGACCCCAGTAGCGATCGCACAGAAACTACTTGCCAAGATTGACTTGAAGTTGGACTATGTAGGTCGGTTGGGGAAACGTGAAAATCGGGAGTGCGTCTATCGGTTTCTTGCCCCTGATGATCAGCGTGATTCAATTTTTGGGCAGTGGTTAAATCGGGATGAAGTATTTCTTAGTGAGTCGGTGTCAGTCACGAACAATATACAGTTACAAACACCAGGTATTGACACAACATCACTGTCCATATCGCACAATACTGAAGTGGTGTCAGGCACTAATAATATAGTCTTTGCAACACCACTCAGTGACACAGCACTACATACCCCAGAAAATATCGCGATTCTTGGATGGAAGGGGCTGATGGTGAAAATGCAGCTTGGGCTAAATAGCGCTGGTTCCTTCTACAGTGAGTTAGTCTCCCAAGTTGGCTTTTCTGTCGGTGTTGCTGATGGTGAGCCTTACTGGAATGGGTATTTGGGGCAGTGGCAGGTTTGGGTTAACTTTGGGAGCGAGTGTAGGTCTGTGGTCTGTGATTGGTTGGTGGCGGTGTAGGCCAAAGTAGTTCACTATTCCATCGAAACCGAAAATGTGAGTCGGTTATGCAAGCACTTTCCCAGTTTGGAGCAAATACTCTCTATTGCCAAGCCATTGAAAAAGACAATTTTGTGTTCGTTATCTTCTGAGTCGCTTAAAGATGACCGGAACAAGTTTGTTTTAGCCCAAAATTGAACCTGAACCAACTTCCCACTGATGTTTGAGCAATTCCTGGTAAGTCTTTTCCCTTATCATCATCTGCTTATACAGCATCTGCAAAAACTCTTGAGCTTGTTCACGCGACATCTGCTTAACTTGCTCAGAGAAAGTTCTAAGGCTAAATTCTTGTTCTAAAGATAATTCAATGGGTTGATTCATCGCTTTTATTACCTACTCTTTTATTTGGGGCAAATATTGCTTTATATGAATATATATTACGATAACTTTACAACAACCAAAGGGGAGTAAACCGTACTGGCGTAGGTTAGAATGCCGTATCTGCTGCTAAAAACCTTGATATCACTCCATTGTGGCAACCCAAGTAAAAACGGCTGCTCCATTAACCCCATAAGTGGAGGAACAGGTGCGGGTAGCTTTGTCGCCATAAACACCACACCGATAATCCAGCCACCTAATAGAGATAAACCCGCTTGTTTGAAATCCATTGCAATTGCCCCTTGATAACGAGTAAAAGTGCTAAGGTGATTTCCGAAAAAGAATTTACCACCTAAATTGGTTGAATCAAGATATCCCATTTTGGCAGAAGTGGATTTCGCTGCAATCTCGACTCGACTTGCTTCATGGCTTTCTTAGTCAGGTAAATCCCTTTTTGCTAAACAATGTTGCTTAAAATCAAAATTGGATGCAACTCTTTCCAAGTCATACTAGAAGCTCAGCTAATTCTGAAACTTTAGAATCTGGCGAAATTTCCGATACTTCTGCACTGTCAACTTTTAAAAAACGCAGCAATTCTCGAATCACATCGTTAATGGGTCTTCCTGTTTTTGCACAGTATTGTGACAATTTCTGTGTCTCTGTTGCCGTGAGATTTACTGTCAATCGTTTAACTGCCCATTTTTTATTCACCATTTACTTTTTATACTGTCCTATTGCTTTTGTCACAGAAAATTATACCTTTGTTTCAAAGCCTCTCTTAATCTGGCTTTTAGCCAATTTAATCCAATCAATCTCAAAACAATTGGCTTTTCTATTGGTGTTGTTGATGGGGAGCTTTACTGGAACGTATAACCTGGGGCAGCGGCTCCTTTAGGTTAACAATGGATAGCGGGTATACGTCTGTGGTGTACTTCTCTAAGGTGGCGGTGTAGGTAATTCACAAAGCTCACGCCTATTAATCGTAGAGATTCTTTCGACTTTTATTTCGTCAGCGCCATCACTTCAAAAAGTGCGACCAGTACATTTACTCTTCAATTGCATCTAGCGTAGGTTTATATTTTCTAGATACTCAAGTGTGGTAAACCTCTAAGTATCAAGTTTTTTGACAATTAAGGTAAAACTCAATGCCAGATATTATAGATACTGCAATCAATGCAAATACTTTCAACACCTTGGTAACAGCAATTACAACTGCTGGTTTGGACACAGCGCTCAAAGGTTCCGGCCCATTTACCGTGTTTGCACCAACAGATGAGGCATTTTCTAAACTGCCATCTGGTACTGTAGAAGCATTACTTGAAGATGTGCTTGAGTTAAGAAAAGTTTTAGAGTATCACGTAGTAGCTCAAAAAATTGTTGCAGTAGATTTGGCACAGTTGTCCGAGGTAACAACAACCCAGGGAACAGACCTCAAAATTGATTCTAATAATGGTGTTAAGGTAAATGATGCAACAGTTGTCACACCGGATGTGTCAGCAGATAATGGTGTGATTCATGTTATTGATCAGGTATTAATCCCTCAGTAAAATGCCGTGAAGTCTTTTTGAGATTAAACATCGCGATTGCTGCTCTGTGCGGCTTTTTCTGAGGCCATCGGTGAGAGGCTAAGATAAAGCACCTTAAGAAGTGGGGGACCCTGCACCCCTGCCCCTTGCCTTCTTCATCGCCGTCCACACCCCCCATTAATGAAGATGAAAGTAATAATTGGGGGGGTATGGACATAGAGGTAAAACTCAGTGATTCTTGATGGGAGCGGGTTAAATATTATGCTCAACTGGCGATTGAACGGGTTGAATACGGGGTTGATGCGGTAAAGGAATTACTCTGTACCCTGACGATTGATGAGCGTTGCGGTGTGATGCTGGAGTTTGAGGATATTGACCCAGACAAATTTGCTCAACTGCCTGTCAATGCGCCACAGTGGGCTGAATGGATGGCGTGAGAAAGTTGGGTTTATTTCACATTATCCAGGTTAGACAGCAAAAACCCTAACAATCTGATACAAGTCGATTGGCTCAAATAAGTTTTAGGTTTTGTCTTGCGGTAACTTTATCCTTTAAGCTACATATATTGAGGCTGTGGCGAGATTACCCTTGTGGAGGTCTAGATGGCGATACGTCTTGCGTCGTATTGGTCTGGAGGAATCATTCCACGTCTTGGCTTATGCGTTTTACAGCAGGCTACTTAACTTGAGTAATTTTCGCCGAGTAGAGATGCCATCTTTGCTGCTCTGGAGTTGAGCCAGGAACATTATTGACTCGCCGCAGTACATAGCTGCCGCGAAATCGCTGTGGAGTTCCATTTGTGGCGACCGCAGTCACAGTAACGGGAATCTCAATGTAGATTGAGCCTGCACCTGGGTCTGGTCTCCCAGGTTTTCCAACCTCTACAGCAACAGATGTGGTGTTAGCAAACCCCTGCTTGAACTGCTCAAACGACTGCTTGCTAGCAGCACCATTTCCCTCCCAAAGCGAGTAAGCTTGTTTATAGTCAAGACGTGCGATCGCACTGTAATAATCACGAATGACTTGAACTGCTTTCTGCTCAGGCGGCTTGGTATCAGCAGCATTTTTTGTGGTCGAGGCTGGTGCTGGGGTTGGACTAGACGCAATCAGATTTGCAACCGATGGAGTATTCGCAGCAGGTTGTTGTGATTTGGCAGAGTTATTACCGCCTGCGATCGCGATTGCAAATAGCATTGCTCCAACAATCATACGATGCTGTTTTAACCAGATATATGAAAAGTTGATAATTGACAAAGATACTTCTTTGGGATTCCACATACTAAAAATGCAATCTATACAAACATTGACAATTTTAGATGAGTATGCGTTTCTAATCTTTACTTGTAGCCCAAAAAGCTATAAATATCTCTGGCTTAAGGTTTAAGCATACTTGCAGGTAGTGTAGTTTCGCTCATTGTTGAGGATTTATATTTGCAGAGGATTTTGCCGAATGGTACGCTTGTTAAGCTGAAATCTACTTGCTGGCAGGATGTTGGTGGCGAAAGATGACAAACTGATTGACATCAAAGCCCATTTCCTTGATTTCGCAATTACCTTAACCTCTCACGAATAGGCTATTTTCCATAAGTGGGGTAGCATTGCTTGAAACTTTAAGTCAAAAGTGCGAGCAAAATGACAAAAATCACTCATTATGACTACATTGTTATTGGTGCGGGTTCTGCGGGGAGCATAGTGGCCTTAAAACTCGCTGCAAGTGACCAGAATGTAAGTATTCTCTTACTAGAAGCTGGAGGAACTCCAGATAACGAAAAGATGTGGACACCAAGCGACTGGTTTGAGGTTTTGCAGAAATGTCCAGAAATTGAGTGGGGTTATCAGTCAGTACCACAACCAAATTTAAACAATCGCGTCATTAAGCTAGCGCAAGCAAAAGTTTTAGGTGGGTGTGCCCTGCATAATGCTATGGCCTACGTGCGGGGTAGCCGCTCTGACTTTGATGCATGGAGCAAGGTCGCACCTGGTTGGTCATGGAATGATGTTTTGCCACACTTTCAGAACGTAGAGCAGACCATGAAAGTCTTGATCAGGGAAGCTTCGGAGTTCATCAACGATTTGTTTACTGCTACTGCACAATACGGCTTGCCTCATAATCCCAACTACAATACCAGCGAAAGTCAATATGGATACGCTCTGTTTCAATTTAACGTAACGGGAGTATCCAACCTGATTCGAGAAACTACATACAGCACTTTCCAGCCAGAACAATATCAGAATGTAACCGTACACTCAATGGCTTTTGTAACCCGAATCTTATTCGAGGATACCAGAGCGATTGGTGTTGAATATGTCAAAGAGCGTCAACAACATTTTGCTTATATACAGAATGAAATTATTCTGAGTGCAGGTGCGATCGCAAGTCCAAAAATCTTGATGCTTTCAGGTATCGGTGACGAAAACGAATTAGCAAAATTTGATATTCCTGTAGTTGCAAATGTTCCAGAAGTCGGTCAAAATTTATATGACGATCTTTTTGTTAGTGTCGAATTTTCTATTCCCCAAAACAAAGATGTGCCATTCTATGACTATGGTTTAGCCCCAGCTGTTATCTTTGCTTCTACAGAAAATAGTAGTTCAGTTATTGATATAGAATCCTCAGTAGGCATTGGAACACTCAAAGGTTTCCCTGGCCCAGAACGTTCTTTTTGGTTGTGGCCAAACATTATGCACCTGAAGAGTAGAGGAACTGTTACCCTGCGCTCAAGCAATCCTAATGATACTCCGATGATTGATCCAGGTTATCTGACAGCACCTGGAGATATCCAGATGTGTAAAACGGCACTTCAGTTAGGCATCGACATTGGCAATCAACTCGGCTTGAGCCAATGGCGGTCAAAACAAATTGCTCCAGAAACCGGTGCAGATTTGGAGACTTACATCAGAGAAACAGCCGATACAACACAGCACTATTGCGGGACTTGCAGGATGGGGACTGATCCAGATTCCGTAGTGGACACAGAACTTAGGGTGCGCGTTATATCAGGACTCCGTGTCATTGATTCTTCCGTGTTTCCTCTGTCAATCACCGCGAATACCGCAGCTGCAACCATGATGATTGCTGATAAGGGAGCTGACATTATCATTCGCTCGTTACAATGTTGAGTATTTTCTTGGTTGTCCATCACTGCGACCGGGAAACAGGTAAGCATCCCCTCTTTATGGTTAGTTCCGAGCTTGTTCGTTTGCGTCGTGAAGTGATTACGGCGGCGGACAAGGATGGGAACCAAATTGCCGCCGCCGGCACACACCCCTTTTCACACTGGGATCAACAGCATCTCACACCCAAAGAACGTTATCAAGATATGAGGTTCGGTTCCTGAAACGGCGAGGTGATGGGTAGGAAGTTGTACTAAAGTTGAAATTTGGATTCCAACTTTAGTTGGAGCCAACATTCCATTTTGAGATGGACTGATTTATCAATCACTCTATTGAGCAAAAGTTTCAACTTTTAGGGGACGACAAGTTAAAGTTAATTGCATATATTTGTAGGGAAAGCCACCAAAGGTTTAATAAAACTTTACATACTTTTATTAAACCTTTGGTACCTAAATCCTCTAGTTAATTAAAAAAGGCGGAATACAATTATGGATGTTTGGAATTTAGGTAAAGGTTTAGGAGTCGTAATCGTTGGTGCAATAGCTTTGTCTGGAAACTCTGCTATTGCCAAAATCAATCAGGATGTAGCTCTAGATAATAATCTGAATGCAGCTACCTTAAACACAGCGATTAAAAAGCACAATACATGTGGAATAGCTTTGTCTGGAAACTCTGCTATTGCCAAAATCAATCAGGATGTAGCTCTAAATAATAATCTGAATGCACCTACCTTAAACACAGCGATTAAAAAGCACAATACATTAGGAGACGATGCACTGAAAATTAATTACAACACCAAACAAACTCAATTTCAAAATAGATATGCTGTAGATAAGAAAAAACCGTTAATAATAGCCTGTATGCCGATATGTTGCTGTGGATAAGCCTTAGCGTTTTTTATTTCATCCGAATAAAAAAGTTGGTTGTGATTTAGGCAGCTTTTTTATTATGTCACCTGTGGGGAAAAATGTCGGTAAATATATCTATGACGACTTCCACCAAAAATATTAGAGACTGCTCTCATGAAAGTGCAAGCAGTAGAAGATGGTTGGAATATCCGTGATTTGGAACGAGTTGCCGCAGTGGCACGCGATCGCACTCACTTGCAGTCACTTGTCAATACAAGGCTATTTAATTAATAATGAAAAGCTTTTTCACCCTCAAGACAGCGCAGATAGCGCTTAGTTTAGCACTCTGTGCGACTTCTATCATTGCTTCTACTAATCTGGCTCAAGCTGCTGATTTAACATTTAACTGGAAGGGTGATGCTGGTTATTCGGCTTCTTTTGAGTTTAGCTACGATCAAATCACTACCCCAGCCATAATTTCCGAAAGTGGTGCGGGAGCCACAAAAACCTTGCAGTCACTCAATGTTTCTTTTTTCAATCCATCACAGGAGTTGATTGGAACTAAAAACGAAGTTGTTAATGGTGTATCAAGCAATCAGTTTTTCGAGTTTAACTTTGACACGACTACAGGCAATTTGTTTGGGGCTTTTGATGTTGGCACAGGTAGTGGCATAGGTGATGTTTTTCTCAGCAATGTTGAGGCTCCGGGTCGTATCTTCATCTCTCCGGGAGCGACCTCTTATCTTTACCAAAATATTACAGCAGACTATAGTCAATTACTCGATTCCAGTCCGAATCAGATTAAAGCATTTGCGGTTCCTGAACCGACAACTGTTTTGGCAACCCTCCTTGAAGGAATGTTGGGTATAGCACTCAGCAGCAACAAAATTGCATTCTTCTCAAGGAAGCCAAAGAAAATCTACAGGACTTACCGCGCTTGAGTGCAAACACAGGGTTAGCGCGTCTCAAACGCTATTGACAAGAGGAGTTGCCTGATCAGCAATCAGGTTGGAAACAAAGTGGCATAATCCGAGCTAGGGTAAGATTTAAAAATTATCTTGAAGAAAATGAGGAAAAACTACGGTTTTCAACGTAGACGAGGTTTATTATCAATAGGCTGGGTGTAATTCTGATTACAAGGCATCGCCCTTACGGGATGTTACCCCCTTGACCATTAATCACATCGCAGGGTGATTTCATACGAAAAAAGAAAAATACATAAGCCTTGATTTCTTGTTTTGTAGCATGGCTTTTTACCCCACTTCCATTCCTCTCTCCGTTTCGGGGAGAGGCTTTGAAACCCAGTTTTAGTTTTTCTTTGTTTGTATGAAACCACCCTGCTTGACCATTAATCACATCGTTGGATTGATCAAAACCGACGATGTTATTGTTTAAGTCAAAAATGGGTTTCCTAACTCCATGATATGTTTGACAATATTATTCCGGTTGGTAACAAGCCAATCTTTCTCTTGTGCGATCAACATTAATGATGGATGAGGTTCAAACACTACAGGTTTTCCAACGATCTCAAGGAGCGCCGTATCAGTTATTGAATCACCTATGGCGAGGGATTCCTCCAGATTTACACTCCAATCCTTAACCATCTGTAGAAAAATAGAATACTTCTTGCCGAGAGATCCTGACAAGAGATTTACTTTTCCAGTGTACTTACCTTGGTGAGTGGCGAAAATTGAGCCTTGGTATTTTGAAATCCCAAACTCCTCAGCTAGGCAACACACGATTTCATCCGGACTACCTGAAATTAATACAAGGGAATATCCCTGGCTGTTGAGAATGTCGATGAGTTTCGGAACGAAAGGGAATAGTTTGGTTCGTTCTTGCTGCCATACTTGCCTAGCAATACGCTGCATTACAGTTTGTGATATCCCTGCAATCGCCTCTGCAAAGAGATTATAAGCGGTAGTTGCCATGATCTGGAAGTCAATTTCATTCAGGCGATATTTTTCAACTACTTTAAAAATATCCTCGATCTTTGATTTGTCACTAATACCATTTGCTGTCAATGCTTGTAGTAACTGAAGCCCTAAAGCACCGGGGTAGAGAGTTCCGTCAATATCTAAGGCAGCAACTTTCATATCGTTCCTTTGCATATTATTCCCTGATAACGGCAGCAGTGTACTTGAGAGCCAGTAGTGCGAAGATGCTAGTGAGAATAGGCACATCATAAGGTATGGGTCGGGGAGCTACTTGATCTGGTATAGAGAAGAACTTACCTTCTTCATCCTGCTGTAGCATCAGGTAATGTGTACCTCGCCTTAATGTTTCGGCATCACCAAGGCTGCTTAGGGCAATTAGGGTATATGAGGTACTGATAACATCGCTTGTGTCACCTAATTGATGACCCCAACCGCCATCGCTGTTTTGAGATTTACGCAGGTAGTCTAATGCTTTCGCTTCTGCTGTATAAATACTTTCTAAAAGCTGCACTGACCGAACAACTTTACAGGTACGCATTGCTAACACTGAACGAAAAATCGCCTGTGCTTCGCTCAGACTCCAGCTCCTTTCAAAAGAACCGTCGAACTTTTGTTGGCTAGTGATGTAGCGCAGTCCTAACTCGAAGACGTTTGTATACTCAGTACAGCGAGGAGCCAACGCGTTAAGAGCTGCTGCTGTCATGGTAATTTCAGAGGAATTACCGCGCACAAAGGTAGGAAATCCACCATCTTCATTCTGAATAGCGAGAAGGTACGCCTCCCCTTTTGAAATGTATTCTTTGTATTTGTCAACCTCAAGTGCCTGTAAAAACTCTACACAGAAAGAAGTATCATCTACGTCAGTCTGACTTGTACCCTCTGCATATGACCATCCCCCATCTGATTGCTGTTGTCTCACTATGTACTCAGCCATTTGTAATAGAGTCTCAATGTCAGCTCCACTATCTGTTAACGCTACTCCAGCAGTTGCTGTACAGAAAATCTCAAAACTAGCAATAAAAGGGAAACCGCCATCTGAGTTTTGACAACTTAGCAAATTGTTAATTCCCTTCAACACTACATGATGGTGTTCTGGAAACTTCTGAAGTGCCAATAAGATGATAATATTGGCTAAAACGTGTTTTTCCCAAATCGAGTTATTGTTCTGCGTTGCCAGTAGAAATTCTACGTCATCAGGGTTTATCCACTTTCGGTAGTTTAAACCAAAAGCGTATAGAACTTTGAGAGCGCATATTTCAGCTGCAACCCAACTTTGATAACCTTGATAAAAGAAGTGTTCTATCTGATACTGGTTGTCATACGGCATTACCCCTAGTTCTGCTAGGATTGCACGGAACAGCACGCGCTTACGGCTTGCTGTAAAATGCTGAAAGCCTGTCATATAATCTTCAACAACTTGTGCATCTTCAGGTGTACTTTTACGCAATGCTCCAATAATTAGAGGCTTGTAGAACTTGTTATTATGCTCTTTATCAAGTTGAGTAGTTAAGTAGTGAGTGAGTTGATACTGACAATTTGGATATATTTCTTGGATAGTAAGCAAGTGGAGCATCAATGAGGATTCAAGTATACGGCTCTTGCAAACATCTCTAACAGATCCGTCTGTTTTCACTTGGTTTTTTAGATAGCGTGTAAGTTTCTTCTGGCAGTCTATAACTTGACCACGCAGTTCTGGCTCACCCAGTATTAAAGGTTGCAAAACAGAAGAGCTGACTATAGGATTAGAGAATTTTTTAAAAGTTTCCATAGATTTGTCAATAGGTTAGGTGTAATTCTGATCACAAGGCATCGCTCTTACGGGGTGAAAAATTCAAGCGATCGCGCTGTTCTTCTTCTGTCAACTCTGGAACTTCAACAGCCGTAACCGTAATTGTTGCTGAACCTGGGTCTTCTTACTGAGAAATATTCTTGTTTGCAGAGCTAGCTGCTGAAGTTGAATCGGTAGATGCGGCAGAGGTGGCTTTCTTACGTAGGTGTTTTAGACATCATTCCACCCCTTTCTCGATCAGCATTTGTAGAACATCTTCTATTAAAAAAGAAGCTATAAGCCTTGTTTCTTCTTTAATCAAAGATGTTTCTAACTTCTGAATCAGATTATAGAGGCATACAGCTGATCTCTAATGTGTAAGCTGGTGATTTTTTGACTAAAGACTTGTGCGGTAGTGTTATGGATAAATTCTGACTGTACTGCTGCCACTTCAGTTTACCTCCAACACCTAGCATCGTAATATTTGCTTTTTTCGGCAAAATTATTCCTGGAATAGTAACCTTCCCAAACGTTGGCTCATCAAGCAATATTGCATATAATTTTCCTTTATTAGTGGTGTAGCGCACTCGAATACGTTCTGGAGTTAAATCTTCTGCTCGTATCCAATAGCGTGAGCCAAAGATTGCTTTACCATTCACATCTAGCCATTTACCCAAGCCTTCTAATCTTTCAAGCTGTACTTTGGATATTGAACCATCAGCTTTTGGCCCAATGTTCAGCAATAAATTACCGTTTTTACTAACAATATCTACAAATAAGTCAACTAGTTCATCTACCGAAATCATGTTCAAATCAGTATCATTTTGGTTATAGCCGAATGAGTAACCTAAACCCCTTGTACTTTCCCATTTATGAGGTTCTATTTGTGTGAGTTGGCTATACTCAGGTGTGGAAAAGTCAAAGTGCAACCCTAACTGACCACCTAAATCAAAACGGTCATTCACCACACCATCAGGTACGCGATTGTAAAAGTAGGACATAATTTCATTGGCTTGCCCAATAGGGTACCCAAGATCATTCCATAATATAGATGGCTGATAGCGGTCAATCAATTCGCGCCAATGAGCATTCGCATAATCTGCATAGGCTTTTTCCTGAATAATTGCTCCCACTAGCGTATTGAAGTCTGTGATTGTTGTATCTTTGAAAGACCAATCAAGACCACCAGAATAATACACACCCATCCGCATACCTTCTTTGCGAACAGCTTGTGTTAGTTCGCCTACAATATCGCGTGTTGCTACTCGCCCTGGCTGGTTTCTAGTTTTACTAGGCCACAACAAAAAGCCATCATGATGCTTCGTTGTTAGTACAACGTACCGCGCACCCACTTTAGAGAATAATTTTGCCCATTCCGAGGGGTTCCAATTTGTTATAGCTGCATTAAATCTGGGAATAAAGTCATCATAGGTGAAGCCTTCACCATAGGTTGTACGATGGTAGTTATAGGTAGAGCTGCCATCAAGTTTCATGGAGTTGTAATACCATTCCGAGTAAGGGTTGTTCTCAAACCAATATTCCCAACCACGCTCTGCAACAACTTTGTTCAGTTCCCCAGTTAGTGGTGCATAGCCAGGTACAGAATATACCCCCCAATGGATGAAAATTCCGAGTTTCGCATCCTTGAACCAGTCTGGAACTTCATGCTTCGATAGTGATTCAGTTGTTGGCTCATAAGTTCTTTGTGCAAAGGCAACAGAAGTGAACAAGTTCAAAAATACTGTTAGAGATAATGTAGCAAACAGCAAACGTACTAAAAACTTAATCATTACAAGGTTCCTTATTGACAGGGTTCTCAAACTTTAGAACGAACGTATACTTAGCCATTTTTAGTCACTTTTTTTTCAACAAGCACTGGATGTTAAGTTTAAATCTATCAAACAGTGAAACTAAAGCTATTTACTTCCTGAGTAGTCTCTACTGATATTTAACTCATGTATTGCCTTGTTCTACTTGATGGCAAAGGTATTGTTCAGGATATTCAAACCCACATGAGCCAGTTCTGGATCTATGAACAAACAGGATGGTACTAAGCGATCGCCTGTACTGCGATCGCCCCCATCAATTAAATTAGCTTTGATAATACGATAATCGTCGAGCGATATATGCGTGTATTGCGGGCCGCCATTGATATCGCCTAACGCCCAAATTCCGGGTACATTTGTCTCTAAGCGATCGTTGACTTGAATAAACCCGCGTGTATCGGTTGCCACACCAGCAGCAGCTAAATTTAAGCTCTCGATATTGGGCGCACGACCAACGGCGACGAGTAAATGCGAACCCTGGAGGCTGAGGGAGCGATCGCCAACTTGGATTTGCAGGATGGTTTCATTACCAGTGCGATCAACTCTTAATACCTTCGCCTTTAATAAGAATTCAATACCATCTTTTTCTAACAGTGCTTGAACAGCGATCGCTATATCTGGATCTTGCTGTGACAGGATTTGTTCGCTTTGCCCAATGACAGTAACACCAGAGCCAAAGCGCCGAAACATCTGGGCAAACTCTAAACCAATATAGCCACTACCGAGAACGATTAGGTGTTCAGGTAGGTGTTCTAGCTCCATAATCGACTCACTCGTTAAAAACTCAACTTCTGTGAGTCCGGGAATGGATGGAATTAACGGTCGTGTGCCTGTATTAATAAATAATCGTTCGGCGGTAAGTAAGCGATTGTTTCGCTCAGTCGTCGTTACTGCGATCGTTTTGGGAGCAACAAATCTTGCTTCGCCAATGATCAAGTTGTTATCGAGAGCCGTTTCTAGATTGTGCAAGTTCATTTCACGCATCCCTTGCACAACCGTTCGTTTTCGTTGGATTACCTCTGCTAAATTAACGATGGGTGTATTGGCTTTAACCCCATAAGCGGCACTGTTTCGCACTGTGTTTGCTACATTGGCACTCGCCACCATCGTTTTAGTAGGAATGCAGGCAATATTAATGCACCCGCCACCAATCATGTTTAAGCTGCGTTCAACTAGAGCGGTTTTACGTCCGTCAGAAACCAGCGCTGGTGCAAGTGTTTTACCCGCTTTGCCGTTGCCGATAATAATGTCGTCATAGTGTTGAGTGTCCACTTCCATATCTTTTGAGTTTGATCGGGTGAATAAGATTCCTAGAAGGTGTTATGAATTTCAGAAAAAACTGGCTGACTAAGAGGGTTTTAGCGATAACGTATTTGCCCTAGCTGGGTTGACAAAAAGTGCTAACACCCGTGCTTAGGATTCAACTTTTTCTACAAGCTTGCTTCATCAAGATCCGATTGTTTTTATACACCTCTAAAGTTCCAGACTGCGGGTTATCCAACGTGCCATCCCACACCCAATATTCATAAATTCCACTCCGAAACTTATAGACTCGAACACCTTCTGTCGCTTTGCTAGTTCCTTTGCCCAAACTTAAATTACCGTTAGGACTGGTCGCGCGATAAAGTAGTTCACCGGAATTATAATTCTGCCAAATATTGATGTTGTACCGACCCTGGCATTTTGTACTCAGGATGAGGTCAGCAGTAGAATCAGCAGAAGCTCTTAAGGAAAAATTAGCTAAGATACTGATTGACAGAGCCAAGAGTAACGCGGATGTTTTCATAAGTTTTGTAAAATTGGTGAGTTTGACATTACTGCATTGCTGCTACAACTTCATCTGTAGAAAGAACTACATTAGCTATATACCCAAAATTGATCAGTGCTGCTTTGTAGCCGTCGCCCAATTTCGGATGCCGAGGAGCTGCTGTTGCATCCTTAACACTCTCACCCACCAAATCCCAGGAAACCCCTTTTTCGCTCAAGACATCGTTTTGCGGATCGATGACGACTACTGCGGTGTCATTCTTGTTGATGTTCATGGTTTTTTCCTTGATTGTTGATTTTCACCGTTCTCTTTCTTAAAAACCATCTGCGATATGCAGCGTTTTCCCAGTGATTCAGAATCAGAATATCTTGGTTGCTAGGGCGATCGCAGTGGGTGAATTATCGGTCAGTAGCCCTATTTCAGACTTTGACACCACTGCCTAAATGCTGTTTCAAAAACGCCAACGTGCGATCGTGCGCTAATTCTGCGGCTTCTTGGCGATAAGCGGAACTACCCACGCGATTAAACCCATGACTCACTCCTTCATAGCGATAGATTGTTACCAGGGGGTTGTCTTTCATTCCTTGCTGAATGGACGCTTGAGCAGTTGGTGAAACAAACTCGTCATTTTCACCCAGATGTAATATCAGCGGTTTCTGAATCTTTGTGACCATCAGTTTTACAGTGCCGATATGGAAGCGATCGCCAATGTTCACTTCGTCTTCTCTGAGTCCAGTGGTCGTAAAATTTTCACCAAAGATGCCTAGAGGCAGTTCTATATCAGGCAATTCACCTCGCCAGTAATCGTAATGCTCTTTGCTTGAAGGATGGCTGCAAAGCGATCAATGGTTGCGGGCACTGAATACTGGCTGATCTGGTTGATAATGCCGTTGTTTGCATTCATAGCAGTGGACTGATTGCAGGATAAAAACTAGGTAATATTGTCGTTGCTTTGGCTTCTCAAAGATTGAGGTCAGACAATCCGGGATGATCGTCAGGACGACGACCTAGTATCCAGTAATATTTGCGTTCGCGTAGCGTCTCCTTTGGAGAATCGCTCTCCTGAATTGGCAGGTCGTTGATGCTGGCTATACGCCATCGCATGAATCCATGTTCGTCAAACTCCCAATTTTCATTGCCGTAAGAACGGAACCAGTTGCCGGAATCATCATGCCATTCGTAAGCAAATCGGACAGCAATTCGGTTGTCTTGAAAAGCCCAAAGCTCTTTGATTAGACGGTAGTCTAATTCTTTAAGCCACTTACGGGTCAAAAACTGAACAATCGCCTCACGACCAGATAAAAATTCTGAGCGGTTGCGCCAAACGCTATCCGATGTGTAATGCAAGTGCTATTAGTTCAGGGTTACGTGTGTTCCAAGCATCCTCTCCGATTCTGACTTTTTGGATGGCGGATTCATTATCAAAAGGCGGCAGGGGTAGTCGAGGATTTTCGGCGTTGGTCATAGGGAGTGTAAAATGGCGAGCGCCTCAGCATGATTGAATTAAAATTACAGCATAGTTCAATTTGGTAAAGACACAAACTAAGTCCCAAAGCCAGGTATAAACCCTGTTTTACTTTTGGATTCTGAATTCGGCTGTAAGTGCGTGGCGGCTGAATTACCTCAAAAGTAGTTAGATGCCCCCATTACAACTGCGATTTTTTCGTCTAGTAGTTCGCCAAGTGAACTTGGCGGGGTAAGGGGGAAGGGGGAAAGGGTTTAAATCGAATGGCACGCTTGAAAAGCTGAAAACTCCTTGCTGGCAGGGTGTAAGAGGTGTAGGAGGATGGGGAGGCAATGCAGCATTTGTTGATATGCAGTTATTCAATTTCTCCCCACACTTCCCCCACTCCCCACACTCAAAAAGCAAGTTATATCAGGGCTTTGCGATTAACTTAGTGCCATTCGGTTTAAATCTCTTACCCTTTCCCCTTTCCCCTTTCCCCAGTCCTCACAAGCGCATTTTTGGGTTGGCAGACTACTAGTTTTTTCATGATGATTTCTTAGGATCGGGCAGGGTGAACTTCACAGTTTCGCTGGTGATTACTTTGTGTATGGGGTCAGCTAGTTCGATCAGCACCTTGTGTACGCCAGGTTCTAGTCCGACTAGGATGATCGTTTCCCCACTGGAATCTACAAAATGCCACGGCAAATCGTCAACGGTGATGTGGATATGACCGATGCGCGGCGATACTTCGAGGGCACTTTTGCTGAACACTGGCAACACGCGCAAATTCTCCGTCCGGTACTGGATGAAGACACGTCCCTGTGCCAGTGGTTTGGGAAGCGGTGGATCGACAATCAGCTTGGGTGGTGCTTCGTTTTCAATCGCAATCAACGGTGATGATCCAATAATGTCCCTAGCGCTCGGTGTGTGGCTGTTCATAGCAGGTAATTACCTGAGAGTAGTTTGTATTACGATCCATTTAAAGGTGAAACGGCGCAGAGTCATCGTTCCAGAGAAGCCGTTAACGTTTCTTTGATGCGAGTTCCCAGACCGCAGTTGCGAATGCTTTAGGATCTTCCTGGGGCAGGTTATGACCGACGTTTGGAATGACCCGATGCTGACGTTTGCCACTAAACTTTGCTGCCGTCGATTTCCCATCGGTTGCTGGCACAACACCATCTGCGTCCCCATCCAGCGTGATCGTCGGCACCATAATGGTCGGTTGCGCGGCGAGTCGCTGCTCAAGTTCCTCATACATGGGATAGCCGGCAGCAAGTCCAAGGCGATGGCGGTAGGAATGAATGACGACCTCCACATAATCGGGGTTGTCGAAGGCGCTGGCGTGTTGATCGAGCGTTGCCTCGTCAAAGTGCCAGTTCGGCGAATTGCGAGTCCAGAGAATCCTTGCAATCTCACGTCTGTTAGCCGTCAATCCGGCGCGTCCGCGCTCGGTCTGGAAATAGTATTGGTACCAGATACCAGATTCGATCGCTGGTGAAAGTGGCAGCCCTGCCTTGGCAATATCCTGGATCAGGTAGCTATTGACGGACACCAGACCTGTGCATCGTTCAGGCCAAAGAGCCGCAACAACACAAGCAGCTCGTCCACCCCAGTCATAGCCAGCAAGCACAGCACGGTTCAGATGCAATGCATCCATCAAGGCGATCGCATCAACACCGATGGCGGCTTGCTGCCCAGAGCGTGGTGTGGCACTGTCGAGAAAACGGGTTGATCCATGTCCCCGCAGGTAGGGAACAATCACTCGACATCCGCGTGCAGCAAGCATTGGTGCAACGTCAATGTAGCTATCGATGGAATACGGGAACCCATGCAGCAGCAACACCGGAGATCCATGGCTCGGCCCTGCTTCGTAGTAACCGATGTCGAGGACACCCGCTTTGATCTGATTGATGGGAGTAAACCTCAATTCAGATCGTTTGGGCTTGTCGAAGCTTGCGTGTGCAGTACCCATGAGTGCCATTTCTGTGAAAATGCTTGCTGCCGCCGTTCCCAAAAAGCGGCGGCGGTTGTGTTTAATTCCTTTGAGCATAGGTTAACTCTTTGGATTGATTAATGAGGCGATTGCACAAAGCACAGTCGCTTTACCCTTTTCCCCTACGCTAACTCGGTAAGCAGCAAAGCGATGGAAGAGCGTCTTTTCCTT
Organism: Nostoc sp. JL23; assembly: GCF_017115065.1. Lineage (NCBI taxonomy): Bacteria > Bacillati > Cyanobacteriota > Cyanophyceae > Nostocales > Nostocaceae > Nostoc > Nostoc sp. JL23. The sequence continues at coordinate 75,114 of NZ_JABXKN010000131.1, forward strand.
TCCCCAAAAACATCGATCGCATCCTATTGCAGATGTTTCTTCAATTGGGCAGCAGCTTGAACAAACAGAGAGCGGACTTGTGGCAGCTCGGCTAAACCATTGAGCAGTCCAAAGTCATGAATCATGCCGTTGTACTGCACCGTTGTCACCTCTACCCCAGCTTCATCGAGCTTGCGTCCGTAGGCTGTGCCTTCGTCATGCAAGATATCGCTCTCTGCAACCACAATTAATGCTGGAGGCAAGCCTTTGAGTTGCTCAACCGTCGCTTGTAAGGGAGATGCGTAAATGTCTTTGCGCTTTTCTGGGTCAGCGATGTACATATCATACATCCACTTCATTGCTGGTACAGTCAGAAAACGCTGATCGCCAAATTGGTGATAAGAATTCGTTTCAAAATCAGCATCTACAATGGGCCACATCAGGATTTGCAGCTTGATGTGTGGCCCTCCTTTTTCTTTCGCTTTCAAAGCAGTGACAGTTGTCATGTTGCCGCCGACACTGTTGCCAACGACTGCCAAATTCTTGCCATCCACCCCAATCTCCTCACCATGCTCGGCAACCCATTTGGTCGCAGCATAAATCTCATTGATCGCTTGTGGGTACTGAGCATCTGGCGTGCGAGTGTAGTTGACAAAGACACCTGCAAACCCTGAAAGCACAACCAGATCGCGAACCATGCGCTTGTGTGTTGGGTAATCACCCAGCACCCAACCACCACCATGAATAAAGATGAAAACAGGCAATGTGCCTTTGACGCCTTCAGGTCGTACAATATTGAGGGTAATTGAATAACCATCAGCAGTAATCGTCTTTTGGGACTCTTCAATGCCTGAAAGGTCTACTGGAACAGAAGCCTGTGCATCTACAAGAACTTGACGTGCAACGAGCGCTGTGAGTTTCTCCAGCGCCACACCTCCTGAATTCAGCACTTTCAAAAATTCCTTCGTTCCTTTGGAAAGACGTGGATCATCGGCAACTTCCAGAATTTTTACTGCTTGCGAGTTTGTTTGAGCAACCATGACATTCTCCTTTAATAACTTGTAGACAATCTGTTGAGATGGCACTGTTAAGTTAATTGATTTAACACTGTTGCTTGATCAGTAGTAATTGTAGTAATGACAATCACTTTTTATTGACATCGTTTAAAAGCCAAAACTATTTGATACTAGTGGTTAGCTTGGTGTTCTCTACAACGTGAGTCGTCAGAAAACGGTGAATATGGTCAGTGATCGCGTCCCCATCTTCTTCCAGAGCAAAGTGTCCTGTATCAAACAAATGAAACTCCAGGTTTTTTAAGTCGCGTTTGTAGGCATAAGCTCCCTCGACTAAAAAGCCCTGGTCATTTTTGCCCCATACAATTAGCGTGGGTGGTTGATATTGGCGCAAGTAAGCTTGCCATTGTGGATATAACCGCACATTGGACTGGTAGTCGTATTTTAATGCCAATTGAATATCTATATTGCCAGGGCGATCAAGGAGTGCCTGATCCAGAGTCCAGGTATCGGGACTGATGTTTTCTAGATTCCTAACTCCAGTAGTATAATACCATTTCGTGCCCTTGCTTGCCAGAGCCTGTCGCACGCGATCGCCATTTTCGGGTGTCTTATTCTGCCAAAAAGCGCGCATAGGCTCCCAGAAATCACCGAGTCCCTCCTCGTAGGCATTGCCATTTTGCACAATCAGCGTCTCAATCTGCTCAGGATGCTGCGTTGCCAGGCGATAGCCAATGGGAGCGCCATAATCCATCAGGTAAAGACTATAGCGGTTTAATCCGATCGCAGCGATAAAGCCTGCCATTACTTCGGTAAGATGATCGAAGGTGTAATCAAACTCGTCCACCGTGGGCATGGAACTATAGCCAAAACCTGGATAATCAGGGGCAACAAGATGGAAGCGATCGGCTAAGGCAGATATCAAGTTGCGAAACATGTGAGAGGAGGTTGGAAAGCCGTGCAACAGCAGAACTGTCGGATTACTGCGGGAACCAGCTTCTCGGTAAAAGATATCTAAACCATTGATCGAAACTGTGTGAAATGTGGTCATGCCATTACTCCTTAGACATTTTGAGCGATCGCCCAGCAACTTTTGCACTCAATTAGACAGAGACGGGTTGCAGTCGTGAGGCGAGAAATTGAGCAATATGGTCTGCGATCGCTTCCCCATCTTCTTCCAGGGCAAAATGTCCGGTATCGAGTAGATGGAACTCAACGTCTTTCAAGTCGCGCTTGTAGGGATGAGCGCCTTCTGGGGGGAAGATGTAGTCATTCTTACCCCAAACAATCAGGGTTGGTGGCTGATATTTGCGAAAATACTCCTGCCATTGCGGATATAATGGTGGATTAGTGCCATAGCTATACAGCAGCGCCAGTTGAATCTCATCGTTTCCTGGGCGATCGAGGAAATGTTGATCGATAGTCCAGGTATCGGGGCTGATCGCTTCTAGATTGCGAACACCGTTGGTATATTGCCACTTCGTCGCTTCCAGGGTGACAAGATATTTGAGCTTTTCAGCATTCTCAGGCGATCGCTCTTGCCAGTATGCCTTAATTGGTTCCCAAAATTCGCGCAGACCTTCTTCGTAAGCATTGCCATTTTGAACAATCAGAGATTGCATGCGCTCTGGATATTTAGCGGCAATCCGATAGCCTATCGGTGCGCCATAATCCATCACATAAAGACTGTACTTTTTGAGAGCGATCGCAGCAATGAATTTTTCCACGATCTCAGCCAAATTATCAAACGTGTAATCAAACTCATTTACTGTAGGCATCGAACTGTTGCCGTAGCCAGGATAATCAGGTGCAACGAGATGGAATTTATCAGCCAGGGCAGGTATGAGATTGCGAAACATGTGAGAGGAAGTTGGAAAGCCGTGCAATAGCAAAATCGTCGGATTATCACGGGAACCCGCTTCACGGTAGAAGATATCTAAACCATCGATAGAAACTGTGCGATATGTCGTCATGGGATTACTCCTTGTAAGTGATAAAAGTGACATGATGGCGTTTTACGACAGGTCGATCTATCTGCTCCTGAAAGTAGTCCCGCCAGCTTTAACTTCTTTTGGACTTCAAATCTGTGCCATACCACCATCAACAAACAACTCAATGCCGTTCACAAAGCTGCTGTCATCTGAAGCCAGAAAAACAACCGCTTTGGCAATCTCATCGGGTGTGCCGACTCGTCCCAGTGGGATGGCGCTGGCTTGGCTATCTACAAATTCTTGCAACTGCTGGTCATTCAATCCCAGATGATCGTAACCAGGAGTCGGAACCACGCCAGGGCTAATGGCATTTACTCGGATCTTGCGTTCTCTGAGGTCGAGTATCCAATTCCGAGCAAACGATCTCACGGCGGCTTTGGTGGCGCTGTAAACACTGAAAGCTGGCGTACCTTTTATAGAAGTAATCGAAGCATTCAGGATAATAGAAGCGCCCTCTGGTAACAGTGGCAGCGCCTTTTGTACGGTGAACAGCAAACCTTTGACATTTACGTTGAATATTTTGTCAAAGTGTTCCTCAGTGATTGCTCCAAGTGGGGCAATTTGTCCACCGCCAGCATTAGCGAAGATGATATCGAGGTGTCCAAGCTCAAGCTTAATGGTGGCAAACAGACAATCGAGGTCTGCCAGATTAGAAACATCGCTCTGCACAGCCGTAACATTTTTACCAATGGCTTCTACAGCAGCATCCAGTTCGACTTGGCGACGACCCGTGATGTAGACATAGGCACCTTCGGCAACAAACTGTTTGGCAGTGGCAAGACCGATACCACTGTTACCACCCGTGACAAGGGCGATTTTTCCTTCTAGTTTTCTCATTATGCTAATCCTTTGATTGTTGGGTTTAAAGTGGTCAGTTACTAATGGAAAGTGGAGTCAGAAGGAAGAATAGTCAGCTTAATCTCTAAGGGATATCTCCGGGCGCACCCAGGGTTTCGTCGCCAATTTCGCTAGAGACGCGCATGAATAATGCCAAGTCAGTTTCCTCATTCTCGTTTAGCGTCCCTGTTGCTTCTATTAGTTGAGCAAAGGCACTAGGCGCAGCAACAACTAATCCGCGAGCTGGTTTATCGCTAAGTGCGGCGACTACATGGATGGTGTTAGGCGGAATGAAGAAGCTTTCACCAACGCCTAGCACAACCTTGTTTTCACCTGCCCAGACAGTAAACTCTCCTTCCAGCACATAAAGTTGTTCGGAATAACGTGTATGGCGATGGGGTGGAGTCTGTGTACCAGGAGTGAAATAGCCCTCAATCAGGTCGTATTTACCGTCAGTCGTGGTGTGATCGGCGAGGATAGTGAGGCGAGAACCAAGAAGCCAGAATGATTTTGTCATGAAATAGATGCTTCTAATGAATGAATTGTGTTACGAATGCTCAAGTTTGCGGTTCAGATAAGGCAGGCGTTCATGCCGTTTTTAGATAGACAAGTGTGACAAATTTTTAACATTAAGCTTGTTGAGAAGACTTTGCGAGGTACGCTCCGCTTTAATTAAATCTGCTGCTTTTTCGCCAATCATGATAGTGGGTACGTTCGTATTTCCCGTGGTGCTCGTGGGCATGATGGACGAAAGGCTGGCAGGTTTACGATCGGCAATTCGTTCATCAATAGCGTGAAGCTCACTGTTACTGCCAGGTCAAGCGAGCAGGCGCAACGATTCATTCCAGAGCCGATCGGCATTGTCTGGGTTCAGGGCGTAGGGGGCAACTCCGCTCATATAGCCGTTCCCGTTGGTGACGAGAGTAGCTTCATTGCAGTCCTCGAAATAGCGTCCGCCAACGCCCTTTAGTAGCCCAGAGGTTGCCAACAGAACGGAAGTTGCCGCACCCTGCGCTATTGTCTTCTGCTGCTCAGGTGGGGTTCTAAGACCACCCGTATGACGCTGGAGGTTGGTTGCGATCGCCCCAGGCATCAGGGCATTAGCGGTAATGCCATCCTTGAACCAGCGTGCAGTAGCACCCACAGCAAAGAGGATGCTTGCAGTTTTGGACTGTCCATACGCCAACCACGGATCATAAGGACGGAACATGAAGTGAATATCATCGAACACAATGGGCGACATCAGGTGCGCGCTAGAACTAACCAACACGATACGGGCGGCACCCTCTGCTGCGAGAGCGTCGTGTAGTCCGAGTGCTAGGGCAAAGGGTCCGAGATAGTTAGTGGCAAATTGCATCTCCCAGTCTTCGGGTGTGCGCTGTTCGGGCAGTGCCATTACCCCTGCATTATTAACGAGGATGTGCAGAGGCTCACGCCAGGCAGCAATGAACTTGGCAATTGAGTTGCGATCGCTTAAATCAAGCAAAGCAACATGAATATTCCGGTTCCCAGTAGTAGCCATAATGTCAGCCGCGACTTGCGCTCCAGCATCGGTATTACGCACAGCTAGTGTGACGATCGCTCCAGTTTGAGCCAGTGCCCGCGCCGTTTCTACGCCGATGCCCGATGCCGCTCCCGTAACGATCGCCCGCTTGCCGGAAAGATCAACTCCTTCTACGACCTCGGCGGCGGTGGAATGTCGTCCGAATGGTGTTGTAATCAGTGCCATTGTGTATTCCTTTACAGAGGTCGAGTGTTCTGTTTGCCTAACATCGACCGATAAACACTCAACAGGTATGATAATCTGAGATTCATCAAAGACGATCGCCCGTTTCTAAATAGATGAATACGCCGGATTTTGGACGTTAGATTTGCTGAAAACCGTTCGTGCTGTGCGACCTGCTTTAATTAAATCTGCTGCTTTCTCACCAATCATAATGGTGGGTGCGTTCGTATTTCCGGTCGTGATGGTGGGCATAATGGAGGCATCTACAACCCGTAACCCTTCAATTCCATGTACTCGTAGTTCAGGATCGACCACTGCCATTGAGTCAATGCCCATTTTGCAAGTGCCAACGGGATGCCACACTGTGTTGCAATAGTTGCGGATATAAGCAACGAGTGCTTCATCGCTCTGAACGTCAGCACCCGGAGCAATTTCTGCCCCCCGAAACTCATCAAAATGACTCATGTGAAACAATTGGCGTGCTAGTTTAATTGCAGCGACTAACTTTTGCACATCGGCTTCACTTTGCAGATAGTTCATCCGAATCATGGGGGTGTCTTGCGGATCAGATGAGCGCAAACTCACACTGCCACGATTTTGCAGACGGGTCAAAGAGACAACATCCGTGAACCCAAAAGCAGCAGCAGGATAGCCAAGCGGCAAGAACTGGACAGGAGTGAAGAAAAACTGTAAATCAGGTGCAATCTCTGAGTTGCCTTCACTATGTAAGTACAGTCCAACTTCTCCGATACTACTCGTGCTAGCAAAGTGTAGATCCTGAATTGACTGATAGACCACAGGAACCAGAATGTGATCTTGCAGATTTTGACCCACTCCCTGCAAATCTAATACAACAGAAATCCCCAATGCCTGTAACTGTGAGGCATTGCCAATCCCGGATAGCATTAGAAGCTTAGGCGAATCGAATGCACCTGCACTTAAAATCACTTCTTTATTGACTCTAATTTGGTGCAGCATTCCCTCATGCAGATATTCTACGCCAACCGCGCGAGTGCCCTCCAACAATAATCGAGTTACCAACACCCCAGTTGTAAGGGTCAAATTAGAACGCTGGAGAATGGGCAGAAGGAAAGCAGCTGCAGCACTGTGCCGTTTACCATCCTTGATGGTGTGTTGTAAGAGTCCTGCTCCTGACTGCTGCTTGGCGTTGAAATCAGGATTGTAGTCATAGCCTGCTGCAACACACGCCTCTACAAATCGATGAGAAATCGGAGCAGGCGCAATCAGATCGCTTACGCTCAACTCTCCATCTACACTGTGATAGGCATCAACACCGCGCTGCTGGTGTTCGGATTTATTGAAATAGGGCAAGACATCCTCGTAACTCCAACTGGGATTTCCTAATTCCTGCCAATGGTCGTAATCGTGATGGCTGCCTCGAATATAGATCATGAAGTTAATCGAACTGCTACCCCCTACGACTTTGCCACGGGAACAAAGGATCTTGCGGTTGTTCAGATACGGTTCTGGTTCGGAGAAATAGCCCCAGTCCACTTCAGTGCCAATTAGATTGACGCATTCTGCTGGGATTTGGATTTCCGGTTTCGTCGCTGGATTGCCCGCTTCGAGCAACAGTACAGTGATTTCTGGGTCTTCTGTGAGACGATTGGCGACTACGCAGCCTGCTGACCCTGCACCAATTACAATGTAGTCATATTGCATCACGAAACTCTCCTTTGCTGTCTGCAACGATGAAACTAGGGATGGACAGAAGTAGCCCTACTTTCCTGTGTAGAAATAGTCCGGCTTGATCTTGCTCTTCAGACGTTCACGTATCTTGATAGAGAAACAGAGTACGGCACTGAGGGGGCGATGATGAATTGCAATATGGACAATCAGACCGTTCGGGTTCTTGGTGAGGATTGTTACGCCAGATAAGAGCTGACCGCCGAACGCTTGCGCCTCTTTGCTTTAATTAAATCTGCTGCTTTCTCACCAATCATGATGGTCGGTGCGTTCGTATTTCCCGTGGTGATTGCCGGCATGATGGAGGCATCAACAACTCGCAATCCCTCAACCCCATGTACCCGCAACTTAGGGTCTACCACTGCCATTGGGTCAATACCCATTTTGCAAGTGCCAACCGGATGCCATACAGTACTGCAAGTGTCCCGAATGTAAGCTTCGAGTGCTGCATCACTCTGCTTGTCAGCACCCGGAGCGATTTCATTACCGCGAAACTCATCCAAAGCACTTGCACCGAACAAATTACGGAGTAATTTAATCCCGACAACTAACTTTTGCACATCAGTTTCACTTTGGAGAAAGTTCATTTGAATCATCGGTGTGTCTTTGGGGTCGGGGGAACGCAAACTGACACTACCAATGTTTTGAGGATGAGTTAAACAGACGAAACTTGTAAATCCTAAACCAGAGTGGGCATAACCAGGCGGTGCCAACACAACTGGGCCGAAGAGAAACTGTAAATCTGGCGCGGCATCCAGATTACCCGGAGTATGCAAAAACAAGCCAGCTTCAGCGACACTACTGCTGCTTGCCGTGTGTAAATCCTGAGTTGCCTCGTGTGCCACGGACACAACAGGGTGGTCTTGGAGGTTTTGACCGACACCCGGCAAATCAGCCACTACCGGAATTCCCAAAGTTTGCAGGTGTTCTGCATCACCAATACCGGAAAGCATGAGCAATTTGGGCGAATCGAATACGCCAGCACTTAAAATCACTTCGGAGTTTACCCTAACCTGGTGCAGCATGTCCTCGTGCAGGTATTCTACCCCAATAGTGCGGGTACCCTCAAACAACAAGCGAGTTACCAACGCTCCTGTGGTTACAGTCAAATTGGGACGCTGGAAAATGGGTAACAAGAAGGCAGCGGCGGCGCTGTGGCGTTTACCATCCTTGATTGTCAACTGATAAAGTCCTGCTCCTGACTGCTGCATTCCATTGGGATCGGGATTGTGGTCATATCCTAGTTCCACTGCTGCGTCTACAAAACGTTGGGATACCACAGCAGGCGCAATCAGATCGGTGACACTCAACTCTCCATCGACCCCGTGAAATTCAGACGCGCCTCGTGAGAAGTGTTCTGATTTCTTGAAGTAGGGCAAAACATCAAAGTACGACCAACCGGGATTGCCCAATGACTGCCAGTGGTCATAATCGTGAGAATTACCCCGCAGATAAATCATGATATTAATCGAACTGCTGCCGCCCAGGACTTTGCCACGGGGACAAAAGATTTTACGGTTATTCAGGTAGGGTTCTGATTGGGAGAAATATGCCCAGTCCACCTCAGAACCTAGTAGACTGAGACATTGCGCTGGGATGTGAATTTCTGGTTTCGTATCGGGATTACCCGCTTCAAGTAGTAACACAGTTGCGTCGCTGTCTTCTGTAAGACGGTTGGCGACAACGCATCCTGCCGAACCTGCACCAATTACAATGTAGTCATAATTAGCCATAAAATTCTCTTCCTCTGTTATCTACAATGGATAAATGGAGTCAAGAATGAACTGATTAAAGAGCGATCGCTGAAATACTGTTAGTTATTCATTTACAACGCCCGATCTGCTGAATTTAACTGCGTACCAATGGTGTATCCACCAAATGTTCTGCCAGAAACCAAACTTGCGTCTCATTCGTTCGCAGGACTTGGCTCACTAACAAATCGTTAGTGCCACTATCTTGATTTGCTGCTGTTTATATCGATTGCTACTCTCAATTCCTCAACAATCAATTCGTGGGCTTCTAGTAACCGCGACAACATCACAGGTACTTCCTCAACACCATTGGGCGGACGGTTAATCTTAGTGACTTCTGCTACATGACGCGGGTCAGCGATCGCCACGCCTCCGAGTGTTTGTACCCGTTCACCTAGTGCATCAATTAACTCAATTTGTTCGCTGGCGTGTTTGTCGAGCAACAGATGCAGTTGATAAAACGTATGTCCCCGCATCAACCAGTGATGTTTCTTGTAAAGGTGATAGAGAATGATCGTATCTGCCAAAATTTGATTGACTAAAACACAGCTTTCGCTGCGGGCACTGGGGTTGAGAACAATTGGCAAATAACGAAGAGTACCATACTGCTGAATTTCATATCCATGTTGATGCAGTAAGGGTTGACTGCCATCGACTTCAGTGATACTTGTATTTTGAGTCGGCACAATCGCATCTCCTAGAGTCATAATTAGGTCTGTTCTATTTGTATGTACCGAGAAACTGCTTCTCTTAAAATTGCGATTACTTCACAGCAGTGCTGGCTGCTTCAATCACTTTGGTAACTTCTTTTGGATGAGAGATAAAAGGAACATGGCTGGAGTTAACTTCGGTTGTCTTAGCATTAATCCGTTTAGCCATAAATCGTTGAAGTTCAGGGTTGATAGCGCGATCACTTTGAGTCACGATAAACCAGGAAGGAATCGTTTTCCAGGCGATTT
>NZ_JABXKN010000055.1:0-16119 GCF_017115065.1 Nostoc sp. JL23
CATAGTAGATACCTTCTTAAAAAATCAAACGACTGTTCAAAAGACTAAAGAAAAATTCAATTTGTTGCAGTCACAAATTCGCTTATTTCTAGTTTAGACCTGGAGCTTAGTTAATGCTTTGATTTGATCGGCAACGTAATCTTTGCGATCGGTGCGATTGTTCTGTTTGCGATCGCGAATCATACGGTGCATCAGACAAATTCTGAGAGGCAGTTAGAGCAGTAGATGTAAACAGCGTGGCACAACAATTCAAAGCAATGCCAGCAACGGCTGAAAAAGCAGTTGCAATATGTTGGCTATTCCATTTAGTAGGAGATGTGCATTGCTCCCTTGCACACTACTAAACTAATAAGTAACGAATACCCACAACCAGAAGGCGATCGAGGCGGCACAAGGCTGATGTGTGGAGTTGGAGTAAATAGAAAAATTGGCATTCAGATTGAGCTAGACGGAACATTATGCAATTTTTGTCACAAATACGCTAATTTAAGCAGCACATTAAGCCAGTTTTTTCATCATAAATACACTGTTCGGGTCTTGGGCATAGTCAGCAAATAGACTTCGGTACTCGAATCTGTAGCGTATATACAAAGCTCGTGCTGGGGCGAACTCCCCAAAAGCACCTGTTTCCAAATACAGGCAATCGTAACCACGCCGTTGGGCTTCTTTAATAATGTGTTCCAGAATTTTGGAGGCAACACCCTGACGACGGTAAGCCAAGGCTTACCGCATTGATTTGATTTCGCCACTTGTTGAAGAGAGTTCTTTCAATGCCCCGCATCCAACCAGTTCTTCGCCATCCCTTGCTGAAAAGAAAGTAATATCAGGCGAACGCAATGCCTCTATATCAAGAGCATGAACGCTTTCGGGCGGGGTAATCTCATGCATATTTTCGAGATGTTCCCTCAAAAGGTTAGCAATATTTTTACCTGTCAGGTCATCTTCATGAATTTGCAATCGGCTCATTTCCTTAATTTGCTAGGGATTTTTACTCTCTGAGCATTGATTTACAAAACCTAGTTAGCAATACATCAGGAAGACTCAAAGCCTGATGTTGACTTCTAAATTTTGTAATGCCACTTCAAGATTATTCATTTTTTGCGTAAAGCACGAAAATTGAGGTGGATAGTATTATACGACGGTATTTACTATGGATAAACTGGGGACAACATTAATTGTCTCCTATAACAGTTCTCCTTTGTATGCAATACACTTTGACCTCTCTCCTAAAAGAAGAGAGAGTTTGAATCTTACTCCCCAACGCTAGTAGGGAAGGGCTGTTCTTGTTAGGTCTGTTAATTTTTCATTGAGGAAATCTGAGATGACAAACCTTTTCAGCAAGATGATACAAGTAGGCATCAAAACTTCACCTTTGCAAGCCATATTGTTATTTGTTAATCAGGTGATCGCTAAATTTTATGCTTAGTTCAATATGGGTTTTCGGTATTCTGCACCGCTAAGGGCTAATTGCATCCAGTAAAAACAAACCCACATCTTTATGCAATGGTTCATTATGCTGTGGACAAGCTGTTGAATGTAGGCATCTTGGGCAACCAGCTTCACAATCACATTCGGCTGCTAAAGCGTAAGATGCAGCAGCAAATTTTGTGAAGTCGGAGAAAATAGCTTCTGCTGCCCCATTCCCACCTTCACAGGTGTCAAAAAAGTAACCAATGTTCCTGCTTTCTTTTTGTATGGCCAATTCATCTACATCCAAACTGGAGGATAAAACTACCATCGGTACAGCTTTAACTATCTGGTGCTGGATACTATGCAGTGCCGTCACTTCAGCACTGCTACTCCATAATGATTGATAAAGTTCTGGAACCTCACCTCCATTAGCGGTCATAATTTCTTGTTTGTATTTATTGACAGTTATTTGCAGCGCTTTCTGTAACGGCTCATTTAACTCTACTAGTACGCAAGGGGCTTGGTATTTTGTAACGTATGCCTCTGAAAATGCTATTTCTTTTTGAAGTTTTGTCACTTCTGCTGCACTCAGCGCCTGCTTACACAATGAACAGCTTTTTCCTTCAAGTGGTTTTTTATAATTAGCACAACGTTGGTTTTTACAGGTCATTCCGTAGGTACGTTTCATCAATCTATAACCAATAACAGAATTCGTAATTTCTCCCCAGACAAGAGTTAAACGTAACCGAGCATCTTTAATATTAGTAGGAATGATTTTAGATTCGGCCAAGGTAGAAAGTGGTTGAATATCTAATTCTGACTCCGCTTCAGTAAATAAATCTGTATCTTTTCCTAAAAATGTTAGTATTGCTTCTCCTTTGTCGGAATTTAGACTTTCGCTACGGTATGCTATTAATTGCCCACTTTCATCTTGCACCATATATATGGCTTCGGGAAATACTTCTCGATGGGCTAACGGTAGCGACATACTTTCTAAAATTTCACTTGTATGTTTATTAATTAGAGAAATTGACCTTTGAGTGCTGCTTCTGATATTAATTTCTTTATGAGGATAGCCTCTTCCCCAGAGTTTTCCATTGCCGCTTAAGAAAATTTTGTTTTGTTGTAAAAGAGAATCTGCAACTGCATCGGCTGTTTTTCCAAAACGAGTATTCAGTTCTCCTAAAGTTAAACTACTTTCAATGCAACCACATTCTAAATGTTTACCTAAAATGGTTGGATAGTCAGGGTTAAATGCAGCAGATTCAACTTCTCCTGATAGTAACTTTTGGTTATGTCGAGCGTAGTATACATCAATAGGGTTTTGTCCTAATGGCAGATAAATCACTAGTCCGTGCTGTTTGCGTCCGGCTCGACCAACTCGTTGCCAAAATGACATCAGGCTACCTGGAAACCCCCGAATTAAACAGCAATCTAGTTCGGGTAAATCAATTCCTGCTTCTAGGGAAGAAGTTGAAATAATTACCTTGATTTGTCCACCTTGGAGTTTTTGAATAATCTCGCTACGGCGATCGCCCGTTAAGGAACTGTAGAAAACTGCTACCTTGGAAGTTAAATAACCTAATCCAATGCGTTGTGTTTCCCGTTGGATTAACCCAAGTAAACCTTTGACAGCTGCACGAGAGTTACAAAAGACAATTCCACTCAAGTTATGCTGCAACCAAGAAATCACTATTTTAGTAGCTTCAACATTAGCTGCATTGTTTGGAGCCAGAGATAATAAGGTACGTCCTTTATAGGGAGCGCCACTATCCTCAATCAGGTGTAATCTTTGGGGTTGATGGGTTCTGCCGCTAAACCGCAATGCCATATCTTGAGGATTTCCGATTGTGGCACTAGAACAAATAAATTGCAGTCTTTGGGAATTACCACCAACCGCATCAACTGCTAACCTTAATCGCCGCATGAGATTAGCAAAGTGTGCGCCAAAAGCCCCAGTATAAGTATGGCTTTCATCAATTACACAGTAGCGCAACTGTCTTAAAAACTGTCGCCATCCTTCTGCATCATCCCGACGGCGCACATTGTAAAGATAGTAATGCAATAAGTCGGGGCTGACTGCCAATATGTTTGGAGGGTTGGGGATAAAAAAACGCTGCTGTCCAGTAGCTGGTGTATCTCCCGTCATCAATGCGAGTTTAAGACGAGTGTTAGGCATTGCCTTGACAAGCGACTGCAATTTTCGCATTTGATCTAGAGCTAATGCCTTGAGTGGAAAAATGTACAATGCTGTTGTTTGCGGTTGCTTAATACACGATTCCAGGATAGCCAGGTTGTAGCACAGCGTCTTTCCGCTTGCTGTGGGCGTAGTGATACTCAAGTCAAACCCAGCACGTAACTTTGTTAGAGCTTCTAACTGGTGAGAATAAATCTGGGTGATACCGTTATTCTGTAACGCTAAACGTAAAGCAGGTGGTAAATCGCCCGATAGGGGGTGAATTATCCCTTGGTTAGCATTTTTGATGTCTATCGCCCTAATGCTTGCAATCAGTTCTTGCGCTACAGACTGAAATCCTATTTGGGGGATTTGTTGAATCTGCTCCCCAATTGTTGTGAATGCGGCGTTGTTCTCTTCAAGGAATGTTGCCGAAGATACTAAGTTGGCGTTACTTGTTTTAATTGACCCCAAAGCTAGAGCCTGCTCCCAATCGACAAATTGGGTTGGCTTAACTTCTTCTACAAACTTGACAATCAACCGTCTGCCCAATAATGCCATTACCTCCCCAACTCCATACTCCGGTGAGTAAACATATCTACCTGCACTTAGCCATTCAGGAGGTTCTGGAATAGTTTGGTTGGCGGCACGGATAATTGCGGCGTAATCGGTTGGTTTGTTATCAGTCACAAATTTATGTTTCTGCTAGCAGTAAATTATTTGTTACTGAATGTCAGTATAAACCTAATGAATTTACTCTGGCATTTTCGTTGCTTGCGTTGCCTATCCAATTTATTATCGGCATACGCGAATTTGCGGAATTACAACGAACCAATCTTCTGTTATATTTCCATTGACTTCATCTCTTCTTAAATGACGATATATACTTCTGACTATAACTTCACTTGCCTGAAACTGAAATTGTCCAGGTTTGAATCCTTTGTAAGCTAATTCAGCATTCGCTTTTTTTGACAAAGCTCCAATGATTTGCCCTTGTGTTGTAAAGATATCCCAACCGTTATTGTATCTGTTGCTCTGGAATTTGAGTGGAGTACCTTCTTGAAGATGAGTTATGATATGTTGGCTATTTTTAGTAGAATGATGTCCTAAATAAACATCTCCTGGACTCAGGTCTGAATAGAACATCTGCCGTGGCAGAGAGGTTGTCGCAGGGCTTAAAGATTTTGTATTTACACCTGATTCCATCACAAATAAACTTTGTCGTGTGGAACATAGAACTAATTCTTCCTTAGCACGAGTCATTCCCACATAAAATAATCGCCGTTCTGATTCAGTTTCATCTGAAGAAATTCCAAAACCGTCTACTAACTGAATGATTTTTCTAAACTCCAGCCCCTTTGCACCATGACAACTTGTAACTAGAACCGCTCGATCATCTAACATTACTTCTGGACTTTCATTGAATTCAAATAAAGTAGTAAGAACATCAGCTACACTAATGGGAAGAGCTAATTCTTCAGAATCAAATCCTCGTTCTTGGTCAATGTCATGGGCAATCTTGAGCAAGACTTTGACTGTAGGTTCTTGCGAACTGCGTTCCCATTGAGCAAAAAGACTGAGAAACCAAGCTTGTACGGATTCTTCTGGTAGAAGAATTTTTTGATTCTGGCGCTTTAATTCTTCGATGAGCTTACAGGTTACTAAATTTTTAATAAGTTGAAATCCATCTGTTTTTAAAGAATAAGTTGTAATTCTTACTCTTTCTAAAAGTAATCTACTGGGAGCTAAGTTATCCCAATGACGAGCAAGGACAGCAATTTCATTGTGACGTATTCCCTGTTTGATCCATGACTGAATGCGCTGCTGTACCCAAAGTGCTTGCGAGTTAATATTATTAAAACTATAAGCTTCAACTGCTAAACCTTGATATCCACTGCGGTAGTTATCAATTCTTACCTGTTCTTCAGGTATAATTTTGCACCGCTTTTTATTATTGTTAATTAACTTGTTGGCAGCTTGAATAATTGACTCTGTAGAACGATAGTTTTCAATCAGTAAGAGGCGTTTTGCTTTGTACTCTTCCTCAAATTGAAGGATATATTTTGGATCGGTATGTCTAAACTCATAAATATTCTGATCGTCATCTCCAATGACACAAAGATTTATTTGTACTGAGTGACTTTCATCTTCTGACTCATTTAACCCCGCAATTAACTTAATTAAGCGATATTCTTGTTCGCTAACATCTTGGTATTCATCAACAAATATATATTCTAATTTTCCTAATAATTGAATTCGTCGTGCCTGAGTATCTTCATCTGCATCTTCAAATTCTTCGCCTTTTTCAATTAATTCGCAAGCTTCAACCAAAAGCCGATCAAAATTTATTGTTTGAGTTCCTCTGTATTCACCTACCGTCCGTCCCAAAAGTGATAAGGCTAAACCGTGGAAAGTAAAGACCCGAATTCGTGATGCTTGTTCGCCAATCAAATTACGCAACCGCAACCGTAATTCTCTAACTGCATTACGGTTGTAAGCTAAAACAAGAATACGCTTCGGCTCAACTCGCTTAACCTTTACAAGATAAGCAATCCGGTGAACAATAGTTTTTGTTTTACCAGAACCAGGGCCTGCTATCACTGCCATTGTTGGGTGTGAAGCTAAAACAATTTCTTTTTGAGCAGGGTTAAGCGGTTCTAGAATACGGTTGTAATCTTCTGGAAGAATCGGTCTGGTAATCTCTTGTGCCAAAAATTGGTACTTTGAAACGAATTCTTCTTGATTTGTACCAAAGTAATCACGAACAAATTGCTGACGCTGTTCATCTAACTTTAACTGACCATACTTCACCATGTAATGAGTGCGACGAGTTTGTTCATCATAGTGAGCTTCAACTTCAGGGTAACGGCGTTTTACTCTGGAAACACTTGCGTTTTTTATTACACGGACTTTCAGCGACTGTTGAAAGAGATTCAGCCCATCACTTAACCGAATAACTTTTCTCTGGTGCAGCCACAAAAGAATAACTTCTAACTCTTCATTATTCCAGTCAAGTTGACTTTTTTGGGTAACTTGTTTAGCAAGTTTACCTAATTCATACTTCAGAGATAATCTTGCCCCTGTTGCATCTTTCAATGCTTGATATAAAACTTCCAATACTGTAGTTGTGAGAATTTTATGCTCAGGTAAATGCTCTGCAACTTCCATTTCTCCTAAGCGAACCACATCACTAGAAATTCTACTTAACTTTAGCCATTTTTGAGCAACCCAACCTTCCAAAATATCTATGATGTTGGATGCTCTGATTTTTTTACTATTGTCTGGGTCAAGTCGAGAAGCAAGTCCACGCAGATTTATTTGTATTTCATTTTCATTCCCAAACAACTCATTAAGCACTTTGAGTAATTCGTCTTCTAACTGGCGAATGCGTTCATGATTATTACGGGCATCTCCTCTTACACCCTTAGTAATCACAAGTGTAATTGGTATTTCAAAAGAGCAGACTTCAGCCTTTTGCAGTTCACGGATTCTGGCAGTCAGGTCATGTAAGCTAATTCCAGCTTCATCACTGAGGCGGTCGAGGGGAAACGGTTGATCGTTGCTATTACAATAAACTTTCGCAATGTGCATTGCTTGAATCAGCCGCTCAAAGTTATCTGCTTCAAACCGGGATAAGTCCTTCATCCGGCTGTATTTCTCAAACTGCTCTATAGACTCAGCAAAGGTATCATGGCTTAGTTCAAATTCGATAAAGCTTGAAAAGTTCTCGGCTCGTTCTAATAAACCAAATTTTTCTAAGTAATGCAATCCTGCTTTTATCTTAGTATTTTGCTGTTCTGATTCTTCACCAAATTCCTCATCAAAGTCACCTGATTCAAAGATTTCATTGGTTGTCACCCAAAACCAATCATCTCTAGCGCTGCCAAAAGTGCGATCGCGGATATGTCTAGTCGAGATCAAGACATTTTTTAAATCTTGTTCGCTCAGTTGGTTCAAACTTTGCAAACGAAAAACTGTATCAGCATCTTTTGGATCAAAGAGTAAAGTACAAATTGATGGTTTTTTACCATCACGTCCTGCCCGTCCAGCCTCTTGGATGTAACCTTCTAAATTGGCGCTCATGCAATGGTGAATAACAGCGCGTACATCTTTACGGTTTATGCCCATGCCAAAAGCACAAGTTGCAGTAACTACATTCAATTTACCTGATTTGAATTCTTGCAGAACTTGTTGTTTTTGTTCTTTTGCAAGTTTCCCATGATAATATTTAGCTTCAATATGACTTTGTTTGAGAAGTTCTGCCAGCTTTTGGGCATTTTTACGTGTAGTAGTGTAAATCAGGGTACTACCACCAAGTTCAAGAGCTTCTTTTACCTGATTCAACAAAACTTGCTCTTTATTCCCTGCTACTGGAATCACATTAAAAGTTAGATTATCTCTTGTTGTTGCCCCATCAATTGTACGATTTATATTTAGTTCGTGTTGGGCAAATAGCTCTTTAATATCTTCAATAACAGCAACTGTTGCTGTTGCTGTCATTAAAGCTAACAAAGGCATTGCAAGCTGCCGCTCTTGATATAATTCATGAATAAATTTAGGAATGTAACGGTAATCTGGTCGAAAATCGTGGCCCCATTGGCTAACACAGTGAGCCTCATCAATCACCCAAAGAACCGGAGGCCGCTCTTCTAACAATGCCCGAATACTCATTGACCGCAATTGCTCAGGGCTGATGTACAGCAAACCTTTGGAACCAGAACGCAGTTCTGATAATCGCTGACGACGTTCTGCTGCTGAAAGATTACCATTAATGAAGGTGGCGAAGAAAAACCCAGCTTGTTCTAAATCTGCTACCTGATCTGCCATTAGTGCTTGTAGCGGTGAAATGACAACAGTAAGCGCTTTGTGCCTTTCGTGGAACATGAAAGCTGGTAATTGATAGCATAAAGATTTACCACCACCAGTAGGCATGAGAACAAGCGGACGCTCATTATTAATGATTGCTTGAACAGCTTCTTCTTGCAAAGGTCGAAAACTGGGAATTTCAAAATATTCCAAGTAAGAACTTATGGCGAATTCATCTGTACTTAAAGGACGCAAATTCTCAAGTACAGCTTGAAAACCATTTAAATGTCTGAGCCAATCACAAAAAACCTGCTTCGATTCATTGGTATTGCACTCATAGTTCCAAGCCAGTAATCCCGCCACGCATAATCTTGTATCAAAATCATAAGTTTGTGGACTAGACCATAACTGCTGCAAATAGGATTGATTTATTCCCTTTAGCATTGTTTCTGGCAGCATTTCTATGGCGGGTTGTTCAATCTTCAAACCAAGGTTATCACTGAAAAGTTGTTGATATGCAAGGTCTGCATCTTCGCAACCACAAGTCAGGAGCCAAATATATACCTGTTGTACTTCATCAGGCTTTTTAAATAATATTTCTAATTGTTGACCAAGTAATAATCGAGTTGCCTGTGCGTCTTCTACAGGGTTATTACTTGAATATTCACTTTGCTTATAATCTTTATTTAGCTTATGCGAATGCTGTAGGGGGAAAGCAAGTATTGATAGTTCTAAAGTGTCAATTATATGCCAAGAAGATAATTGAGGTTCTTGCTCAATCAGATAAGGGTAATCAAAGCGGCGGAAGTTGTGACCGCATACTGCTAAATTACTATTTTTCAGCTTCCTAATTTCTTCGTAAGCTTGATTTAGATTCTCTTGATAAAAATCTTTTGTTAAATTCAGAGATACCAATCCGATGCGGTATATATTATTTTCACTATTAATTTCTAAGTCTAAATAAGCATAAAATAAGTCAATATCTAATAAATCTTGCATGAGAATCCCTGATTAGATTGCTTTTTCGCAATTTCATTTCTAAAAAATTACTAACTTAACCTTCCCTGACTTTGTTAAAAGATTTTAGCAACAAGCACTTATTTGTCAATAAATAGTACTAAAATACTATTTTAAACTCATGTATGCGTTGCCATTTCTGTTGTGTTATTTGTAGCACTTGGCTGACGAATTACAATCAAAGTCTTCAAAACAGGGTCTTGTTTTCAGTTTTCCCTCAGCAGTAGCTTTTCTAACACAAAAGCTTCCAAACCGAATCTTCGCACCGGATTTCCCATAATATACCACTGTAATAGCCCACACCAGCAGGGCTTTCGGCAATAAAAAAGAGAATCGATTAGGGAGATGATGGACTAGCCTCATAAGAGCGATGTCTATGACGGGCTACACTTACGTGGGTTTAAGGTGCGATCACCACCATAACTTTTACAAGACGTATAATATAAAACTTGACTCTCAGACCGGAATAACACTTCCTGAACCCTGGCTGCTTTGGGTATCACAGCTTTTAAGCAATGAGCAAATTGAGGCTGTAAAAACTCGTTGGAATGTAACGGGAGTTCTGAAGAGTGAGGAAAATACCTTTTTTAAGCTTGAGCAAGATATGGGGCAAACTCAATTACCAGAAGTAGCCCAGTGGTTGGGAGGCTGGTAAATTAAATTCTAGCGTGGAAAAGCGATCGCACCCCCAAAGAGCGATCGTCAGTAGCAATAATTTTGAGCGATGCCGAAGGCGACAAGCTACGCATTTATCGGGACTTTAACATTTTTGAGGCACAATATAGACTACGCACTAATAACTAATGACTATGAACCAAAAAGATGTAGTTGTAATTGGTAGTGGTATAGGGGGGTTGAGTTGTGCTGCTATTTTGGCGCGATATGGCTTTGATGTGACTGTTTGTGAGAGTCATACAATTGCTGGTGGAGCGGCGCACAGTTTTGAACGTCAAGGATTTAAGTTTGATAGTGGCCCTTCTCTTTACTCTGGGTTGTCTTACACTCCTTCGGTTAACCCTTTACGACAAGTGCTAGATGTAATTGGTGTGGATTTGCCATGTGTGACTTATGATACTTGGGGTTGTCGGCTACCAGAAGGTGATTTTGATACATCTGTAGGTGCAGAACAGTTTTGTGAAGTGCTGGCAAGGCTGCGAGGTGAAGATGCAGTGTCCCAATGGCGACGCTTGCAAGCGGTGATGACACCACTAGCCGCAGCGGCGATCGCTCTCCCTGCATCTGCATTACGTTTAGATATAGGTGCAGCTTTAACTATCAGTAAATTTGCTCCATCGTTAGCTAAACATACTGCCAATATTCTCAAGTTAACGGGGTCTTTTGACCGGATCATGAATGGTGTTGTCCATGACCCCTTTATTATTAACTGGTTGAACTTGTTGTGTTTTCTCCTCTCTGGACTACCAGCATCAGAAACTAACGCCGCAGAAGTCGCATTTATGTTTGGGGAGTGGTACAAACCAGGAGTAGCGTTAGATTACCCTGTTGGTGGTAGTGGTGCTTTAGTCAATGCACTGGTGCAAGGACTAGAAAAACATGGCGGGAAATTAATGTTAGGCTCTCATGTTGAGCAAGTTTTGGTACAAGGTAAACGGGCGGTAGGTGTCAAACTGCGAAATGGGGAAGAAATTCGGGCGCGACGAGCAGTTGTTTCTAATGCTTCAATATGGGATACGTTAAAACTATTACCAGAAGGAGCAATACCAAAAAAATTCCGCAGCCAACGCCAAGCTATACCAGAGTGTGATAGTTTTATGCACTTGCATCTTGGTATTGATGCTCAAGGTTTACCAGCAGATTTAGCTTGTCATTATATTGTGGTTAATGATTGGCAATTGGGCATTACTGCACCGCAAAATGTTGTGGTGGTATCAATACCCTCAATTCTTGACCCATCGCTTGCACCCCCAGGTAAACACGTAATTCACGTTTACACTCCCGGTAATGAACCCTACGCACTTTGGCAAGGGCTAGATAGGAGAAGCCAGGAATATGAGCAACTAAAGCGATTGCGCGCCGAGGTGATGTGGCAAGCTTTAGAACGAATCATCAGCGATATCCGCACCCGTTGCGAAATCACCCTGGTTGGTACACCCCTCACCCACGAACGTTTTTTACGCCGCCATCATGGTTCCTATGGCCCGGCAATTTCTGCCGCTAAAGGTTTATTTCCTGGTCACGGTACACCTTTAGCGGGGTTGATGTGCTGCGGTGACTCCACATTCCCCGGCATCGGTTTACCCGCCGTCGTCGCTAGTGGGATGATTGTTGCTAATACCCTGGCTCCTTTGAGTAAGCATTTAGCTATGTTGGAGGAAATAAGTTAAGGACAAGACTGGCTTTTAATCATTAGCCCTCGGACAACTTATCGACGGAGTAGCCGTGCCATTAATTACCTTTGGTATAATCACCATCACTTCCAAAGCCAGGTTCGTAGGAATTCCCTAGTTGTAACTAAAAATCCGGCTACATGAGTCAGTAAAGTTATTAGTCTCTATTTGCTCTTGAAAAATTATCTCAGACAACTAAGCTTAGGAAGAGCCAGTATTGGACTGTGTTTAGATGACTCAACGAGACAATCGCTAATAAATGTTTAATCCGGTTAAAATTGTGCTTTCTTAATATTGTGACAACACTAGCAATATGAAGCCATCGTGGAGAACTGGCATAATTTTAACTGCGTAGTTTACCGCCGCAGGCATCGCTGGAGCTACCATCAGCGCTATCTCGATTTTCCAAAGAACTAACCAGCCATCCATCGCACTTACCGAAGAATGGATCGCTACCCAAGTAGCAGATGGGGACAGCATCACAGTTCGTCAAACCGATGGTAGCCAAATGTCAGTCGAGCTTTGTGGCATCGATGCCCCGGAACTGAAACAGGGTAAAACCCCAGGACAACCACTGGCCAATGAAGCAAAACAGAAACTACTCAAGCTAATCGCGGCTGCCCATAACCAACTGATGATCGTTCCAGTGGCAAAAGACAGCGATGGGCGCACTGTTGCTGAAGTCATGGTTCGCGGACAGGGTGAGGCTGAGATTAGTTTTCAGGAAGAATTACTCAAGAGTGGTTTGGCTAAAACGCGGCTTGGTGGGGTAGAATGCCCGAATCAAATAGCTTTCGAGAATGCTCAGGGATTAGCGATCGCTTCTAAAACTGGAGTGTGGAGTCAGGTCAAATAAAATCAGCTTTCAAATTTCAAATTGAGTGCTAAGAAGATTTTTTCACACCAGCTAATATAAGAGTGAGCGCAACTTCTAAAAAATGGCGATCGCGAATGGCTATTAAAACTCCATTAATGAGTATTTGAGACTTGTGAATAAGGAAGCTTGGGAAATAGCGATCGCTCGTTCAGCGTAAAACAATAGCACTTTCCCTACCTCCTCTTGACAAATTCTGTTTTTGCTTAACTTGTCACAAATTGAACATAGCTTTGCGGCAATGACAACGGCTTTTTCAAAGTCTGCGGGATTCACAATGCCCAAAAGAGAACGTTTTTCCTCATTCAAAGGTAAGTTTGGCGGAAATTACATTTCCAACTTTGGAAAGCAGAATGCGATCGCGTTTGTTGCATAATAAGCAAACAACAAGATTCCTGAATTCTTTAAAAGTCAAGGATCTAAGCCTTGTAACAATGCTGCCATATAGATGTGCTAGATAGCCAATTGCTTACAGCTAATGGTAAAAATCAATTAGCGATTCGCAATTAGCACTATGGCAAATTTTCTCCAACCGCCAAGGTTACGCATTGGTGAAGACACTGAAGAAGAACGACGTGCCACTTGGCTAGAACTGTTTTATGATTTGGTTTTTGTCGTTGCAATTTCTCAACTCGCCCACAATCTCAACGAGGATATTTCTCTATCAGGATTATTTGGGTTTGTAGTTCTATTTATACCAGTTTGGTGGTCATGGATTGGCACTACATTCTATGCCAACCGCTTTGACAGCGATGATGTGGGACATAGACTGCTGATTGGTTTACAAATGCTGACAGCAGCAGCGATGGCTATTAACATCCACCACGGTTTGGATGAGAGTTCCCCTGGTTTTGCCATTTCCTATGCTTTTGGTCGAGCTGTGCTTGTAATAGAGTACGTCCGTGCTGGAAGACATATCCCCTTTGCACGTCCTTTAACTACTCGCTACGCTATTGGTTTTGCGAGCGCAGCCTTGCTGTGGTTAATATCAGCATCTGTACCCATTCCTTGGCGGTTCGGATTTTGGACGCTGGGAATTGTTATTGACTTTGCTACACCCCTAACAGGACGTAAGTTTCAGATCGGGTTACTCCCCCACGCCTCGCACTTACCGGAGCGTTTCGGGCTATTCACCATTATTGTTTTGGGTGAAGCAATCATTGCAGTAGTTAATGGTGTCTCTGAGCAGAAATGGGATGTTTTGACCGTAATTTCCGCCGTGTTTGGTCTAATTATCGCCTTTAGTTGGTGGTGGGTTTATTTTGATAACCTGGGTGGTAAACCTATTGAGATGGCGCGGACACATGGAAAAGTTGGTGTTGTTAATCTCTGGCTTTACACCCATTTACCGCTAGTGATTGGGATTACTGCTGCTGGAGTCGGTGTAGAACAAATCTTGTTGAGTAAGCCAACTTTAGCACTACCCGATTCCCAGCGATGGCTCATCTGTGGTTCAGTAGCATTATGCTCTCTAGCTGTCAGTATTCTCCATAGATTTGGGGTGATCCGTTATTGCAAAATCCGTTCCCAGTATCGACTTGCGGGTGCAGTCGTGCTGCTAGCGATCGCCATTTTAGGGAAAGGTTTGTTACCTGTTGCAGTCATTAGCCTTGTAGCTGTAGTTTCTGCTGTCCAAGTCGTTCAAGATTTGTATCAGAGCCGTCCTACTACCCGCTTGGTTGACCCAGAAATCTAGCTTTTAGCGTAGTGGCGCACATCTGTGCGCCACTGCGATGTATCCATGCAATTGAAATATGAAAAATTTTCATGACCAAGGCTTAATTGAACTCTTGAGTCACAACAAAAGATTACTTTCGAGCCAAGCCTGTCAATATTCCTAAAATTACCATCCTGCTCGACCACGGCTATCATCCAAACACCATCAGCACTGCCCTACAAAAACTATATCCACAAGTCCTGACCAAGATAGAAGTCAACTTGCACCTAAGCCGACGAAAGCTGAAAAAGCAGCCCAAGGCAAAGCAGAATTTGTCCCAATTGCAACACGATGGATCATTGAACGGTCTAATGCTTGGATGGAGCGGTGTAAGAGTTTAGTCAAAAATTTTGAGCGTACTTTAAGTCATGCGACAGCAAAACTCAATCTGTGTTTCATTCGACTGATGCTCAAGCGGTTGGTGAATGGATAGATCCCAAATAGATTTTATATATCCTTGGACTATTCAAAATTCAAAATTAGGAAAGCTAGACAGAACAAAGGTTTGGGAGTATGTATCTGTCGCATTCTTTTTTCAAATTGGTATAACTTGGCTATACATTTGCAAGACCGATGCAGAAATACGTCCTGAGAGTTTTGCGATCGCCCATAGCGCTCTTGTAAAATCATTTTCAATTGTTGAGAATTCGCAAGAGAAAAAAGTTTATGGCACATATGTCCGGTCAAGACCCCTCGGAAATCACAATGGCAACGGTTGATGAAGAACGAAAAGGCGCAACTTTCAGCGGTACGGTCATCCTTGGTATAGATCCTGAGGGTGGGGAAGTCGTTTTCTTTAGAGACTTTTTAATTGAAGATTATAAAGGCGAACTTACCGCAAATCTTGCAACAGATGGCGATATAACGAAAAGCATTGATTTAGGCGAACTCGATCATAAAAGCCCCAGTTTTAGCCTGCCAATTCCGCTGGGAACGGATACATTACCCTACAATACAGTCGTGTTGAGCGACAAAAAAAGCAAGAAAAAAATCCTGACGATCAATCTATAAAATTTGTAACTTAGCTCGTAGTTCAGCCAAATTCGATTGCCCTCCTGTATAGATATCAAATGGGTTCTATAAAGGTATTCACTATGCATTAACCGGGGACAACATTAATTGTCTCCTATATAATTTACTTCTATCAAAAGCTGCTCTGGGCTAACTCCAGGGCAGTTTTATATTGCACAGTAAAAGCGAAATTTACAACTGTACTTAATGGTGAATCACCCCCAGGTCAGGTTTTTTCAAAAAATATTCGCAGAGCCAGACACTACCAATGCATCAGTTCTTATAGGCATGATGGGGGTGGCTTTTTGGCTACGCCGCCAACGAAATACGCCCACTTACTTCTGGCTAACATAAGAACGCTCTTGGAGCGGCCAAATTCAATTCAGCATTTATAAGGTTATAGCGTAGCTTATCGCTAAGAATAACACTTGATTTTAGACAATCTTTCATGATAACCTACATTGGGATTTTAAACTACGGTTTAAAGATGGGCTTATCGTAGTTTAAAATCTCAATGTATTTTTTATTTGAATTAGCCGTAATTGGCATAAGTAATTCTAAAACTGTCTTGAGAAAAAACTCATGGTCATTACACAAAGAGGTAAACTTGGGCGTTCAGGACTAGAAGTATCACCAATATCTTTTGGTGGTAACGTTTTTGGCTGGACAATTGATGAAAATAGTTCATTTGAGATTTTAGATTGCTTTAGGGACTTCCAAAGAATAAATTATTCCAAGAAAAACAAGAAATATGTTTTCT
>NZ_JABXKN010000050.1:0-84010 GCF_017115065.1 Nostoc sp. JL23
CACTTGTATAGATGACTTTGAAATCCTTATTAGTTTTTGTTAGGAAATAAGGTGCGTTTCCCCTGGGGTGAACTGCGTTTTAGTCGTGCCATAAAATGCGCTCCTGAAGGAAGTTATAGGATTACTGCATGTACTCTAGCCAATGCAACAATAAACTTCTCTGAGAGATAATTCGGAAAAATTAAAGCAAATTAAGATCGACCTAATTATTTTTAGTGGATTGTACTGAAGTTTTTATTCAGTTTGTCAAAAAAGTTACTCTAAATAAGCGACAGGTACTTCGAAGTCGTGTTGAGGTACTTCAAAGTCGTGTTGGGGTACTTCGAAGTCGTGTTGAGGTACTTCAAAGTCGTGTTGAGGTACTTCAAAATCGTGTTGAGGTACTTCGAAGTCGTGTTGAGGTACTTCGAAGTCGTGTTGAGGTACTTCGAAGTCGTGTCGGAGTATTAGATGATCGGTTTCCTTAGCCCAACCCAACTTACGGCAAAGGCGATCGCGGGAATATCAGCGTTGCTAAATAAAGGCAAGTCCCAAAAATCACATTGAGTCAAGCTGCTAAATTGAAAAACCCCGTTACTGACATTCTAGTAACGGGTTCTATGTTAACTAGCTTGATTAATACGCCGTTTTAACTCAGCCTCTAATCACTACCCTCGGTTTCGCTCTCATGATGCTGAGGTAATGCTGAAATGCCTCCTCATCTTGGGGGTTTGATATCACATATTGTCTTAATTCTTGCTCATTAAGAGTTAAATAGTTTGTCATCGGATAATGTTCTCCCCATTACTAAGAATTTCTATTTGGATGGTTTCGCCTATCAAAATCACGATTCGGCTTGTCCTCTCATCAAATCTAACCAATGCTATATCTCTAAACAAATTACTAGCCTGAACGCAAAAGTCAAAGAATGCTTTAAGTTGCTCGATGGTCGGTTCCATACCTCTTACTATTGAATAAAATTAAATCGGTTCATTCGTGACAAGTTAGGATAACATTGCTTTTGTCAATTAGAAATTCCGCTGAAAAGTGAAGAGATAATAAAGTATCAAATTAGGCTTAGTACTTAGCTTAAGCAGAAAAGTGAATGATGATGACTAAAAGAGCGATGCCTCCCCACAGTAGGAAAACGATCGCTCTCTTAAAGCAATTGATTTCATTTTGACCCGCGATCGCCCATTACAATCAAAAAAAGGGGGGAAGCAAGCTACGCGTAGCGTCTCGCAGAGAAGGGATGCCCAATACCCAATTAATTCAACGGCTCCATAATGACTCTTAAACCTTTACTAGAGAGTGTTTTGAGCATTTCTTTAGCATTATATTCACTACTAAATACTCCTGCTTGCATAACTCTTTGACCTTGCCAAACTGTGGGAAACGCACCAGGAGCAAGGAATCGTACTAAATCTTGATCTTTATCAGTTATAAGTGGCACTACTACGCGATAACGTACACCAAATTGTGTTGCAGAGTTACCACTATAAGGAATACTTGCAGAACTTGTTTGCAGATTGCGAGTATTAACAATGGGGATATTGCGATGTCTACGACGGGCTACGCCTACGGGAAGTGGTAAAAGTTCTGAAGCACCTGGAGCAGCAGTTTCTAGTATTGGTAATGGCTGCTGCGTTTGATCCCTCATACTTGGAACTGGTGGCTGTACAACTGAATTGGATGGGGACTCTGGTGCCGTAAACTCAATGGTATTAGGATCAATCCGCACATAATTTAACTGTGGTGTATCAGTCGGCTGTGCGTTAGTTGGTATTTGTCTACCTGACAAGCTGCTAGGAGTAGGAAATCCGACGACTCTAGAAGTGGGTGGTTGTTTGGATATAGGCGGGGAAAGCGGTATATTATTGGCTGGCATTAATGGCAGCCGTTGACTATTTAATTGTGTAGAAACAGGATTATTTACTGAAATGCTGTTGCTGGTTTGCCCATTGGTAGTTTCAGAGATTTCGGGAGCCGAGAAGGTGATTTCTCCAGTTGATGGTATTTCTCGTAACGCATTGTTAGGAACAGGGGCGGGTTGAGAATTTTCGGTTGCTAGTGCTGTTGTACCATTAATATCTACCTTGCCAGTGATGCGATCGCTTACAAGGTTGTTACCAGCAGCAGAAATCACCTGTTTAGCAGCGCTGGCATTAATATCGTAGCGGGCATTATTTTGAAATTGATTACCCCCAGGTTCGGATGCACTACCCAAATCTGGCATTGCTTGAGCGATCGCAACTAAACCATCTTCTTTATTATCTTGAATAATATTATTCCGCAAAATCGGGCGGGCATTTGCTTGTACGACAATTCCCGATCTATTGTTCTGAATTTGATTACCTATAATTACAGGAGCGGCACTTTGGGCAATATTAATCCCAAAACCTGTTTGGTGAAAGACATTTTCCTTCACTTGCGGACTAGAGTTACCAGCAATTGTGATCCCATTGGCTCCATTGCCATCAAAATAATTCTTGCTAATGGTGGGTGCTGCATTACCACTGACAGAAATACCATCTTGAGTACTACCAGTAAATGTATTTTCTGCGACTACCGGATTGCTAGATTCAATCCATAAACCGTAACCACGGGGATTAGAGTTCGTCACCGTTACCCCAGTGAGCAAGGCTTGGTTTGCCCCGACAATTGTGACGTTTTGACCGCCAAAGCTCCGACTCAGATAATCACCGCCTCCCTGAATAATAATGTCTTTACCTTGATTGCTGGCGTTGCCTTGAATTGAAATACCCGGTTTCAATATTAAGGGAAATTCCTCTCCTGTCTCGGCGCTATAAGTGCCGGTTGAAAGCATAATTACAGTATTGGCGTTAGCTAATCGCAGGGCTTGGGTAATCGTCTTTACAGGAGAGGATTCGCTGCCATTGCCTGCCTTGTCATCTCCAACACTAGGGTTGACAAATAGCACATTAGCCTGAGAAGGTGTTTTCTGATTCAGAGGCGCTGAATCTGGTGTCGATGGAATTTGAGCGATTGCACTATCCAGGCTGATACCCAGAAACGCTATACTTGCCGCCCCCATACCTACAGTAAAAGATAATACTGAAAAACTAAAAAATAAAACCCTTGCTGATTTCAGAAACTTCAGCTTTGCCAACAGAACATCTACTCTACGGTACTCAGGAAACACACGAGAGAGAATCATATTTAACACGACTCCTTATAAGTAATCATAAATTCTTATACTCTCTAGAGAGTATTATGTCGATAATATTACTCATATATTGACCGATTGGCGATATTTAATACATAGTAATAAATGATATTAGACATCTCCAGAAATTAATTGTGCGTTGCCCAAAATAATTTGTAGGCACAATTCATGAATTGTGCCTATATCATTTTCACTTCTATATCTAATAGATATTAAGAGTGAAATTAAATATGCGTTATCCAGAACCCTTGTAGAGACGTAGCACTGCTATGTCTCTACATTCTTTTTCAATTGTGAATTTTCTGGTGTATTCCCTTTTGCCAGTCTTTTGTAAGCTCGTTGTCTACCGTAAAACACTTGACTAAGCTCAGTGCGAAACTGTAGCCTCAAACTACCCTTATCACTGTCTATAGGAACATGGGATAATTTACCGTAACCCTCACTACTACGTTGTTTTGCGTAGATTCAGCAAAAATCTAGTAAAAAAAAGCAAATTAATTAACTTATGGTTACTAGGACTTATGATAATTCACACTTCGATGAAAGCACTAACGGGGTTGTTGTAATGGTCGAGCCATACAGCCAAAAAGAGCAAATACAGCAAGTTGTTTACCGCATTTTAGATGCCAATTTAGATCGCGCTCGTGAGGGCTTGCGAATTATCGAGGAATGGTGTCGGTTTGGGTTGAATAATGCCCAGTTGGCTCTTGAATGCAAACGGCTACGACAAGAGGTAGCCAAGTGGCATACCCCAGAATTGCGGGCGGCGCGAGATACACCAGGCGATCCTGGGACTGAATTAACCCATCCTCAAGAAGAACAACGAGCCAGTATAAAATCGGTCTTGCAAGCTAACTTTTGCCGGATAGAAGAAGCATTACGGGTGTTGGAAGAATACAGCAAGCTTTACCAGCCAAATATGGCTAAAGCTTGTAAGCAGATGCGCTATCAGGTTTATACCCTAGAAAGTAGTTTAATGGGTCATCAGCGCCATCAATTGTTGTGGCGATCGCATTTGTATCTTGTGACTTCCCCTAGTGAAAATTTGTTGAACAATGTCGAGGCTGCACTCAAAGGTGGATTAACGCTTCTACAGTACCGCGACAAAACCGCCGATGATTCTTTGCGTCTGGAACAAGCTAGAAAATTACGGCAGTTATGCCACATCTACGGCGCTTTGTTCATTGTTAACGATCGCGTGGATGTAGCTTTAGCTGTCGATGCCGATGGCGTGCATCTGGGACAACAAGATATGCCTATTGCTGTTGCTCGGCAATTACTGGGTTCGCAACGTCTGATAGGGCTTTCAACCACAAATAAAGAAGAAATGCAAGCAGCAATTGCGGAAGGTGTAGATTATATTGGCGTGGGGCCAGTTTATGAAACTCCTACAAAAGTAGGTAAAGCAGCAGCAGGGCTAGAATACGTCAGCTATGCTGCCAAAAATTGTTCAATTCCTTGGTTTGCGATTGGGGGAATAGATGCCAATAATATCAATGATGTAATCGATGCCGGAGCCGAACGTGTCGCAGTGGTGCGATCGCTTATGCAAGCCGAACAGCCTACCCTCGTGACGCAATATTTGCTCTCGCAACTCAATCGCATTAAACCAGAACTTTAAAATAGTCATTTGTCATTTGTCCAAAGTGAGTAACCAATACCCAATTTCCAATGCCCAATTCCCAATGCCCAATGCCCAATGCCCCACACACATATTATGTCTAACGAGATTACGATTCAGGTAAATGGGGAAACCCATAGCTGTTCGTTGCAAACTTCCTTACCCGATTTGCTCCAACAATTGGGTTTTAACCCCCGCTTGGTGGCTGTAGAGTATAACGGTGAAATTTTACACCGCCAGTTTTGGCAGCAAACAAAAGTGCAGCCAGGCGATCGCTTAGAAGTTGTAACTATTGTCGGTGGTGGTTAGTTAATTTGAGCCAGCAAGCCCAAATCCTTGAGGCTACGTCGTGTAATCTCAATGCGGGCGGGTGCATCTTCCGATTTTTGTATATCAAGGGTTGTCGCGAAAAAGTAGACGTTTTTGTTTTGCTCTAAATAACCCACGAACCAACCAAAATTTGGTTTGATACTCGTTAACCATCCCGTCTTTCCTCGCAGTGTGTAGTCTGGAGTTTGTTCGCGTACCATAATGTCTTTAACAAGATTTATTGTCCTTTGCGAGAAAGGCAAATCGCCTTGATACAACCGTTGCAAAAACTTAATTTGCTCTTTGGGGGTAATTTGCAATAGCTGCGGTTGTAGCCAAAAACCATCGATGTCTGCGACAGTGCCAATCTGACGGTTCCCGTAGCCTACTTTGTTAATAAATTGCTGCATCCGTTCATATCCAGCCCTACGCGCCAATACTTGATAGAACCAAACAGTTGAATCTTTAAAGGCTTGACGCAAATTTGTATCATGATTCCAGGCATCAATCTCTCGGTGAATTCCATCCCAAGTAAGAACTGCCACATCATCAGGAACTACACCTGTTTCTAGTGCCACCAACGCGTTAAAAATTTTGAATGTTGAAGCTGGAGCAATTGCAGTTGCATTACGTTGAGGATTGTGTTCATAGATGCGGTTATTTTTTAAGTCGTAAATCAAGATAGAGCCTTCACGCCCAAATTCTTGAAAGTGGCGCCCGAAATTTGGCGCTTTCACAGCGGGACGTTCAGATGAAGTTGAAGCAGGTTGAGCCACAACATACATTGCTCCAAAGGTAATCATACTAACTACAGCAAGACATCCAATGACTGTAAACACGAAAGATTGCATTCGGTGCTTTGTGTAACGCCGAAGGAATTGCTCTATGTTAAACCAGATATTTTTCATTGCACACTTAATCACATCACAAGCGAGATTTTACACTGTAATCTTGCTCTTTTGTGAAGCAATTTGTTAAAGGTTATGCAGAATATGGCTTATAGTAAATTGCCCTTTTTGGTATTTTTTGAATTTTATGATTTCATCCGGTTTAGTTAATAAAATCACTTCACAAAATTGCGTTTTTTCCCTCTGATTTATAAAGCGAGCGATGAAGAGTTCTACGCTTGGCTAATTCTTTACCTTTACGACCGAGTTGCTCGCGTAATTGTTGGTCTTTGCACAACCGATTGAAAGCTTGAAAAACTTCATAACCAGAATTGGGATTAACCAGTATTCCATTTTCTTCATGCTGAACTGTATCTAGAACACCACCTAAACGAGGGGCAATTATCGGCTTCCCGAAGTAACTTGCTTCTAAATAAGCCATACCAAAACCTTCCATATTATTAGGCTTAGTATCCGATAAAGTCAGCATGGCAAATATATCGCAAGCTGCATAATAACCTGCTAATTCTCGCTCTGGCACATATCCAGCAAAGTGGACGCGCTTATCAACCCGCAAACGATGCGCCAGAGATTTCAGTTCCGACTCACTTGGCCCTTGCCCGCAGAGTATATAGTGAACATCGACCCCAAAAGTTAGCAGTATTGGGATATTATCAATTACTCTGTCGAAACCTTTATGTTTTAGTAGCCTGCCGATGGAGAGAATCACTATTGCGGAATCGGGAATGTTGTACGTCTGACGCACCCGAACCCGTAAATCATCAAGGCTACTGGGATTGGCTACATTATTCCCAAATTTTTCTGGTCTGATGACTGGGTTAATGACGTGGGTAGGAGTATCCAATCGGAAAGCAGTTCTGAGGTAGTCTCTTGTATAAGAACTGTTACAAACAATGCCTTCAGCGCGTTTTAGTGTTAATTTAAATAGCGATCGCAGCACGGGATTGTGTAAAGTACAAAGAAGATCGTTGCCGTGCAGATAGATAAAAAAGCGAATCGGTAACAAATAGCTCAATAGCAACAGTGAAGGAAAATCATAGCCGTGGCCCCACTCTATATAACGATAGTGATAGCGAAAATAGAGTTTAATTGCTAGGACAAATGAGCAGACGATATTGACCAAAGGCTTCAGGATATTTCTCACATAGCGACTACGCCAATATTTAGGATAATACCAGCGATACACAGGAAACTGTTGACTCTTATCAAATACTTCATCTCCTGAGCAACTAGCTGCCAGCACAATTACTCGTTCTGGATCTTGGAGGCAGCGATTGTAGATATATTCCCCAATTACAGCTTCTTTCGGCAGGAAGATCCGGGATATGACTAGGATATCTGGGTATGCAGCTTTGTCTCTGATTTCGGCTGTTAGTTGAGAAATATGTTCCATAATAAAGTTGATGAC
Organism: Nostoc sp. JL23; assembly: GCF_017115065.1. NCBI lineage: Bacteria > Bacillati > Cyanobacteriota > Cyanophyceae > Nostocales > Nostocaceae > Nostoc > Nostoc sp. JL23. The sequence goes on from NZ_JABXKN010000050.1 coordinate 7,413, forward strand.
TATATTTCAAATAGTTTTTAATTTATTTACAATTAGGATTACTTTCTAAGCCATCCTTATTATTTTATTTCTTTTAAAACGAATTTGGTAGACAAATTTGAAGCCTATTTTAGAAGATTAGCCAGGAAGATTGTTTTTTTATTGTGTTGATTTGATTTTTGCTGCAAATTTCTCAAGTAATGAGAAATTATGTGCATGATGAACAATAAATAAGCTGATGCGCGTTCGTTAATACTGTCCTTTGTCATTGGTCATCTGTCCTTTGAAATACAAATAACTAATGACAACCCTCACGACTAAATATACAACTTAAATACGTAACAACTTCAAAGCTAGCACTTGTAGCGAAATTACTCAGTGAACAACTGTTGCGAACATTCTCAAATTTAACTACGTTCAATAGAATATCCTAAATACCTGAACTATTGTACCAAAATGATAAAAACTTTTGTAAATTTCAGTAGCAAAATTGCGTCTGTATACGTTGGCTGACAGGCATTGCAGGCACTTTTTATTATTCTGCGTATACGCATTTTTAAGTTTTTTAATGTACTAAATAATGTTATTAATGGTGGTGGCTCGTTGAGCCAGTGCTAAATCATTAAGTAATTAGTTAAAAAGAAGTACTTGTAAATAAATATTCCTAACTTTTGACGTGATATGGAACAGCCAAGGAAAATCTAGTACAACATACCATTTCAAATGGCGCAAGAAGCTCGGAATACAATTATGCGTGACTTTTGACTTGCGGTACTAGGCTCCTTACAGTGTCGTGAAGAGAGAAAATTTAAAGTCTCTCTGCTAGAAGAAGAGATATGGAAGAGATTTTCCAAATTCCGTGAAAAGTCAGATTAACTTGCTACTCGAATGTTTGCGTAAGTTCTATTTTACTCAACACCATTTCAGTGAATGATTAAAAAAATTAGTCAAAATAATCACTAAAAATTAAAATCATCTGTATAATTCAAAACTGTAGTCTGATAACTGCTAGCCCAAGGCATAGCAAACAATTGCCCGTAAGCGTAGCCCGTCGTAGACATCGTAAATTTCTGTGATGATAAACATGTCTTCAGGTACGGTTCCCCAGTCGAGAAATCCCCCCTGCGATCGCTACTTACCCAAGATAAGACGCGGTAAATTAAATATGTAGCCTCTAAAAGTCAATGCTACGTGAATGCTACAAACTTGCTTGTTACGGGCTAGCGTTAGCGACATCCTGCAACACTACTCCCAGCATAGGGAGAGATCATAAATAATAATTCCGTTTTTCAAGCGATTGTCTTATGCGTAAAAAACTACAACAAACCATCAAACCGCTGTTAAAAACCTTCTTAGCCCTAAGCTTGGTGTTAGCTTTGGCTCTTGGTCACGCTGATGGCGCATTAGCAGCCCGCAGTGGGGGTCGTATCGGTGGTGGCTCCTTTAGAATGCCTTCCAGTCGCACTTATACACCGCGCACCTATGCACCTCCTGGCGGGGGCGGATACTATCCTGGTGGTGGTTTTGGTGGTGGCTTTGGCTTTCCCTTCATAGTTCCCTTCTGGGGTATTGGGGGAGGATTTGGTGGTATATTTACCATCTTAATTTTCTTGGCGATCGCTAATTTCTTATTGCAAACTTTCCGCCGTGTCTCTAGCGGTGAAACTGGAGAAGCAGATTACAGCAGTAACTCTCCTGTTTCTGTAACTCGTTTGCAAGTAGGTTTGTTAGCTCAAGCCCGGGAATTGCAAAATGAACTCAACCACATTGCTGAAACTGCTGATACTAACACCCCAGAAGGCAGAGCAGAAATTCTCCAAGAAGCCAGTCTAGCTTTACTCCGCCATCCCGAATACTTTGTATATGCGGGTGGTGGCACTCAACAAGCCAGTTTAAATTCAGCTGAAGGTCAGTTTAATCGGCTGTCACTGGCAGAACGCAGCAAGTTTAGCGAAGAAACTCTTTCTAACGTCAACAACCAGCTAAAAGCAGCCCTTGCTAAAGATGCTTTACCTCCGGCTGGTGAACTCGACAATCCCACTCGCCTATTTACCGAAGGTCCTGGTGAATACATTATTGTCACATTGTTGGCGGCGACACTAGGTAAGTTTGAAATCCCCACAGCGATTAATAGTGCTGATGATTTGCGTCAAGCTTTGCGGCAAATTGGTAGTATCCCTAGCGACAAGCTTCTAGCAATTGAAGTTCTTTGGACTCCGCAAGCTGAAAATGATACTCTCACATCTGATGATGTGTTGGCAAATTATCCTGATTTGAGACTTGTTTAATCTCTGAACAATTTTGCGCTTGAGCGCTAAAAAAACTTTGCATCTTAGTGCAACGAATAACTTACCCTTAAGAGCAATAACTAGAAAACCGTTTGTCAATGACAAGCGGTTTTTTATAGAGTTTATATCATTTCCAGATAATTAGTTATGATTCCCACAGTCATTTCACCCTAACCGGCCCTAAGAGTTTGCAAAGAGGGTATTCAGGGATGGGGTTCTTGGAGGTTAATAAGTAATTAAACGGACATAAGAGATATATTGAACTATGATTTTAGAAACATTTTGGTAGTATTATCAAAATGAATTATACGCAAAGTGTTATCTTATGCCTAGTGTTGAAGCCGACGAAAACCGAGAGCATCGCATTAAAACTGAGATCATTGTAGATGCTGAAGACAAAGAAGACCGGGCTATGGGTTGGTACTACTACCTCGAAGAGGCTCTGAATTTTCCCTTTCTGGCTAAATGGACTAAGAAGGCACGCAAATCAGGTTCTGTCGAGGAGAAACAAGTTGAAGTCCTGGGAATGGCCCCAGATGATGAGTGCTTAAAAGATATGTTTGTCGAAGTTGCTTATATTAATGGTAAGGATGAAGATGTATATTCGGCAAAATTATCTGAAATAGCAGCTATTGATGCTGACAGTGAAACTCAAGAAGCGATCACAGACTGGCTCTATTGGATTGCTAGAGGTTATAAGTTTTGAAGCAGAATGCAGAATTCAGAATGGGCTACGCCCCGCTGCGCTAACAGAATTCAGAATCAAAGTGGCAAACTTAAACCTATTTTCAGCGTTCGCCTGAGCGTTTGTCTAAGTCCGCCAGTCATAAAGAATTCAATTATGTTAGCGGATAGCTAAGGTTTAGCCCATTCTAGCTACTGACTCCTGAATTCTGTTTTTCAGTTTTTTCCATGACAGAATGATCGGGCTTCTCAGTTGTATACCATAACCTTAGTAGCTCCTAGAGTATCATATTCCATTCTTAACTAAATATGGTATAAGTAGCTTTTCCCTGGCGTTTAGCTTGGTACATAGCAATATCAGCATCCCGCAGCAGAGTTGCAGGCTCCTCATAATTACTAAAATTCCAAGTAATACCAATGCTAGCTGTAGTAGATAATTGATATCCGTTCAGGTTAACTGGCAATTGTAAAGAGTCTTGAATACGTTTGGCAACATTGGTAGCGTCGGTAATGTCTTTAATATCCTCCAAAAGAACAGTAAACTCATCACCACCAAATCGTGCTACAGTATCGCCACTACGTAAGCATGACTCTAAACGTCTAGCGATCGCTACTAAAAAATCATCCCCTATTCCATGCCCAAAGCGATCGTTAATCTCTTTGAAGCCATCTAAATCCAAAAACAAAACTGCAAAATAATAATCGCTTCTGCGTTTGCTACGTTCAATAGTTTGTCTGAGCCGATCTAAAAATAAAATACGATTCGGTAATTCTGTCAGCCCATCATAAAATGCATTGCGGATCAGTTGCGCCTCTGTCTGCTTACGTTTAGTAATGTCTTGAAAAACTAAAACCGCGCCAGTAATCTTGCCATCTCGATCGCGGATAGGTGCAACATTATCCCCAATCGCTATTTCTTTGCCATCTTTGGTAATCAATGTACAGTTTTCTGGTAAATTGAAAACTTCACCTGCTTCGATTACATAAGTGCCCAAGTTTTCAATTTTTTCTCCTATATCTTTATTAACTAAGTTAACGACTTCTATTAAATCTTTCCCGAACGCTTCACTTTGCTTCCAACCAGTGATTAGTTCTGCTATGGGATTCATCATTTCAATACAACCATTTGCGTATGTCACAATCACTGCACAACCCATACTATTAATAATTGCCATCAACCTCTGTTTTTCTTCGTATAATATTTTTTTGCTCTGATGTTTGTACAGGGTCATTTCAATCACAAAATGTAAATCACTTTCAATAAATGGTTTGACTATGTAACTAAAAGGCTCACTTAGCTGATTTTTATATAATGTTTTATATTCCGAACACTCCGTTAGATATACTACAGGCACATGGAAGTGATTCTGGATAATATCCGCTACGTGAAGACCATCTATTTCTCCAGCTAGACAGATATCAATTAATACTAAATGTGGATGAGTCTCTGCTACCTTTTTTATTGCTTCTTCACCAGATTTAGTTATTTCTGATACTAAATAACCTAATTTTTGTAAACTTTTTCTAATATTTGAGGCTATATTTTTTTCATCCTCAACAACTAGGATTTTGCGGGCGAACATGTTACGATAACCTGTTTGCTAAGGTTCAGATTTTTGTTGTCAGTGTCAACTCAAGTTAAAAGTGCTTATCTTATCATAAACAATCTCTAGCGACCCTGTTTTCTTGCTTGATATTAATACTGACTAATGAGTAAATAGCATCATGTTATTAATCTCCGGAAACTTCTATGCTTGTCAAAGCTAATTTTAATTAATTTATGTAGCTAATATGATGCTACTAAACATCAAATTTAAATTAGAATGTAATTATCAAGCACTCAAAAACTGATTTTAAAATGTATACAATAATTTTTTATTGGGAAAGTATAAACACTAAGTATAATATCTCTATACAAATTAATCAAGAAAAAAAAATCATAAAATCACGTTATATTACTTTAATCTAATTTAAAAAATCTAGACTTTGTTGTATCTATTATGCTAATATACATCAAATAAAATATTATTAATAATTCATCGTAACCTGTAATTAAAGAGTTTAATGCTGGTTTACCTAAAAACAGGTTTTATATCAGATGAGGTCTAGATTACGGTCTAAATCTGTCTGAAATTTTTAATGATAAGTAAACTCGTCTTACTTAGAAATATTCATATAACAACCGTAAATTTTTTAAACTTCTCAGTCTTATTGTAATAGCATGGCAAGCCTAAATATGTGCAATAGAAAATTAGTTATGTTTCTCAGATCTCAATAGTTGAGATATTTTTAATGCATTATTTTAGCCTTGCCACGGCACTACGCGTATTTTAAAAATAAAATACTAGTACAGCACGGCGTAAATAAAGCAACTATTTCAAATCGTTCAAAAGCCTGTCTTCTAAGCTTTTTGACTTTTGACTTCCGCCTTGGGGTACTAGCCCTATAGCTTCTGGTTAATACTTAATCACAATTGATGTCCTCTGAAAATATGCAAGTTAAATGTTCATCAGCAGATCGCGGTATTTTTTAGTTTTTTGGTAATCAGCAGGTGCTGGGGGTCATAGCAAGAAAGATTATCATTATGAGACATTTCCAAGCTCCACGTAAACCCCCTGTTTTTGCTAGCTGATAGATATTGAAAAAAAACGCATTTTGTGAATTAAAGGTTGGACTTACTTTTAGTCAGTTCAATGCTAATTTTGCCACCAAAATCTGGAATAGGTGCAGCAGGTTTGCTAAGAGTGACTTGAACTTTTGTTACACGATCGCACTCTTGGAGGATAGAATCTGCGATCGTTGTTACCAATTTCTCCACCAAAACAAATTTAGACGTTTTGATCAGATGTTGTGTCAAGCTAATGACGCTGCGATAATCTAAAGTGTCTTCGATCGCGTCAGTCTTGGCCGCTGTGGAGATATCCAACCATAACCTCACATCCACCTCAAACCATTGTCCTAGCACCTGTTCTTCTGGTAGATACCCAGTGTAGCCATAGCCGCGAATTCCCGTTAAATGAATGCAATCCATAAAAGTTTGAGAGCAAATTGTGCATTTTGTAGAAAGTAGAGCAAGTTTGCTTGGAGATTTTCTTTCCCAGAAACTCGCGTGGCGGTGATGGAACCCAACACCGCATTGATGGATTTTAAATTGAATTTCCCTAGACAAAATCTAAAATTTAAGATTGTTTTATAGCTATGTTTGATTTAATGCCGATCGCTTATAGGAATGTTAATCAACTTTGGGCTTACATTTTAACAGAGACGCTAAAGCGGTTGGGATTGACTTGTGCCATCATTTGCCCTGGATCGCGTTCTACACCCTTAGCGATCGCTTTTGCTCAACAAGCACCTGAGATTGAAGCGATTTCCATTCTCGATGAACGTTCCGCCGCCTTTTTCGCTTTGGGACAAGCTAAAGCAACCGGACGCCCCGTGGTACTACTTTGTACTTCTGGTACAGCAGGAGCAAATTTTTATTCAGCAGTAATAGAAGCCTCATATAGTCACGTACCACTATTGGTACTAACTACTGATAGACCCCCAGAATTGCGAGATTGTCACTCTGGGCAAACTATAGATCAGTTGAGATTATATGGAAACTACCCAAATTGGCAAACAGAGTTAGCCTTACCCTCCGCCGATCTGGGAATGCTAGCTTATCTGAGACAAACGGTAATTCATAGCTGGGAAAGGGCGCAAACTCCTACAAAGGGGCCAATCCATTTGAATATTCCCTTTCGCGATCCCTTAGCGCCTCTTCCTGATGGAACCGATTTGAGTTATTTACAGTCCCAGTTCCACCCAGAAGAATTCTTCGCAGGAATAGCAAACCCATGCCCCATGCCCCATGCCCAATGCCTAATACCCAAAGAATGGAAAGAGTGCGATCGCGGCATCATTATTGCAGGTGTTGCCCAACCGTCACAACCAGAAGATTATTGTAAGGCGATCGCGCAACTTTCCCAAACCCTCAAATGGCCTGTGCTAGCTGAGGGACTTTCCCCAGTCAGAAATTATACCGAACTCAACCCTTATTTGATTTCCACTTATGACCTGATTTTGCGAAATCAGCAACTAGCAAAGCAGCTAGCGCCCGAAATGGTGATTCAGGTAGGTGAAATGCCTACGAGTAAAGAACTGCGTACCTGGATAGATGCAACCCAACCGCGACGCTGGGTAATCGATCCTAGTGACCAAAACCTCGACCCTTTGCACGGGAGAACGACACATTTACGGATATCTGTAGAAGAAATAAAAGTAGAGGAGAGAAATTTATCTTTATCCTCAGATTATGTGCAGGAATGGTGTAATGCAGAAGCGAAGGTTAGGTTAGTAGTTGACCAGACGATGGGGAAAATAGATGAAATAATTGAGAGTAAAGCAGCTTGGTTAATTTCTCAGATTTTACCGCCTGGAACGCCTCTGTTTATTGCCAATAGTATGCCTGTACGGGATGTAGAATATTTCTGGAAACCAAATAATTTAGGAGTGCGATCGCACTTTAACCGGGGTGCAAATGGTATTGATGGCACATTATCCACAGCATTAGGAATTGCCCATCGCCAGCAAAGTAGTGTGATGTTAACAGGAGATTTGGCTTTATTACATGACACCAATGGTTTTTTAATCCGCAATAAGTTTGTGGGACATCTCACAATTTTGTTAATCAACAACAATGGTGGTGGCATTTTTGAAATGTTACCTATTGCCAAGTTTGATCCACCATTTGAAGAATTTTTTGGCACTCCCCAGGATATTGATTTTGCTCAGTTATGCGCTACTTATAATGTGCAGCATGAATTGATTACTTCTTGGCAGCAGTTGAAGCAAAGATTAAACCCGCTTCCAACTACAGGGATTCGGGTTTTAGAATTGCAGACAAATCGGAAATTAGATGCAAAGTGGCGACAGGAGAATTTGCGACAGTTTGCAGCAGATATTGTAATTTAACTCTGCCGTTAGATATTACTAAATACTGAGATGCAAAGTATTAATCTTGCAAAATGTTTATGGAGTCAAAATTAAAAGTGATTTGTGTAAAGCGTTTCAAGTACTGGTGGTGGTGCTGAAACTTGCAAAATATTAGAATTAGTAGTACAATAAGGACTCTAGCGAATTTAGCGACAAATGCGACAAGATGTAGAACATAACAATAATGATAGTGAAGAAGATATTTCGTTTTTAACAACTGTTGAAGTAGCTCAACTTCTTCGTGTTCACCAAAGAACTGTACAAAGATGGATATCATCAAATAATCTTAAAGCTACAAAAGTGGGGCCAAGAATTTGGCGTATCAGACAAAAAGACTTAAATGAGTTCTTACAAATAAATAACAGTAGAAAACAAACAGAAGAAGATATTAACTCAAATGGCAACAGGAATACCTAGTCAAAATAGTCGTAAAAGTCAAAAACAAAATGTAATTCCTTTTCGTCTGGAATATGAAGGGAAAATTCCTATAGAAGATATATTAAAAATTCCTGTCGCCAAGTTACATCGCATAATCAGTATAGATGAACATCCAAGAAACAGACTCATCTATGGAGAGAATTTAAGAGTTCTTAGTTCATTCTTGAACGATAATACTATCGCGGGTAAAGTTAGTTTAATTTATATTGCCCCCCCCTATGCAATAGGGAGTAGTTTTGAGTCTCGTCAAAGAGACCATGCTTATCATGACCTAATAGAAGGTGCAGAATATTTAGAGTTTTTACGTCAACGACTGGTTTTACTAAAAGAACTTTTATCAGATGAAGGTTCTATTTATATACATTTAGATGACAAGATGGCTTGTGCTGTCAAAATTCTAATGGATGAAATTTTTGGTTCTAAAAACTTTCGCAATTTGATTACAAGAAAAAAATGTAACCCAAAAAACTATACACGTAAACAGTATGGAAACACCGCTGATTACATTATATTTTACACAAAAACAGATAATTATATATGGAATCAGCCTTTTAACCCTTGGACTGAAACTACTGCAAAGAAAGAATATCAATATGTTGAAAAGGAGACTGGAAGAGTTTATAAGAAAGTTCCTGTTCATGCACCAGGTGTAAGAAAAGGTGCAACAGGTCAACCCTGGAGAGGAATGCTACCTCCTCCTGGTAAACACTGGCAATATACTCCAGAAACTTTAGACGAAATGGATGCACGTGGAGAAATTTACTGGTCACCAACAGGAAACCCAAGAAGAAAAGTTTATTTAGATAATAGTCAGGGTATTTCAGTCCAAGATATTTGGCTTGATTTCAAGGATGCCCACAATCAAAATATAAAAATTACTGGCTATCCAACAGAAAAAAATCCAGATATGATAAAACGAATAATTCTAGCCTCATCTAATGAAGGAGATATTGTGTTAGATGCATTCGCTGGAAGTGGTACTACTGCTGCTATAGCTGAAGAGTTAGGTAGAAAATGGATAGCTATTGATAATTCCCAACTTGCTATAGCTACAATAGTTCAGCGTTTAGTTAAAGGGACAGAAGCAATGGGTGACTTCATTAACGGAAATAGTTCCGCTAAACATGAACAAAAGTGCTTAATAGGTATAAATAGAATTTTACGAAGTGGTCTAGATTTATATATTGAAGAAACACCAGAATTAGAGTTGATCTCTGATACTGTAATACATGATTGGGATAGCAAACTCAACTTTCAAGCCAATCTTGTGTAAATCTCTCATCAAGCATTTTCAGAGTGCATACCATTATTTTGCCACTACCATAACTTTCTAGACGAGCGTAATCATTCCACATAGATCCTAGTAGCAATCCTGGGCCATCATTTAAAAAAAATACTTTTAAAGCCACTTTATATGTATCAGCATATCTGAGAATATCAGTTGCTTTATCTCGATTTCCACTAGTCCGATCATCTTCTTGAGAACCTCCTCTATCAGAGTCATAACGAGCAAATCCAACTACTAAGGGGTTCCATCTAATCTAGATATAAAAATATCTGCTGGAGTTTGAGCTTCCCAATTATCCAAAACCTTATCAAGCATTACATCTTTTCCAGCACGAACTGGCCCCCGAATTATATAGTTTTTACCAAATACTCTGTCAAACCATAAGAAAAACGCTTCTGTCAAGTCATAGCCTTTTTGCCCCCGTTTACTCTGTTCTAAAAGAAAAGCCATCAGAGTTTCATCGGGTACAGGACGACTTTGCAAATTTTTTCTAACTTCTTCTAAGCTACGAAATCTATCACCAAAATCGTTAATTATAGTGGGAATATCACGTTTTTTCTTGGTCATTTCTACAGTCGTATCTGGTGATACATACCTCCGAAATACTCTAAGAAGTTGAATACGTAAAGGATCAGGCTCATTTGTAATAATTTCAAGTAAATTTGCAGAGTTGGTTGCTTCGTCTACCAATTCTATGAAACGCTCCAAAACTTTCTCGTAGAGCATTTTAGCTTCATCTAAAGAATCTGGGTAGAATGGTGAGTCAAATATGGTAATCCACTTAGATGCAGTTACTTTGTAGCTACTGAATGAATTCAAATTACAATCTCCCTCACCATAATCGATACAATCTTTTAAGTATAAAACACATAACTCTATAAAAAAACTCAAAAGATAACCCTTTCAACGTCCCTCAGCAATTTCACCAAATAGTCGTTTTAACAATCAGAGGATAAGCGATCGCACTTTTTCCACCGCTTCTGATATACCCGCGTATGTGCAAATGCTTCTTCATTCACTACGGGAAACTTTATTTGTAGCCATCATTATTTTACGGAGTGCGTAGGCGTAGCCCACCGCAGGTATCGCCCTTCTTATTTGCGTGAAATTTACCCGCTTTGTTGACCTTGTAACCACCCTTCCAAATCAGCAAGAGAAGAAAAATCCAACAAAGCGTCACCTAAAGCTTCTAACTGTTCCACCGATAACTCTTGAATCTGAAACAGAAGCGCATCAGGAATTGCACCCACAAGTCGGTTTAACTGTCGTAAAACGACCTTTCTTTCTCCTTCTTCCTTCGCTTCCCGAATCGCCCGTGGTTCTTCCAGATTTAGTCCTAACATCGTTGCAATCTCCTCTCGACGTGTCTGTGGGTGAAACTTACCCGCTTACTTCACCTTGTAACCACCCTTCTAAGTCAGCCAGAGTAGAGAAATCCAATAAAGCATCACCTAAAGCTTCCAACTGTTCCACCGATAACCCTTGAATCTGAGACAGAAGCGCATCAGGAATTGCACCCACAAGTCGGTTTAACTGTCGTAAAATAAGCGATCGCGCTTCTTCCTCTCGTCCTTCTTCCTTCGCTTCCCGAATCGCCCGTGGTTCTTCCAAATTCAGTCCCAACATCGCTTGAATCTCCTCTCGACTCAGGTTAGAAAACTTGTAGACAATAATCGTCGTCACTAAATCAATTATCGCTTGTTCCGATTGTTGCCGTGCAAGTTGTAGCAAAAACCGCGCCCCTTCTACTGCTTCCGTTTCAGAAGTAACATTTGTCAGCAACATCAAACCCAATCCCAAAGGTTGTTGTCGCAAATCCCCCAACTCATCCAGATAAACCCGTCTGACTTGACCACTTTCCAACAAAGCACGGTGAATCGAAGAGGAAGAAGGTTCAAGACTGCGAGAACCAAAAATTATTACCCCAAACCAGTCATCGTAACGGATAGAGTGGCGGTAGAGAAACAAAAACAATTCGCTAAAAAAGCGGTGATATAGGTCTTCATCCTTCTGAAATTGGACTTCTGCAAAAAAAACGGTTTTGGAAACTGCATTAGCGGGAGGTAAAAACACTCCATCAATCCGAAACGCCGTTTCTTTCACCTCAACTGATTCAAACTGGTAGTTCTCCGCTTCTGGAGGTGGTTCATCTACTAATTCAAACAGTAAACCGGGAAATTGCTTAAATAATTTGTAGAAGATGGTGTCACGTCGCATTTTTATTCCTCAACACCCAGACAATTACCAGATTGTAAAGGCTTGAGACACCAATTTTAGTGTAGGCGTAGCCCACCGCAGGTATCGCATGTCCCTACGTCCGCGATAAAATTCTCAAGCACAACAGCGCACTCCATACCAATGCAAATTAACTGGCAAACTGCCAAAACCTACGAAGATATCCTGTATCAAAAAACTGATGGCATTGCGAAAATCACCATCAACCGTCCCCATAAACGCAATGCTTTCCGTCCTGAAACAGTCTTTGAACTGTACGACGCTTTCTGTAATGCTCGTGAAGATATTACTATCGGTGTCGTCCTATTTACTGGATATGGACCACACACTGATGGTAAATATGCCTTCTGTTCTGGTGGCGATCAAAGCGTGCGCGGACATGCGGGTTATGTGGATGATACTGGTATCCCTCGCTTGAATGTGCTGGATTTACAACGGCTGATTCGTTCGATGCCGAAAGTGGTAATTGCCCTAGTAGCGGGATATGCGATCGGTGGTGGACACGTTCTACACTTAATTTGTGACCTTACCATTGCTGCCGATAACGCCATTTTCGGACAGACTGGCCCGAAAGTCGGCAGTTTCGACGGTGGTTTTGGAGCTAGCTATCTCGCCCGCGTTGTGGGGCAAAAAAAGGCTAGAGAAATTTGGTTTCTCTGCCGCCAATATGATGCACAACAAGCGCTAGAAATGGGTTTAATTAATTGCGTCGTCCCAGTGGAACAACTAGAAGCGGAAGGTATTCAATGGGCGCAAGAGATTTTAGAAAAAAGTCCGATCGCAATTCGCTGTCTCAAAGCCGCCTTCAACGCTGATTGTGACGGACAAGCTGGTTTACAAGAACTTGCTGGCAACGCCACCCTACTTTATTACATGACAGAAGAAGGGTCTGAAGGCAAACAAGCCTTTCTCGAAAAGCGTCCACCAGATTTTCGCTCTTTTCCTTGGTTGCCTTAGAATTGCAAAAATCGCACTCTTTAATGAGATGCGATTTTTGTAGATATCAACTTTTACAGCACTAAAAATCTTAAAAACAAATCTTATTTTAAGCAGACTATAAACTCAGTCCAGTAATAATGGATGACTAAATGACCACTGCTTTAGTTTTTACCTGTTCTGATATAGAAGCAGCTATTTCCTCTAGAGGGGCAAGAGCAGCATTGTCTAAATCTGAGGCTAAAGATTGACAAGATGTTAAAACTGGAGCTGCATCTGGTAAACCCCAAGCATCTTCCAAGGTTTCCCAAGAAGGTGCAAAAGGTGGGAGCGCCAAAGAGCAAGCCTTCCAAGCCGCTTGAACTGGTGCGCCCAACTGCTGGCACGTTCCGCCACGGCGACCTTCTGGCTGGTAATGACGGCAATATTTACAGGCAGATGCTAAAACTTTAATGGGTTTCATTCGGATTCATCTTTAGTGTCATTTCTGGCTGAATTTCATCTTTATATTTTGCTTCTATATATAAAGACAGAGAAAAGCCAAAAAGTCATTATTTTCTATAGGTTTCAGCGATCCCTAGTAAAAAATAAACTTCAGGATATTTTTATAATCTTGTCATATATTTAAATAATCAGTAGAGCAATTACATATAGATATCGTCTAAAACTTATTAGGGATCAAGAATAAAAGTAAAGCTTTTGATTTATCTAGCCTTTTAAATTCCTCCTTGAGCCATCCTTAAGGCATAGATTTTCAGATAAATAGTCTGCTTGAGATCCCACATTTGGCATATTTTAGCTACAAACTATACTTTTTCTCAAGAATTAGAAATCTTTGATGTAATGGCAGCAAGGTATTTCAGGATCAACTCTGCTCAACGAAATAATCGTTCAACTCTTTTGCTTTGAAAACTGTTTAGCAGCACAGACAGAACAGACTTCCCAGCGCTGGAGTTCACCAGGTGGGGTGGGAGATTGACACTGGGGACAAAGGGGTAAGCCATGCGATCGCGATCGCACAATCTTCGTCCAATGTCCAAAAGCCGCATTTACATCTTTAGTGGGTGTAGCATTAGGGCGGTTAATCTCATCACCAATGTAACTGGGATGCTCATGAGGCGAAACCGTTTGTTGCTGTTTTCTCTCCGCCGAAGGATTCTGCCAGCCAGCAGTCGAAAAGCGAATATCAACCAAAGGCGTTGGCAGCTTTTTATTCAACTTTAAAAGTAGAGATGTGCGACCAAAAGTCAGGTTTTGCGCCCAAGCAGCACTAGAAGTTGCTACCGACAAAACATCACGCTGAATCGATAATGGTCGAGTATTTGCGGCAACCACTGGGCCAACAACTTCTGCCCAACATTTGAGCAGGTGTTGAAATGGTTGCTCCTGCCATTTGGCCTGCTTTTCCAGAATCCTTAAAACATCATTAATTGATTTCAACGACATTATTCAAAGTGGGGAGTGGAAAGTGGGGAAGGGCAGGGGATCAGCGAGCAAGGGAGAAGAGTTTCCCCTCTGCTTCTTTTCAATGCCTCTATCTATTTAAATAATTTTAATTTCCGCTACTATTGTCACAAAATATATCTAAAAGTTGATTCCAGTAATCTACGTTTGAGGCGCAAAAGTAATGACTCAAAATCCCCTGAACGACTCCGGTACTCATCAATCATCTAAAACACCTGGGTTGAAACCAGTACTAGCAGCAGCACTAGCGAGTTTAGAGGTACCGCTAGATCAAGAGTTAGCTCGATACCGACGCACGCGAACTGGTTTGGTGTCATCAAACCAGTCCCGTGTTGCAAGTTACATGAGCGGACAACCCCAACCGGTAACTGCCATTCCGACAACATTGGGTGCAACTCAGTCATCAGCAACGGAAATTAAAACCAACGTACCGCCTGCATCTGTACCCGTGAATTATCAGGGAACCCCTGCGCCAGCTACGGCAAAAATTGATGTCCCACCCGAATCTGTAGCTGTGAATCTTGAGATGAACCTAGCACCAACTATGACTAAAACTGAGGAACTGAATAATCTTAATGTGTCCTCCACCTCCAATGCAGCTAAAACACAAACTCAACTTCCACCACCCCCACCCAACTTTAGTAGCAGCATCGTGCCAGCAATCGTTAAAAATACTAAAAGCGAAAATCACTTGCAGTCAGATGATAGCCCCAAGCATCCAGATGACTATTTAGAATCTAGTGAAGCACTGCTGCGAAGTCTGACAGAAGAACAACCAGAAACCAAAAAACCAAGCAATTCTAGCGACAGTCTGCTATCACCCTTGGGTATTGGCTCCATGTTACTGCTATTAGTAGCGAGTCTTACCTTGGGTTATGTAGTCTTCAACCCTAAAAGCTTGCCACAATGGAATTTAGGCAATTTGTTTAATGGCAACTCGTCTCCTACACCAGAAAATACTGAGGAAGGTGGGAGTAATGTCCAACCTCAAATCCAGCCACCAAGTACATCTATACCCAAATATCCCAATCTAGCTACTGAAGAGTTTCCTGAAGTAAGAGATCCTAACGATGTAGTTGGCTTAAAACCCAAAGTCCAACCAAACCCCGCAGTAGTAACTAATCCAGTTGTTCCCCAAAACCCCGCAAATCCTCAAGCGCCATTGTCTGAACCCAATACAGCCCTAAAACCGACCAATCCGATCGCCTTAGCACCAGTACCGACGCTACAATCCTTGCCTCCCCTAAATTTGCCTCCCACTTCATCGACAAAAACCTCGCCCAAGCCAGTCGCAACCCCACTAAAACCAAATGCAGAAATCAAACCAGGAACAGATGGGTTTTATCATGTAGTGATCGATAATAAAGGGGAAGCTTTTGCCTCAGCACGGCAAGTAATTCCTGATGCTTATTTATCGCCCAACAAAGAATTGATTTATCTAGGTGCTTTTAAAACTAAACAGCAAGTAAAACAACAGATGAAACTGTTAGAAGCGAAGGGAATCAAGGCACGGGTTCAGCAGCCATGAATTGCAAAAATCTACGATACTATGAGATAACAGTCCTGAGTTTTAAGTGCTGAGTTTTGTTAGCAGTAGCGGAGCGTTGAGCCAATTCTGAGTCCTGAGTAGTAGAGATAAAATCTTGCTTATTTACGCCCCTACGATAAAAATTCTTAATATTCAGGACTCTAACTTGGCATTCAGCACTCCATAACTACCCTACGACAATTTTTATACTCAGGATTTTAACTAGGCACTCAGAACTGGGTTTCGTGAATGGAGAGCCGACATGGAATTAATCAAGCGTATCCTGCGGGTGATTCGCGCTAATCTCAATAGTTTGATTGGTGGTGCAGAAGATCCAGAAAAGATTTTGGAGCAAGCTGTTCTGGAAATGCAGGAGAATCTGGTGCAGTTGCGGCAGGGTGTAGCACAAGCGATCGCTACTCAGAAACGCACTGAACGACAAGCCGCCGCCGCTGGGTCGCAAACAGAAGAATGGTATCGCCGCGCCCAATTGGCCCTGCAACAAGGCAATGAACCTCTAGCACGCGAAGCTTTGACTAAGCGCCAAGCCTATAAAGAAACTACTACAGCCCTCTTGTCGCAGATAGAGCAGCAAAACGAGATAGTTGCTAGGCTAAAAAAGGATATGCGATCGCTAGAGTTAAAAATTTCCGAGGCGAAAACTAAAAAAGATATGTATATTGCCCGCGCCCGTTCTGCTGAAGCGTCTTATCGCCTCCAAGAAATGCTCGGCGGAGTTTCTACTAATAACAGTCTGAGTGCCTTCGAGCGCATGGAAGAAAAAGTTTTACAGATAGAAGCTCAATCAGAAGCCATAGCTCAACTTAGTAGCGACGACTTGGAAACACAATTTACTTCTTTGGAATCTAATGATGTAGATACCGAATTGGCAGCGATGAAGGTGCAGGTTTTCAACCAGTCAGAAAACACACAGCAAAAAATCCTAACCGAGGAGAGCCAAAAGACAGAGCAGCCTCCCCAACAGCAGTTACCCAAAACTCAGGATTCTTGAAGTTCTACTAATTACCCCAGTTTGGCGATATCTTAACAATTAAGAGTTGTTAGGAGGTACTGATTCAGAATGGAAAGATTACATTGAAATAGGTAGCTATAAAAAAGTAAAAAAGCTAACTGTCCAACAAAAAGCGTAAATCACACAAGGAAAAACAAAGTTATGGGATTATTTGATCGTATTAAGCGAGTAGTTAGTTCTAACCTCAACGACCTGGTTAACAAAGCCGAAGACCCCGAAAAAATGCTAGAGCAAGCCATCCTGGAAATGCAGGAAGACTTGGTACAGCTGCGTCAGGGAGTAGCCCAGACGATCGCCGCCCAAAAACGCAGTGAGAAACAGTATAATGATGCCCAAAATGAAATTAATAAGTGGCAACGCAATGCTCAACTGGCGCT
Source organism: Nostoc sp. JL23 (assembly GCF_017115065.1). Classification (NCBI taxonomy): domain Bacteria; kingdom Bacillati; phylum Cyanobacteriota; class Cyanophyceae; order Nostocales; family Nostocaceae; genus Nostoc; species Nostoc sp. JL23. The sequence continues at coordinate 24,637 of NZ_JABXKN010000050.1, forward strand.
ACAAAAAGGTGATGAAAACCTAGCACGACAAGCTTTAGAGCGTAAAAAAACCTATACTGACACCAGCACAGCCCTCAAAGCTAGTTTAGATACCCAAAGCACTCAAGTTGAAACCCTCAAACGCAATTTAATTCAGCTGGAAAGCAAAATTTCTGAGGCTAAAACCAAGAAAGAAATGCTTAAAGCTCGGATCACAACTGCCAAAGCCCAAGAGCAACTCCAAGGCATGGTGCGTGGGATGAATACCAGCAGTGCAATGTCTGCCTTCGAGCGGATGGAAGAAAAAGTCTTGATGCAAGAATCACGGGCCCAGGCACTAGGAGAGTTAGCAGGTGCAGATTTAGAAACCCAATTTGCCCAGTTGGAAGGTGGCAGCGATGTCGATGATGAATTGGCAGCCTTGAAAGCGCAAATGCTACCACCCGCTACTCCAGTAACTCAAGCCCAACTGCCACCGCAACAAGAAACCACTGCCCCTAATCCTAAATCTAATGAGGTGGTTGATTCCGAGTTAGATTCCCTACGCAAGCAATTGGATCAACTGTAAAATTGACAGAAAACTTATTTGAGCTAGTCCCACACCTGTTGGCTGTGGGATTTTACGTCACTAGTCAATAGTTAACAATCAAGATAACTATGAATTATTAACTATGGACTATTGACGACTTTGGGATAAAGTATTGTGTGTGCCAACTTTGATCGCCACCTGATGGAGACTGCAATGAGTAAGGCTGTAATCACCATAACCGATGCTGAGTTTGAAACCGAAGTGTTAAAAGCCGAGCAGCCTGTATTAGTTTATTTTTGGGCTTCCTGGTGTGGGCCTTGTCAATTGATGTCGCCCCTGATTAACTCAGCTGCTAGCAAATATAGCGATCGCCTCAAAGTCGTTAAGATGGAAATCGACCCCAACCCACTCACTGTTAAGCAGTACCAAGTGGAAGGTGTACCCGCCCTCAGACTATTTCAAGACCAGGAAGTTTTGATATCTACTGAGGGAGTCATCGGCAAAGATAAATTACTTGCTCTCCTAGATACCTACTTAAATAGTAATTAGTCAATACTTCATAGTTCATAGCAAATGATTGATGACCAATGACTAATGACTAATGACTAACATACAGTTTGCAAAACGTTTACAACCCCTAAAATCTAATGTATTTGCTGATATGGACAGAGCCAAGGCAGTCGCTTTGGCCGCTGGACGAGAGGTAATTGATTTGTCGTTGGGGTCTTCTGATTTACCAGCCGAGGCACACGTTATTGAGGCGATCGCCCAATCTCTGCACGATCGCAGTACCCACGGCTATCTGTTATTTAACGGTACCCAAGGATTCCGCGAAGCCGCGGCCAACTGGTACGAACAAAAATTTGGCATCAAAGTCGATCCTCAAACTGAGGTACTACCTCTAATTGGTTCTCAAGAAGGTACAGCCCATTTACCCCTAGCGATACTCAACCCAGGAGATTTTGCCCTGTTGCTCGATCCAGGCTATCCCTCCCATGCGGGTGGAGTCTACCTAGCCAGTGGTCAAATCTACCCAATGCCACTACTGGTAGAAAACGGTTTTTTACCAGTGTTTGCTGATATTCCTGCCCCAGTCTTGGCTCAGTCACGGATGATGGTATTAAGTTATCCTCATAATCCCACTGCTGCGATCGCACCTTTATCTTTCTTCCAAGAAGCTGTCGCCTTCTGTCAGCAACACAATCTCGTACTGATTCACGATTTCCCCTATGTAGATTTAGTATTTGGGGAGAGTGAGGATTGGGGAAAAGGGAGCAGAGGAGCAGAGGAGCAGAGGAGCAGGGGAGAATCACTAATGCCCCATGTCCCATGCCTAGTCCCTTCAATTCTGCAAGCCGATCCAGAGAAAAGCGTCTCGATTGAATTTTTCACCCTTTCCAAGTCCTACAATATGGGCGGCTTCCGCATTGGCTATGCTATCGGTAATGCCCAGTTAATTAACGCTTTACGCCAGGTAAAAGCCGCCGTTGATTTTAACCAGTATCGGGGAATTTTGAATGGTGCGATCGCTGCCTTAACTGGCCCTCAAGCTGGCGTAAAATCTGCTGTCGCTACCTTCCAGGGGCGGCGTGATGCTTTCATCAGTGCTTTACATCGCATTGGCTGGAATGTTCCCACTCCCCAAGCCACAATGTACATTTGGGCAAAATTACCCTCACCTTGGAGTGAAAACTCTGTAGAATTTTGTACCCAGCTAGTCAAACAAACTGGTGTAGCAGCTTCTCCAGGTGCTGGCTTTGGCAAATCTGGAGAAGGGTATGTCCGTTTTGCCTTGGTGCATGAGCCACCTTTGTTAGAAATTGCTGTAGAAAGAATGGCTGAGTTTCTTCATTAAATTTCTTCTCAAGCTGAACGCTAAGGATTTTTAGTAGCAAAGTTTACCAATGGAACACACGTAGGGGTACACATTTGTGCGTCCCTACTAATTACCGTATTGTACTGAACTTAAAAATTTTACGTAGTAATTTCTATTACTAAATATATTGCTTTAAATATGTAATTAAACGTATAAAAATATCAAAACATTCTTCATCTTTTTATTGATAATCAGAAGTAACTTTACCCAATCAAGTCTCCCCATTTCTTAAACTGGGTTTGTACGCTCAGATACCAAAGACGGCTAACAATACAGGTCGTGCTTTTAAGCAACCGTATTGCCAAAAAGCCTGTGATCAAGACAGCCCAAGCCTAAAAACGGCAATAATTTAAAACTTAACTTCCAAACTGACAGAGACTTGAAAACAATGAAAATGACTTTTCAGAAACTTGTAATTGGTGCCTCAATGGCTATTGGTGTGAGCGGTCTTGCCACTGCCCCAGCACAGGCTACATCCTTTGACTTTAATAATACAGGAGAAATTAACACTTACACTGGTGGCTCAACTGGTACCTTCATTAACGGGAATGCACAAGGTGGTACTAACGCTGCCATCAAAGCTTTGACAGATAATAACCCCAGCTCTAATGTCGAGCTTTGGTATAGTAGCGAAACTCCAGGTTCTAATGTTGGCTTCACCGCCACAAAAGGAACTTATACAGCCACCGTTAGTAGTGTCACTGCTAATGACTGGAATAGTTTTGGTTCGCAATGGCTAGGCGATTTATTGAGTAGCTACACACCATTTCAATCAGTTTGGAACGGGTTTTCAGCCGACAGCAAATCACTAATAACTAGTTATTTTCCTTCCTTGGGAATGGGAGATCCGAACATTGGTGGTTTCCAATTCGGTCAAGATGGCGGTGTGGAACTGAAGTTAGTTGGTCACTTGGATGTAAAGACTAAACTTGCAACAACTATTTCTACTAAGATTGATGAAAAGTGGAATGCAATTAAATCACAGTTTCCTCAACAAACAACTCAACCAACCCTTTCACAACTTGAAAGTTCAATTCCACAACTACAAACACAACTAAACGCAATTCCCGGACAGATTACCACACTGCAAACACAACTAAACGCAATTCCCGGACAGATTACCACACTGCAAACACAACTAAACGCAATTCCCGGACAGATTACCACACTGCAAACACAACTAAACGCAATTCCCGGACAGATTACCACACTGCAAACACAACTAAACGCAATTCCTAACACTACAGCCAATCAAGCACAAAGGCAATCACTGACAAATCAAATTTCTCAACTGAATACTCTCAAAAATCAGACACTGCCAGGTCAAATTTCTCAACTGAATACTCTTAAAAATCAGACACTGCCAGGTCAAATTTCTCAACTGAATACTCTTAAAAATCAGCTGCCAGTCCAAATCTCTCAACTGAATACTCTTAAAAATCAGCTGCCAGTCCAAATCTCTCAACTTACATCATTTAAAGATGTACTGACTCTGCAAGCTGCATTAACTGCATATAAAGGTGAAATTGGAGCTAGTGAAATTGCCAAGGTAGTTACTGGTGGTCAAACTTACTATGCTTATAGCTTTAACCCTACTGCATCCGGTATTACTGCTTCTGATGATGGTGTATCCTACAGTGGAATTTATACTTGGACGACACCTAAGTATGTCTCAGCACCAGAACCATCAGTAATACTTGGTCTTATGGGTGTTGCTGGTGTCTTTACTACCCGACGCAAATTGAAAAAAGCATCTGTTTGAAACTCCGGTTTCCATTCCAAAAAATAAGCAAGGGAGCTAACAGCTCCCTTTTTTGATGAATAATTCCTTGCAGCTATAAGAGAATTTAATCTTCTAGGTTATACTATTTTTAAAAATACTTGCAAAAAATAAATCGGTTGCAACATTTGACATCTATATGTCTCTACCAACTTGATTTGTTTTTAATATGGATTTCGTACAATGGTATTACTTACCTTCACATCTTTAGGAAGGGCAATTACCATAATCTTAGTTCCAGTATTACTTCAGTAGTTTTACTTAGAAACTTTAGAAAATTACTATTGTAAAAAAGATGTTAACTTAAATACTCTAAATTATAAAAAGTTCGTAAAAAAAAGATTAATTTTTGATTTAATTATATTTGATTATACTATCATTTTAGTATTGTAGTGCAGCTAAATTTTATTTTTTCAGATATTTAATTAGACTACATAAGTACAATTTATATTTGTTTCACTGTTTAAATGCACTACTATTTTATTTTATGGTAATCATTGTTGGCTTTTAATTAAGATAATCAGATAATAGGTAGCAATGACAGTACAATTACTCAATATAAATAAGCCATTGCAGTCACACAAAGCTAGACGAATTTTACTAGTTGAAGACCATTACCTCAATCGGATGTTACTTAGTGACTATCTAATTTACTGTGGGTATGAAGTCCAAAGTTTATCAGAAGGCTCTGCTTTTTTCTCAACCATAGAGAAATTCGAGCCAGATTTAATGTTATTGGACTTGAAATTGCCAGATATTGATGGTTATTCACTCTTAAAACAAGTCCAGCAAAATCCTCATTTGTCAAAAATACCTATCATTGTGGTTTCAGCCTTTGCTTTTAAAGCAGATCAAGAACTAGCTCTGAGTTTGGGTGCATGTTGCTATTTTGTCAAACCTTTAAAACTCAAGGATCTCATCCTTGCAATTGAAGAACAGTTTACTTGTCACCACAGATAACCTTTTTTGCTAGGCGTGTATTTATTCTGCTTTTTGGTCAGCAATAAACTCTTCAACACACTCGCTAAGAGTTTGTACAGAACTGCCGATTGTTGAAATTTTCTGTTGTACTTGGGCTAATAATAAAACTGCTGTTTGCAATTCATTTAGAGTTTCAGCCATAGCCTCACGATACTGGATTTCAAAATCTTGTAAATTCATAGTTTAGCTCTCGCCTGAAATCATCATTATAAATATCTTCTCAATCATAGTCGCAAATTTAACTGACTAAATCCGTTAATTCGCTTAATATTAGAGATTCAACAAACAAACACAAATAATATCAATAAATTAAGATTTTATCTAATGTTTATACAAACAACATATAAGTAGATTACTTATTAATAAACAATATAATTCAATACAAAATTATTATCATATAATCTCAAATATAAAGTTTTAGATAATAAAGTATTACCAATTTAAAAATGTTAATTATATATCAATACAGTTCAGTTAAGAAAAATTGTATGTTGGGTTAAGCAATGCGCAACCCAACAATTCCTGGGCTTTGTTGGGTTACTCTTCTCCTGTCGGAGACGCTACGCGTAGCTTGCTTCCACGAAGTGGTACGAGAAGCCCCTTCTCTACGAGACGCTCCGCGAACGGGTCTACGTTCTTCAAACGCTACTTGCTTCTCTCTTGGCGCTAGCCTCTCCCTTTGGGAGAAAGGGAGAGGAGACCTGCGCGTAACTTGCTTCCCCGAAGGGTTACAAGTAGGGAAACCCGTCCAATACAGTGGCTTCCCAACCTACACAGTTTAAGATTTTGGCACTAACCCAAGCGTATTGAATTATATATTCAAAAAGCAAAGTTTTTATTATAGTAGCAGCCAATGACTAAGTGACAGAGAAACAAACTCTCGTCTGCCATCTGTTGTGGTATGTACCACTGATGACGGCTACTTTATATTTACTTGATAAATAATTTGTTAAATCGGCACGAAAAAACAATTTTTCTTAAAATAGAGAAAGATTACCTAATTTTGGTTGTGACAATATCTACTCAAATATTACCACTGGTTAAAGAGCCAGAACGACTAGAAAACCGTCTAGCCGAAATTCCACCGGAACCGGGGGTTTATTTCATGCGGGACAGGAGCGATCGCATTATATATATAGGTAAATCATGTAAGTTGCGATCGCGTGTCCGTTCCTATTTCCGGGATGGCTACAACAAGAGTGAACGTATCGCCACGATGGTCAAGTTGGTGACAGAAATTGAATTCATTGTCACTGATACTGAAGCCGAAGCTTTAGCGCTAGAAGCCAATTTGATCAAGCAGCACCAGCCATACTTTAACGTGCTGCTCAAAGATGATAAAAAATATCCCTATCTCTGCATTACTTGGTCAGAAGATTATCCGCGAATTTTTATTACCCGTAAGCGGCAATTCGGCAAAGAAAAGGATAAATTTTACGGACCTTATACTGATGCTGGTTTATTACGAGAAATTGTCCGCATCTGCAAGCGCATTTTTCCACAGCGACAACGACCTCAACCACTGTTTAAAGACCGCCCTTGCTTGAATTTTGATTTAGGGCGTTGTCCTGGTGTGTGTCAACAGATGATTTCACCAGAAGAATATCGCAAAATTGTCCAAAAAATCGCGATGGTTTTTCAAGGTCGAACCCAGGAACTGATTGATATTTTGACCCAACAGATGAATGCAGCCGCTGAGAACTTAAATTTTGAGTCAGCGGCGCGGATTCGAGATCAAATTTCTGGCTTAAAGTCACTGACAGCCGACCAAAAAGTTTCCTTACCAGATGATACTGTTTCACGGGATGCGATCGCACTGGCAGCCGATGAACAACACGCCTGCATTCAACTATTCCAGATTCGCGCTGGACAATTGGTTGGACGTTTAGCCTTTGTGGCGGATGCTCACGCGGAACCAGGAGCTATTTTACAACGAGCTTTAGAGGAACATTACCAAACTGCTGACTCGGTGGAAATACCCTTAGAAATCTTGGTACAGCATGATTTACCAGATGCGGAGATATTGGCGGATGTCTTGACTCAACGCAAAGGCAAAAAAGTCACAATTTTGACTCCTTTGCGGCAAACTAAGGCAGAATTAATTGAGATGGTAGAGCGAAATGCTCAGTATGAATTGCAAAGAATGCAGAAATTTGGCGATCGCAATCACCAAGCAATGCAAGATTTAGCTACCATTCTCGATTTACCAGATGTACCCCACCGCATCGAAGGTTATGACATTTCCCATATTCAAGGGTCAAATGCTGTAGCTTCGCAAGTCGTGTTTATCGACGGATTACCCGCAAAGCAGCACTATCGACACTACAAAATTAAAAATCCCACGGTGACAGCAGGACACTCAGATGATTTTGCTAGTCTTGCTGAAGTCATCCAGAGGCGGTTTCGCAAGTATAGAGAAGATCAGCAATTAACACGTTTGGGTAATCCTGACTGGCCTGATTTAATTATGATCGATGGTGGTAAAGGTCAGTTATCATCGGTTATTGCCGTTTTGCAAGAGATGAATTTATTAGAAGACTTGCGAGTTGTAAGTTTAGCAAAGCAGCGAGAAGAGATTTTTTTACCGGGAGAATCTAAACCCTTAACAACTGATGCAGAACAACCGGGGGTACAGTTATTGCGGCGGCTGCGGGATGAAGCACATCGATTTGCAGTGAGTTTCCATCGTCAACAGCGCAGTGATAAATTGAAGCGATCGCGTTTAGATGAAATTCCTGGCTTAGGACATCATCGACAAAAGCAGCTACTAGGGCATTTTCGCTCAGTTGATTATATTCGGCAAGCGACAACCACACAACTCGCTGAAGTCGCAGGAATTGGGCCGCGTTTGGCTCAAGAAATTTACGATTATTTTCATCCTGTTTGAAGTCACAACTCCCATTTTCACCTTGAACTTGGGATTGGGAACTACTACCGCAAGGCGGAATTAAAAATTAAAAATGAATACAGCGTAAGCGTTTCATTGATTTGGAATGGGAGTTTATTTACGCCATGTTGTACTAGGGACTGAGTAATGGGAAGGTAGTGAGCCTTTATAGCGGTTCTCGTTTACGCGTGTACCTCACGTAAACGAGAATTGCTATGAGCTAAAACTTTAGTAGGTACAACCGGATATATTCCCATAACTTCTCTCCAAGATGTCAAAAACAGACAGGTTATCAAAAGGATGCTGTACTAAGATTCAGGTTTAATTACTAGCATTGCAGAGAACTTTTAGCGGCTCCCGAAGCTTCGACCAGAGGAAGCCCCTTCTCATGAAGTTTGCTAATTTTAATTAAATTATCTTACCAGAAGTTAATCTCATAAATCTTGCCAGCAAATATTAACTAAATCTTAAGATAGAGATTTGGTTACTAAATATACAGTAATTTATCTGATTTAATTTTTGAATACAAGAACGGCTTTTTTATATTCCTCTGAAATGACTGTAAACAAGCCTCTCTCAAGCCATTAATCATAGGGATCAGTAAATCTCTAAATAGCATTTAATTAAAAAATAATTTATGTATCTAAAGTAGGAGGGTAAAATCACTTAAATTCTAGAATAATAGATAAAGATATCGGAAAGTTATCAAACCTGAAATTTTGTTTAAAATAATCAACCAATATTACAGCAGTTTGTTAATTTGGGTCGAACCAGATTTTTTTCCTGGTTTAACTAGTAGCTTTACCAAATAAAAAATAATTACAACCAGGGGTTTTAAAATGCAGACAGTACAAATGATTTACTGCCCAAATTGTGGTAGTCATGCGGAGCGTTATTATATTTCTGATAGTCAATTAACTCGAACACAATGCCCAAGTTGTGACTATTTGATGATTAGTTGCACTCGCACTGGTAAAGTAATTGAAGCGTATGCCCCTGGCATTCATGCACACCGCTAGCTAATAAGAAAAAATTAAAAATTGGAGAAGATTTTCTCTAATTTTTAATAAAAAAGTTTTTTATCAAAAGAGAATTCAGGAGTTAGAATTCTGTGTGAATTGGAGTCTGACTGGCGCGCAGGGGTAGTGAGTCAGCGTACCACTACCATTACAGGTAAGCAAGCTACGCGCATCGTCTTGTCAAGAACTTCTGAAGAAGCGTGTTTAATAGATACGCTAAGTCATCCTTTACACGTCTCTGAAAAAGAAGATTTAGCTGTTTGTTTAGATTAGTGGCGAGTCATTAGCTTGCTTTTTGCAGGGTATTCCCCACTTTCTTATTCAGAATTCTGGATTCTGAATTCTTCTTCAACAGAAATTCTGAACACTTCACAGGTTTTCTTTCTGCTGTCTAAGTTCTTGCTGTCGTATCTGTTGTTGTAATCTAAATTGTTGCTGTTGTCTAATTTGTTGATCTTGTCTGAGTTGTTGATCTTGTATTCTCAATTGTTGTTGTAATCTAAATTGTTGCTGTTGTAGTCTTGTTTCTTGCTGTTGTAGTCTAAATTGTTGCTGGCGTATTAGTTCTTGCCGTTGTCGTGTAAAATCTTGCTGTTGTTGTTGTTGTTGTTGAAGGTTTTGGCGTAGCCATGTTTCCTTCAATTGCTCTTGTGTTTGCTGAGTTCGTTCCTCTTGTTGTTGTCTCATTCTTTCTTGAAAGGACTCAGGTTGCGGAGAAATCGGTCGAATTATTTGTCCATAAGCAGGAGAATTCATCGGCAAAGCTTCTGCAAGAACAATCACTAGGGGCAATAGTTTAAGCGTCAATGATCGATTCAACATAAGTTATTTGTTATCGGTTGGGTTGAGCGATCGCTTAACCTTAATATAACAATTTCTACAGATGCCTTGCCGCACTAATTGCGACTAATGTCAAGATATCTGTGAGATTAAAGTAATTAAATTTACTGGCTACAACAGATTTAATTCTTACTTGCTCTTAGTTGTCCGCAAGCAGCATCAGCTTCTAAACCACGAGAATAACGGACACTAACAGCAGTATTTTGTTGCTTGAGAACGTTCACAAAAGCTTGAATGCGATCGCGGTTGGGGCGTTTGTAGTCTACTTCTTGGATGGGGTTGTAGGGAATCAAATTCACATGACTTTGAAATCCTCGCATACATTTTGAAAGTTCTAATGCGTGTTCTGGTAAATCGTTAACACCAGCAAGGAGAACATATTCAAAAGTAACGCGGCGTCCAGTGATTTCCACATATTCCCGACATTCAGCCAGTAAATCTTCGAGAGGATAGGCGCGGGCGCTGGGAATGAGTTTTTCTCGTAGTGCTTGGTTGGGTGCATGAAGACTCACAGCCAGAGTGATTTGCAAATTATTTTGTGCGAACTGACGGATGCGATCGCGAATACCCACTGTAGAAACTGTAAGCGATCGCTGTCCAATACCGACATCTTGATTTAGAGATTTCAATGCTGCTAGGACATTCTCAGTATTCAACAACGGTTCACCTAGTCCCATAAATACGACATTGCTAACCCGTTGCCGAAAATCTTCTTGCACAGTCAACACCTGATCGACAATTTCGTGCCGTGCTAGGTTGCGTTTGTAGCCTCCCTTACCAGTAGCGCAGAAATCACACGCCATTGGGCAACCCACCTGAGTAGAGACGCAAACTGTCAAACGGGCTTTTGGGCCTTCTCCCCTTTCTGCAAAGGTGGGGATGCCTACAGTTTCAATAATTTGCCCGTCTGTTAATCGTAAAAGATATTTGACCGTACCATCGGGAGCCTCAGAGCGGTAATGTAAAATTGAGCGCCCAATAGGGATTTCTGCTAATTCTGCACGCCATTGTTTGGGGAAGACAGAAATATCAGCTAGCGATCGTACTCCCTTGTCATAGATCCATTCATGCAGTTGCTTTCCTCTGTAAGTAGGTTGTCCCTGCTGCTGCACCCAAGCAGTTAACTCCGCCAAAGAAGCACCGAGAAGGGGAGGGATTAATTCTGATTTTTCTGGGTTGTGTGAGTCAACCTGAGATACAAGAGGCGTAGCAGACATAAAAAAATCACGAGTTGGTGTTGAATCTCTATCCTACACCTGCCAGATCCAGTTAGTCTTGACCAAAGAAGATGGGGAATTAGCCAAAAGTTGTGCCGTTCCAGCCCCACATTGCCCCCTTAGCGTCTGCAAACTCAATGTAAATACGATTTTTCGGCACGCCTAGAGTTTGGTTAATCTGCTGGCAAAAGTCTTGACTCATTGCTACGGTTTGATCTGGCTTCATCGTGCCAATGCTCTTAATTTCAATGTAGCAAACTGGGTCTGTATTCCCTGCAAAAGTCATAGGAATTCCCGGTTCAAAAGCAGTCATTACATAGGATTCTGGTTTGCCCAAATGTTTCGCTAACTTGGCTGAGAGATTTAAAAGCATTGACTCAATTTCAGCTTTTTGAGGAGCAGATGCAGAAGTTTGCACTTTAATTAAAGGCATAGTACCGAAATCAGAATTTTGGATTTTATTACATTGTTAAGTTTATCGAAATGTAGAGGTACAGAGTACAAAGATTAGCGAGGTGGGGAGATAAGGATAATAAGCAATGCCCAATGCCCAATATTTAGTTATGAGATGAGCGAAATAGATGACTATGTTCGGGATGATATAAACGCGATCGCCCTGTTGTTGTCGAGAGTGCTGGACTGATTATATACAGTGTGGTGCGAATTAGTTTTTCTTGATGAGTGCAGTCTGCCATTTGATTCAGGGGAACAACCCTGATTTTTTCATCAGGCCATCCAATGCGAAAGCAAATCGCAATCAGGGTTTCGGGTGGGTAATGTTCGAGTAATTTAGCTTGGGCATTTTCGACGTGACGCGCACTTAAATATAGGCAGAGGCTAGCCTGATGTGCCGCAAGAGTGGCTAATTCTTCAGTTGTGGGGACTTCTGTACGTCCACTGATGCGTGTCAAAATAATTGTTTGCACTAAACCAGGAACAGTTAGTTCTATTTTGAGTTTGGCAGCAGCGGCTTGAAAGGCGCTGATACCTGGTATGACTTCAAAAGGAATATCTGCCTCTGCGAGGAGGTGCATTTGCTCGTGGATGGCGCTGTAGAGACTAGGATCGCCAGAATGGAGACGGACTACAGATTTGTGTTGCGATCGCACTCTATCGATCATAATCGCCAAAATTTCTTCTAAAGTCTGATTCGCAGTCCTAATTATCTCGGCATCTTTTCGGCAAAGTTCTAAAATTTGTTCGGGTACTAAAGAATCAGCAAATAAAATTACATCAGCAACAGCCAGTAGTTTTTGCGCCTTCACCGTCAATAAATCAGGATCTCCAGGGCCTGCTCCGACAATATACACAGATGGTTCTACATATAGTGTTTTTTTATAGCTTAGGCTTTCTGTATATTCACTCTTAGAAGAACACACGGCAATCCCTCAAAAAAATTTTTTGGCAAATTCTTCAGTATCTTTCCGGATTCACCCTCTTTCCCTAGTAGAGAGTAATGGTAGATGCACCCTGGTTAAGCCCTAGAGAATACTCTGGGGCATTTTTTATTTTTTAGTCATTGGGAATTGAGCATAGAGCATAGTTATTCTCCTTGTTCTCCTCGTCCCCCCCTCTCCCCATTTCCCTTAAGAGTAGGAACTACATCGGGTAAAGGGCGTTTGAGTAAGTAAAGCCAAGCTAATCCAACTAATCCCAATAAAATTCCTAGACTACTAACTACTTGTGCCATCCGTAATGGCCCCAGCATCAAGCTATCAGTGCGAAAGCCTTCAATCCACAAGCGTCCTAAGCTGTAGGCTGGCCAGTAAATTAGGAACAGTGTGCCTACCTTCAGGCGTGGCTTACCGGATAAAGACCGGAAAAACAACGTTATTAGTAGCGTAAACACCATTAAATCCCATAGAGATTCGTAGAGGAAGGTGGGATGAAAGTAATCGAAATTAACATAGTCTAAAGGACGATGGTCTGCTGGAATATAGAGCTTCCAGGGTAAATTAGTAGGATCGCCAAAAGCTTCAGAATTAAAAAAATTGCCCCAACGTCCGATCGCTTGCCCTAAAATCAGCGAAGGTGCTACTAAATCTGCCAATTGCCAAAAAGAAACCTGCTTGATTTTGGCAAAGATTAACGCAGCGACAACGCCACCAAGAATCGCTCCATGAATAGCAATACCTCCTTCCCAGATCGCAAAAATTTTTCCTGGAGTTGGGGCATATTTTGACCACTCAAAAAAAACGTAATATAGTCGTGCGCCAGGAATTGCCCCAATTAACAACCAAAAGAACAAATCGCCTAGCAACTCAGGATTAACATTACGGCGCTTTGCCAAATTCTGGGAAAGGATGACGCCAATTAACACTGCTGTGGCAATTAACAAGCCATACCAACGAATACTTAGTGGCCCTATTTTCACCAGAATCGGTCCTGGAGAAGTAAATTGAAACGCCAAGGGCAAAGTGGGAAAATCCAGTGCCATGAAAAATTACCTAGAAAAGTTCGTTAACTACCCGCGCACTTTGCTAAGTACGGAGTTTCTTGTGTCTTGAATACTGTAACTACACTTGAATCTTCCACAACATTGTGGGGACATAGGTAAAAATCCAGTATTCATATTTAGGAGTCTAGTTCCTAACGGCTAGTTGAGCATAACTTGTGCCACTAAAACAATTGAGTTTACCATCCTTACCGAGAGCGCAAGATGGTAGATTTGAGTAAGTTACACAAAATGGTTTCGATATAATCACCTAAACAACTTTGATATATTTAAAATTGTGATTGCTATTTATCCTGGTAGCTTCGACCCCATTACCTTGGGACACCTCGATCTTATCCAGCGCGGTAGTCGGCTGTTTGAGCGGGTGATTGTCGCTGTACTACGGAATCCTAACAAAATGCCACTTTTTAGTGTCGAGCAACGGCTAGATCAGATCCGTATTTCTACAGAACATTTACCTAATGTAGAAGTAGACAGCTTTGATGGTCTTACCGTCAACTATGCCCAAATGCGACAAGCACAAGTTTTGATCCGGGGTTTACGAGCTGTGTCAGATTTTGAAGTGGAACTGCAAATGGCTCACACCAATAAAACTCTTTCTACCCAAATAGAAACAGTTTTTCTCGCAACCTCAAATGAGTATAGTTTTTTAAGTAGTAGTGTGGTAAAAGAGATTGCAAGGTTTGGTGGCTCTATCGATCATCTCGTTCCCCCACACATTGCCCTAGATATATACCAATGCTACAATCAGAAATCTCCAATGTTGAACCCAATCTCAACGGAAGCAATCCCCCCCCTCAAGAGTATCTCGGTGGAGAGGGAAGCATAGATATTCAGCAGGAACTCAACCGCCTAGAGGAAATGGTTCTCTCTAGTCTCAGAATTCCGCTAACGGGACGCACACTCATTGATGAAGAAAAGCTGCTAGATCAGCTTGATTACATCCGGCTGGCTTTACCATCACTTTTTCAAGAAGCAGCAGCAGTTCTCGACCAAAAGAACGAAATTCTGCTGGAAGCGGAAGAGTATGGACAGCAGGTTGTTGAGGCTGCACAAGCCAAAAGAGCGCAAATTTTAGCTGAAAGCGATATTATTCACCAGGCGGAACAAGAAGCTGAACAACTGCGGCGACAAGTGCAACAAGAGTGTGAGGGAATAATGCAAGAAACCCTCGCCGAGATTGACCGCAAGCGGTATGCTTGTCAGCAAGAGTTAGAGCTGATGCGACAAACTGCGATCGCTCAAGCTCAAGAAATTGAAGATGGTGCTGATGCTTATGCCGATGGCATTTTGGGAAATATCGAGCAGGATCTCAAAGATATGTTGCGAATTATCACCAACGGACGGCAACAATTGCAGATTGATAACCTCACCCAGCGCAATTCACCTCCAGGTAAGAAAAAATAGAGGTTCTAACGAGAGATGAGGAAAAATTGTCGGTTGGGTTTCGCTATTGCTTAACCCAACAATTTTCATGAAGGAGTAATTTTAGGGAATCTACCTAGTACAGCAAGGCGGAATTAAAAATTAAAAATTAAAAATGAATATAGCATAAGGGTTTCGTTGATTTGGAATGATTGGTTTATTTCCGCCGTTTTGTACTAGTAATAAATTTAAAATTTTAGCTTGTAATTAAGCAGGATTTTTAATAAATGCTTACTTTCGCTCAAGTGAATTTTGGATTAAATATAGCTGGTTTAATTGGAATTATTTATTTGCTTTGGGCAATTATTTACTTGATTTTAACAGTAGCTTGGCTATCCCAACGTGGAACCAGGCTTAGAGGTTGGGCTTTAGCCCTTTACATTATTCAACTTATATTTACGCCAATTATAATGTTGTTAAGTGGAACAATCTTGTATTATCAAGGTTGGCGCTTAGATCCAGTTCTTCAATTTGAGCAATTTTTATTATTGCTATTAATTCTTTACCTGAGCGTCAAAGATATTGTAATTAATGCAGTTTACAGAGATAGATGATTTTATAATTTTTTGTAGAGACGTGAACTTAGAGTGGGCTTCGCTAACGCGTCTCTAGCAAAAATAGAGTATTTTTACACAATATGACTACAAAGTATATGTAAAATCTTCCACTAGCATACCGGGAACTAAACTACCTCCAAGTTGGCGACTATCATAAGTACCTACTTCGGGAATGAATTCTTGAAAATTAGTCAAATCTACTAAGTTTTCTCCCCAAAAGCGGTACAGACTTTCATCAAAACGTAAGTTTTCAATGGGTGCGATAATTTCTCCATTTTCTACCCAAAAACAAGCATAGCGGGTCATACCTGTGATTCTACCAGTGTGGCGATCGCTCCAATTCAAGTAATGCAAATTTGATACATATAATCCTGTATCTAAACTTGGAAGAATCTGCTCAAATACTAAATTTCCCGGACTCACTTCTGGCGCTCGTAAAGTCTCTGAACCATTAGCACCGTTGGCAATCTTTTGATATTCCTTAGCAGTCCGAGAATTCACCAGAGTATTTACCAAATATCCTTTATCTATTACAAGTAACTCCGGTGCTGCCATTTCTCCCAATTCATTAAATCGCGGCACTAATCCCCGTTGAAAATTTTCTTTTAAACTAAATCTTAAAGAAAGTTGTTTTTCTTGACGCGATAAAGCAGCTAAAGCACTGTTTCCTTGTTGGATATCAGCTTCGCTTATTGCTCCCCAAGAAAGCATCAATAATAAATCTGCAACAGCAGCAGGTGCAAAATAAGTTTTGTACTGTCCACGTGGCAGTTCTTTAGTTGGGTGAGCAAGCAATTGTAGTTGTTTTTTAGCTTCACTAATTTTGGCTATATATTTAGATTCATTCCAATCACTCCCGGCAAACGTCCCTTTAACTGCTTGTCCAGATGGGGAAAATAGAGAATAATCTAAGGTAAAAGAATCAGTAGCGAACCAGTGCTTTTGACCGCTAGAATCACCATAAGCTTTAATTACTACTCCTCCTGCATATATTCCTGTAAAATCCAATTCAGCAACTAGTTCTAGCACAGTTGGTACTACTGCCTCAGCCGCCAATAAATTTCCAGAATGTATTTCTCGACTGATATTATTTCCTGATGGCAAAACTAAATATGGATCGATGGGTAGTAGAATAAGTTCGTCACGTAGTTCTTGCAAAGCAGTATATGCTAATTGCCAGTCTATCTCCCAATTTCCAGTAAAGGGAAACTGCCGAACACTGTTGCGCTGATTTTGCATCAAAGTCAGTTCTATCCAACCATCAGCAACACAACCAGTTTGCCGCACTTTTGCATGATTAAAACGAGTAAATTGACTTATTTCACTGCTGAGTCTCACAGTGAATTGTTCATCTTCTGCTTTTTTAATCAGCAGACTTTCAATCAGTCGATTAAAGCTGACTTCTAACGCAGATAATTCCTCAATTTTCATGGATATTAAATATTAATAGGGAATAGAGAGAGGGAGAAAGTTAGGAGTTAGGAGTTAAGAGTTAAAAGAATTTTTATAAGTAGCTAGGCGTAAATAAATTAAAGTTTGTAGTAAGGACTAAAGTCCTGATAATCCTTTTTTTGAGCAATGAATCGCTCACTACGAGCTAGGGTTTTATTTTATGTTAATTATGCCTACCTACTTAATTCAAAACTCCTAACTACCAACTCCTAACTCCTAACTCTTGTATTTTTCAAGTTCCTCCACCAAAAACTTCGACATTAGCAAATACACAGACAGGTGAACCGTGTCCTACCCAAATGGCCTGATTTGGTTCTCCTTTACCACAATAAGCAGTACCATACATCTGCCAGTTTGTAGCATCTCCGACTTTAATTAAACTATGCCAAAACTCTGGTGTTGTGGCGCGGTAGTTGGGATTACGGAGAGTTTTAGTAAGTTTACCGTTTTCAATTAATTTAGCGTACTCGCAACCAAATTGGAATTTGTAGCGGCGATCGTCAATTGACCAAGAACGGTTAGATTCCATGTAAACGCCGTGTTCTATCCCGCCAATAATGTCTTCAAAAGTGCCGTTTAAAGGCTCTAAATTCAAGTTACCCATGCGATCGATCGCTGGCCGATTCCATGAGGAAGCACGGGCACAGGCAACTCCTGCTACACCTGCTCTGGCTTGACTCTCTAGACTGCCTAAACCCCTTTGCAGTACACCTTCTTTAACCAAATATTCCTTTGTTGCTACAGCACCGGTATCATCAAAGCCATAACTGGCAAATTCACCAGGCACAGTAGGATCAAAGGTAATATTCATCAACGGCGAACCATATACTAGGTTGCCAAAATCGCTTTTATTAACGAAACTGCCGCCAGCATAGTTACGCTCATCTCCCAAAATTCGGTCAATTTCTAGGGGATGCCCGACACTTTCATGGATTTGCAGCATCATTTGATCTGGAGCTAAAACTAAATTGGTACGGGTGGTTGGGCATTCTTCTGCTGTCAATAGTTCTATTGCTTGTTCGCCTATTTGCCGCACCCGATGCCATAAATCTTCTTGTTTTAATAGTTCGAGTCCGCCTTGGTAACAGTTTGCTTGCGAGCCGTTGTTGCTGCGCTGCTGTACAACTGCTCCATCTTGGGCAGTGGCTCCGTAATTAGTGCCTATAGATAGTATTTTTTGATATACTTCTGAGCCGTTGCTGCTAACAAACCAAGATTCTCTCTCGATTGTGCTGGCACTAGCTATGGTTTGCACAATTTTGTCGTCAACTTTGAGCGTTTGGCAAATACGAACCAGCAAATCGTTGATTTCCCCTGGACTCAGAGAATCGAATGGCTCAAGAAATGGAGATTTATATTCACCAACAACTTTAGGGCGCTCACTTTCACGGAAGGGATGTATCCACCATTCACTGGCTGCTAGTGCCTGGTTATAGGCTGTTTGAGCAGCAGTTTGAAGGGAAGATAGTTCTAGAGAGTTAGTAGCTGCATAACCCAGACAGCCATTTACTAAAACTTCCAGCATGGCTCCCACTGTGAAGGATTTGCCGTTTAGTTGGGGTAAGGCGTCACGGACTGAACGGGTAGTAGAAGTCTCCTTTACGGCTCTAATACCAATCCAATCAGCGGGTATATCGAAACTAGCGATCGCTTTTTTGAGTTCAGACCACATAATTTTGGGGAATAAAGAATGGGGAATGGGGAATGGGGAATGGAGAATGGGGAATTTTCGCCCTACTACCCACTCCCTACTCCTTAATTCCGATGCCAGCGCGTGCCATCACGACTATCAATTAGCGTAATACCTTCTGCTTGAAGTTCGTCACGAATGCGATCGCTTTCGGCAAAATTCTTGCCTTTACGTGCTTCTTGCCTTTGCTGAATTTTCGCCTCAATTTCCGCATCGCTTAAACCATTACTTGTTTGAGTTTCGGCTTCTATCTCGGCTTCTAAACCCAAGACTCCAGCTAATGTGACGAGAGTTTGCCATTGCCGATGTAACTCCTCTGCTGACGTTTCGGTTTTCCCTTCATGCACAATAATATTTCCCTCACGGCGCAGTTCTTTGGCTAATTCAAACAGCACTGTTAACCCACCAGGAAAATTAAAGTCGTTATTTACGGTTTCTTGAAAGCGTTCAACAGTTTCAGCGAGTAGTGAAGCAGTTCCCACTCCCCAGCCTAGTTTTTTGCCGTATTGATAGCCAAACAATAACCCTTCTTTAATGGTGTGCCAGCCATTGGTTGCTGCGGCGATCGCTTCATCAGTAAAATCAATTGGTGTGCGATATTGAGCAGTCAGTACGAACAACCGCACTGCCATCGGGTCAACTCCTCGATCCAGTAAGTCTCGAATAGTGGTAAAATTACCCAAAGATTTGGACATTTTTTCACCATCTACCTTCACCATGCCGTTATGTAACCAGTAACGCGCTAGGGGTTTTCCTGTCACAGCCTCAGATTGGGCAATTTCGTTTTCGTGATGGGGAAAAATTAAGTCAGCACCACCAGCATGAATATCGATGGTATCACCCAAGCGATCGCGCACCATTGCCGAGCATTCTATATGCCACCCCGGACGACCTGCGCCCCAAGGTGATTCCCAAGCGGGTTCTCCCGGTTTTGCTGCCTTCCACAAAGCAAAATCAAAGGGGTCTTTCTTTTTCTGATACTCTGGATCTTCGATGTTGACGCGATCGCTTTTACCCGCTTGCATATCTTCTAATTTGCGTCCCGATAGCTTGCCATACTCAGAAAAGTTTCGTACTGCATAATACACATCACCGTCAGAGGGGTAAGCAAAACCTTTATTTTCCAACTCATGAATTAACCGCTGAATGCCATTCATCGTGTGGGTAGCGCGGGGATATTCATCAGCTTCTTTGATTCCCAGCCGCGCCATATCCTCAAAATATGCTTTGATAAAGCGATCGGCTACGGCTTCCATCGATGAATGTTCAAGACAAGCTCGATTGAGAATCTTGTCATCAATATCAGTAAAATTTTGGATATATCGGACTTCATAGCCGATAAACTGGAGATATCGGCGGATTACATCCCAAACAATGCAAGCTCTCGCATGACCCAAATGGCAGTAGTCGTATACCGTCACCCCGCAGTAATACATCTTAACCTTGCCTGGTTCGACTGTTTCAAACGGTTCTTGACGACGGGTGAGGGTATTGTAAAGTGTTAGGGTCATAACAGAGTAATGCTGAAATAAGAAGATACGTAATAATAGGGTAAAGCAGCTGGGATGACAGTCCAGCATCCCTATGCTAGTACGTCACGGCGGAAATCAACATACTATTGGACAAAATCTCGAAAGCTTAGAAATCAAGGGTTTTTGACTTTTGACACTTCGACTTCGCTCAGTGTTAACTTTTGACTTCCGCCTTGCGATGCTAGTGTTTTCTGGACTATCTGCGCTACATTACTATTTTTTGATTATTTGATAACAGCGCTATGCAATCAGCAGTTACATCCGAATCTTCGGCAATGGATACGCCCAAACAAGGAATGCCAGTAACAATTATTACGGGTTTCCTCGGTAGTGGCAAGACGACTTTACTCAATCATATCCTCAACAACCAACAGGGTTTGAAAACCGCTGTTCTCGTGAATGAATTTGGCGAAATTGGCATCGACAACGAGCTAATTGTTTCCACTGGTGAGAACATGGTGGAGCTAAATAATGGTTGTATCTGCTGCACTATTAATAATGATTTAGTAGATGCAGTTTACAAAGTTTTAGAACGCCAAGAAAATCTAGATTATCTAGTAGTGGAAACAACCGGATTGGCAGATCCGCTACCAGTAGCTTTAACATTTCTGGGCACAGAATTGCGGGATTTAACCCGCTTGGATTCGATTATTACTGTGGTAGATGCGGCCAATTACAGCCTAGATTTATTTAACTCGGAAGCAGCATACAGCCAGATTGCTTATGGTGATGTAATTGTGCTGAACAAGGCTGATTTGGTTGATGAAGCCACTTTGAACGAGTTAGAAAGAAAAATTAACGAAGTCAAGGAAGGAGCAAGAATTATTCGCGCTACGCGATCGCAAGTCCCACTTCCTTTAATTTTGAGTGTTGGTCTGTTTGAGTCGGATAAATATTTTGACACAGTGGTTGATGAACACGACCATCACGATCATGAACATCACGATCATGATGATGATCATGACCACTCAACATGCGGTCACGACCATCACGATCATGACCACGATCACCACGATCATCACCACCATTCTGACCATTTAGAAAATGATGGTTTTACTTCCATCTCTTTCCAAAGTGACAAGCCTTTTTCTATTAGGAAGTTTCAGTATTTCTTAGATAACCAGCTACCCTCAAACATCTTTCGAGCCAAGGGGATTATGTGGTTTGATGAAAGTCCGAAGCGTCATATTTTCCACCTTTGTGGCAAACGCTTCACCTTGGATGATGATGAATGGCAAGGTCAATTGAAAAACCAACTAGTGCTGATTGGTCAAAATTTGGATCGTGAGGCTTTAATTAGTCAACTCGAAAAATGCATTTGTCTACCTTCAACCTCTCGCGGTAAAGGGTTTGGCAAATAAAAGTTAGGAGTTAGGAGTTAAGAGTTTAATACTCGTTCCCAGGTTCCACCTGGGAATGCATTCTCAATGGCGGAGCCATCAATTTTGAGCAATGGAAAATGGTTGTTTTTAGTTTTTATATATTGCTCTAAAATCAAAACGTTGATAAATGTTCTGATTAAAATGCGCGTTGTTATCCAGCGAGTCAAATCATCTCAAGTTACAGTTAATGATGAAATTATCAGCAAAATTGGGCGGGGGCTAAATCTGCTCGTAGGTATAGCCAATACAGATACTGATGCTGAAATCGACTGGATGGTGCGTAAATGCTTAGAATTGCGGCTGTTTCCTGACCAAGAAGGAAACGATCGCTGGCAAAAATCTATACAAGAAATTGGCGGCGATTTGTTAGTAGTCAGTCAGTTTACACTTTATGGTGACTGTCGCAAAGGTCGCCGTCCTTCTTTTGACCGTTCAGCGGCTCCCCAATCTGCAGAAGATTTGTATAATCGTTTTGTTATAAAGTTAAGAGCTAGCGGGTTGCAAGTGGAAACAGGTAAATTTGGTGCAATGATGCAAGTTATCATCGAAAACGATGGCCCCGTAACTTTGTTACTGGAAAAAGAAGCGATTTAAGTATATACACTAAAAACTGAATCACAGTAGCCTCTAGACCGTGGTGTTCTAATTGATGAGAGAATATTAAATTAACCATCACCAAAGTTTAAATTCATTCATCATGGCGAAAATCCAGTTTTCTAGAGGTCTTGACGAAGAGGTAACTCCAGATGTGCGCTTAACGCGATCGCGCACTGGGGATAGTGGTACAGCGACCTTTAT
Source organism: Nostoc sp. JL23 (assembly GCF_017115065.1). NCBI lineage: Bacteria > Bacillati > Cyanobacteriota > Cyanophyceae > Nostocales > Nostocaceae > Nostoc > Nostoc sp. JL23. The sequence goes on from NZ_JABXKN010000050.1 coordinate 47,036, forward strand.
TTTTACGAATCCGAAAATTTTAGATCAAGGTACTACCGAAGATATTACCGGAATGTACTTGATTGACGAAGAAGGCGAGATAATTACCCGTGAAGTTAAAGCTAAATTTATTAACGGGAAACCGGAAGAATTAGAAGCACTTTATGTAATGAAATCTGCCCAAGAATGGGAGCGCTTTATGCGCTTCATGGAGCGGTATGCTGAAGAAAACGATCTGGGACTGAGCAAAAATGAGGCATAGGGCATAGGGCATAGGGCATCGGGCATAGGGCATCGGGCATCGGTAACTGTCAATGCGCCATTTACCATGCCCAATTATCCATTATTAAAAGTTCATGAGTGACATATAATGCCACAACCCCATCCAGACTCGCCTGGAGTTTTAGTAACTTGTGCTGTAGTTACTGTCAGCGATACGCGCACTTTGGAAACAGACAAAAGTGGCCAGCTAATTCAGCAGTTACTCCTTGGCGCTAACCATGCTGTAGGAGCTTACACGATTATCAAAGATGAACCAATAGAAATTCAAGGGCAGATAGAAAATCTAGGTAAAAACGCAAATTTGGATGCTGTAATTTTCAATGGTGGTACAGGTATTGCACCACGAGATACCACCTACGATGCCATTGAGAAGTTACTGGAGAAAACCTTGCCGGGATTTGGTGAGTTATTTCGTTTTTTAAGTTATCAAGAAATTGGTTCGCGGGCGATCGCTTCTCGCGCTGTTGCTGGTGTTTATCAAAATAAATTAATCTTCTCGCTTCCTGGTTCTAGTAATGCTGTGCGACTGGCAATGGAAAAACTCATTTTGCCCGAACTCACTCACTTGGTAAGTCAGGTTTCTAAGAGGTGAAATGAGCAGCAGTTCACATAGTTACCAGATAATTTTTGTAAAACTAAGGCATGAGGCACTGAAATCATCCTTTCTATCGTTACATATTAAGGCTACCTAGAATTATAGTCAAACGGATGAAATATTAATATCGGGTCAGTAATGGAACCTATTTACTGGAACTGCATAATTGCTCACAGCATCACTGCATTTTCATACTTTGGTATACCCATAGTAATAGGGATTTTCTTTGCCAAAACTAAGGCAACTATCCCTTCTAAGTTTTGGCTAGCCTTTTTCTTATCAGGTGGATTTGTACTATTTTGCGGATTTCATCACTTTTTGGCGATTTTTGAGCCATATATGGCAGTGTCCCTGCTGCATTTAGCTGTACTTGATGTAATGGCGTTTATTTCCTTATCTGCCTTACTCTACCTAACGCCAACCTCTTATCAAATTGTAAAAGCGATCGCCAAATCTCAAGAAGATACCCGCGAACTGCAACGTAGCCAGCAGATACAACAGCTATTTCTAGATCAGGGCCCCTTTGCAGCATATATCAAAGATGAGCAATCTAGAGTGCTTTACTACAATCAGGAGCTACAGTCTAGATTTTCGGTAGATCCACAAGAATGGCTGGGAAAAACGGATAGTGAATTCTTGCCAGATCCAGAAGAGGCGCAGCGGGTAATGGAAAACGATCGAGTTGTTTTGAAGACTCTACGCCCCTTGAAGCTGATTGAAGAGGTAAAAATACCTGGTGATAATCAGCCGTGCTACTGGCTATCATTTAAGTTTCCGTTTAGCGATTACGCAACGGGTGCTTACCGCATCGGTGGGATCAGTATCGATATTACAGAATCCATAGAAGCACAGCGATCGCTCAGTGACCTAAATCGGCAGCTAGAAGAAAAAACACTAGAATTAGAGGCAAAAAAACGAGAACTTATATATCTCTCAGATATGACGGATATGCTTTATTCCTGCGAGTCTAAAGATGAAGTATATCAAGTAGTCGCTTTAACTTGTTCTAAGCTATTTCCTAATATGAGTGGTTGTGTCTGTATAATTTCTAATTCCAAGAATTATGTTCAGATTAATAGTATTTGGGGAGGTGAAAGAAGCAGTAAAGAAATATTTTCACTATCTGATTGTTGGGCATTGCGAAGAGGAAAATTAAACATTTTCTCGCCTGAGAATTCAGGACTAATGTGCGGTCACTTAATACAGCCAGTTAGCGGTACACATTTGTGTGTTCCACTGTTTGGACAAGGCGAAGTAGTTGGAATTTTACACATATATGCACTTGAAGAAATCAGTCCAGAAGATCAACAAACTACTGAAATTATTGCTAGAACATTAGGCATTGCACTGAATAATTTATCGATAAAACAACGTCTAACCCATGATAGCCTGCGGGATGGGATGACCCAATTATTCAATCAAAGCTATATGCAAAGCATAACGGAACAAAGGCTAGCAGAAGCTGAACGATCGGGACAACCTCTTAGTATTATTTTTCTTGATATCGATAACTTCAAGTCTTACAACTCGCGTTATGGACATGTGACTGCCAACATTGTTCTCCAGGGATTAGCAAAGTTACTTTTAAAATCTATTCGCTCCTTTGACATTGCTTGCAGATGGGGTGGTGAAGAATTTGTGATTGTGATGCCTAATATGACGTTGGAAACGCTCAGGAAGCGAGTAGAACAATTAAGGCTAGATGTTGAACAAATGCAATTGAGAGACGGCGATCAGATCCTCCAAAGCATCACCGCTTCTTTTGGAATAGCTGTATCAGAACCAGGAATTACAGTTAAGGATTTTCTAAATCGAGCTAATCAAGCGATGCTTGAAGCAAAGAGAACAGGGAAGAATCGAGTTAGGGAATATGTAAATACCTATAATTGAAGAAGAATAAAGAATTCAGAACACCGCAAGCGGTCAAACAATTTTAGATTTTAGATTGACCAAAAACGAAAAGGATACAGAGCAACTAAATTTATTTATAGAGAAGCAAAAAAATGTATAAAGAGTGGCACAGTGAACCAGCGCTGTAGGCGGGTTTCCCGCCGTAGGCGACTGGTGAACCCGAAGGGCGCAAGAAATACGAAGTCCGTTTATAGAGCAACTAAATTTATTTATGGGGATCATTAATTTGAATTTTGAATTTTGAATTCGGAGCGTTCGCCCTTGGCGTCTCGAAGAGAAGCGACGTGACTCCATACCTTTCCTTTGTGCTTCAGTTGGCATAGAAATCAGAAACTTATAAATTTATCCTATAAAAAAACAACTCCCTGAAGATGTGGGAGTTGTTTTTTATATTCAAGCAGTTTTTAAAACATTCAGAATGGAGCGATGCCTGCGGCGGGCTGCGCCTACGCTAAACAGATGGTAGCCAAAATAGCAGCGATTATATAAAACACTCCAACCACTTGCAATTCTGACCAGCCAGTAAGTTCCAAATGATGGTGTAAGGGTGCCATTTTGAAGAGACGTTTACCTTTGCCATCGGGGCCCTTCGTGGCTTTGTAATAACTTACCTGTGCCATCACCGAAAGGGTTTCTACGAAGAAGATACCACTGAGAATAAACAGGACTACTAAGGTGTTTGTCAATAGTGCTACAGCAGCTAAAGCTCCTCCCAGCGCAAGGGAACCAGTATCTCCCATAAAAACGCGGGCTGGGTTGCGATTATGGGCTAAGAAACCTAAGCACCCGCCACTTAAAGCAGCACAGAAAACCATCAATCCTGGTGCTGTTGGGGCGACTAAAGCACCTAATGCCAAAAGTGCGATCGCAACTGTTCCTGCTGCCAAGCCATCAATACCATCTGTTAAATTAGTCGCATTACTTTCTGCAACTAGTACAAAACCCGCTAAAGGCCAAAATAGGAATCCTAATGGTAGTGTGAAGCTCACCCAAGGCAAAGCAATATTTGTAATATTAGAAGGTTGATTAAACATCAGCCATAGACAAAACACAGCCGCAAAACTCACCTGCAAAGCTAGTTTTGTGCGGGGAGATATACCTTTATTTGATTTCCGGCGCAGAATTTGCCAATCGTCGAGCCAGCCAATCAATCCATAGCTGATTGTCAAAGCCGAAACTGCAAGCACCTCTTTAGAAAAGTTAGACAATATACAGGCAAGCAGCACAGATACAGGTATAAAAAATATACCGCCCATTGTGGGAGTGCCTGCCTTTCTGAGATGAGCTTGAGGCCCATCTTCGCGAATTATTTGTCCAGTTTTAAGTGCTTGAAGTAAAGGTATTACCCAATAGCCCACCACACCTGAACCCAACGCACACAACAGTAGTGGCAGAGTTAGCGACATACTTTGCCACGGTAGCCGATTGGCCATCGAATCCAAGAAAAATGCTGTTGTACCTAGCCCTACGGCTAATAAAGAGGCTAGAGCGATTCCAGAAATGTTTAATCCTTGCTCAGGAGATAATTTAGCGTCCACAGAAGTTTCCCTTCACTCCACACTTATAAAATTGAATACTAGTAACTAGGGATACTACCAAGTCCCTAGCCTGAAAAGGCTAATCTTCAGCGATTCCTATATCGTCATCATCATCATCGAGGTCGTAGCCAATTCCATCATCTACACCCATTAGCGAGTCTATTCCTTCTTCGTCAGCTTGAAAATCCGGTTCGTGAACGTCACGCGCGATGATGCGGCCGTTGTTTTGTAACCAGTCCAACAAAGAGGACTCTGGCTTTAGGGGGATGACATCGGCTCGTTGATTACGAGCTGCTTCACGTAATGGAGAGTTCAACATATCGAGTCAGGGCAAGAAAAGGTTTACGTAAGTTGACATTTAGAGTCTATCACTTGACACGGATTAATTTAGTTATCTTTTCAACCCTTTAGTTGATAAATCCGCATTCAGATAGAATTTTTTTTATTTAATAAGCATAAGGCTTAGTTCAAGCGATTCTTAGTAATTTTTATGGCTCTACATATATGTCATTAATATCTTGTTTATGCTGATGGAAAGTGAGTGATTTTTGAGGTGACAGGCGATGATGGGAAAAGCGGCTCTTATCGATGCGATCGCTGGTACAAATCGCGGTCTACTGGCGACCGAAGAACAGAAACAGGCTATCTTAGCAGCGATCGCGAATTTAGAAGACTTTAATCCTACACCCCGTCCCGTGGAAGCTAGTAATTTGCTAGATGGCAATTGGCGATTACTATACACCACTAGCAAGGCTCTTTTAAACTTAGATCGTTTACCTTTATGTAAACTGGGTCAAATCTATCAGTATATCCGGGTAGAGACTACCAGTGTTTACAACATAGCTGAGATTTTTGGCTTACCTTATTTAGAAGGATTAGTCAGCGTTGCTGCTAAATTTGAGCCAGTTTCAGGTCGGCGTGTCCAAGTGAAATTTGAGCGTTCTATTATCGGCTTACAACGTTTAATAGAATACAATTCTCCGGTAACTTTTATCCAACAAATTGAAGAAGGTAGAAAATTTCCCGGAATTGATCTTGCCATCAAGAGTGACAAACAGCAAGGCTGGTTAGATATCACTTATATAGATAACGACCTACGGATCGGCAGAGGTAATGAGGGAAGTGTGTTTGTCTTAACTAAAACATAAGCTTCTACAAAATAACTGTTTGCGAACGAAGGTACGCTATAACGTGTGCCTTGTCAAGTAGGGTCTAATACAGTTTTAAATTTGGGTTGGGGAGATAAGGGAGAAAGAATAACTAATATTCAATGCTCACCCCATTTCTCATTCCCCAGTTCCTAGTCCCCGATCCTCACTCCCCAATTCAGACAAATAACTTAACAAAGACTCTTGCTGCGACCTTGAGGTTGTAGAGTGAAATCAATTAGCCCTCTAGATTGGCGATTGATAACTAAAAGGGAAAATAATCATGGTTCAACGTGGTTCTAAAGTACGTATTCTCCGCCCTGAATCCTACTGGTTTCAGGATCTAGGAACTGTGGCTTCCATCGACCAAAGCGGCATCAAATACCCTGTAATTGTCCGCTTTGAAAAGGTCAATTACGCTGGTATCAATACCAACAACTTTGCCCAGGATGAATTAGTCGAGGTTGAAGCACCAAAGGCTAAAGCACCGAAAAAATAGCAGCAAAGCTACAAGGGGGTTGTTTGATGCGATGATGAAGGGTAGTCTTAAGTCTGAAGTATGAAGTCTGAAAATTTCAGTTCATTCATTCTTTGTCCTAGCCTACCCTAATCTATGAGAGCCGCCCTGCGGGTATTTACGGTTTCTTTTGGGTAGTAATACGAGCCATCTACGGCTATGTAAGTTACTACCCCATCTCTTCTTCCTCGATCCCTCAAATAAATCACAATTGCCTGCTTAACTCAGCTTGAATGCCCGAACTGCCTGAAGTTGAAACAGTCCGAAGGGGTCTAAATCAATTGACCCTCAACCAAGAAATCACGGGTGGAGATGTGTTGCTCGATCGCACCATCGCCTACCCGTTTTCTGTTGGTGAGTTTGTTAATGGAATTGAAAAAAATGCGATCGCTACTTGGCATCGTCGCGGCAAATATCTCCTTGCTGAACTCTCCTCGTCTTCCGGCTGGCTAGGAGTTCATCTGCGAATGACCGGTCAACTCCTATGGCTGCATCGAGATGAACCATTACATAAGCACACGCGGGTTAGATTATTCTTTGGGGAACACCAAGAATTACGCTTTGTTGACCAGCGAACCTTCGGTAAAATATGGTGGATTCCGCCTGGTGTTGCTGTAGAAAGTATTATGACTGGTTTGGCAAAACTGGCAGCAGATCCATTTTCACCAGAATTCACTGTTGAATATCTAGCAAACAAACTCCAAAACCGCCGCCGTCCAATTAAGACTGCGCTACTGGATCAATCGGTGGTGGCGGGATTAGGTAACATCTATGCTGATGAAGCATTATTTAAGAGTGGGATTTTACCTGAAACCTTGTGTATAGATTTGCAGCTAAAGCAAATTGAACTTTTGCGAACAGCCATAATTCAAGTGTTAGAAACCAGTATTGAGGCTGGTGGGACGACATTTAGTAATTTCTTAAATGTTAAAGGTACTAACGGCAATTATGGTGGTGTAGCCTGGGTTTATAACCGCGCTGGAGAACCCTGTCGAGTTTGTGGTACAGCAATTCAACGGATTAGGTTAGCTGGGCGATCTAGTCATTTTTGCTCCCAGTGTCAAACGTTACGGGGAGTTAAAAGTTAGGAGTTTTTACTTCTAACTCGAAACTCTTTTAAAATGCAGGTGAAAGGCGTTAGAAATTTGAGAGAGGAATTCATGGCAGTCAAAAAAGGTGATATGGTTCGCGCTGTACGCGAGAAACTAGAAAACAGTCTGGAGGCTAAAGCCAGTGATCCTCGCTTTCCTTCTTATTTGTTTGAAACCAAGGGCGAAATTGTAGATGTCAAAGGTGATTACGCCCTGATTAAGTTTGGGAAAGTACCAACACCAAATGTTTGGTTACGTGTGGATCAACTTGAAGAGTTTAAATAAGTAAAAAGAATTCAGAAGTCATAATTCAGGAGTCAGAATTCAGAATTCAGCATTTATTCTGACTCCTGAATTCTTGTTGATAAAAATCGCATCTTAATTTATGTCTTCTTCCCCTAGCTTCCTAATTGTCTGTAATTTACCTCGTGTCACCATCGTGGGTGCGTGTAGGGTTGGCAGTACTTTAGCTCAACGGGTTGCAGAGAAAAACCTGGCAGATGTAGTTTTACTAGATATTATTACGGGATATGCCTCAAGGTTTGGCGCTGGATTTGATGGAAGCCAGGGGAATTGAAATACATAATCGCCAGATTATTGGCACAAATAATTATGCTGATACATCTGGTTCTCAAATTGTGGTGATTACTGCCGGACTTCCCCGAAAACCAGGGATGAGTCGGGATGATTTGCTGAAAACCAATGCCAAAATTGTGGTGGAAGCTGCAAAAAATGCGTAGGCGTAGCCCGTCGTAGACATCGCTCATTCTCCTAATGCTATTTTTATTGTCGTCACCAACCCGTTAGATGTGATGACTTATTTAGGCTTGGCAAGCAACTGGTTTACCACGCGTAGACCAAAGGGGCTTGTCGCTAGACATCGCATTATGGGTATGGCTGGTGTCTTAGATTCCGCCCGTTTTGAAACCTTCATTGCCCTAGAATTGGGCGTTTTAGCTGCTGATGTCAAAGCAATGGTATTGGGTAGCCACGGCGATTTAATGGTTCCCTTGATCTCGTTATGCTACCGTTAACGGCATTCCCATTACTGAATTGCTGGATGCAGCCACAATTGAACGCTTGGTAAAAAGAACTCGCAACGGTGGCGCCGAAATTGTGGAATTGATGCAGACAGGTGGTGCTTTTTTTGCTCCAGCATCGGCTACTAGTGTGATGGTAGAATCAATTATTATTAAATCAGTCGCGGTTGTTGCCTGTGGCGGCGTATCTGCAAGGTGAATACGGTTTAGATGATGTTGTAATTGGTGTTCCCTGCCGATTGGGATGCGGTGGAATTGAGAATATTTTGGAATTGACGCTGACTGATGAAGAAAGAGAGGGTTTGCATACTTCGGCTCGATCTGTGCGTCAAAATATTGAGCGATCGCAGGAAATAATTCGTAATTTTTAATTTGTATAAATAGTAGTCAAAATAAAAAGCAGTAGGTTCAAATCCCACTGCCTTATTTGTTATTCCAAAATTCATCACCCGATGAAAACCAATATCAGCAGATTGGTTTTGCGTTAACGGCGAGAATCCTGATCTGCGGGGTCGCCGTAGGGGTCTTCGCTGGCTGGCCGTACATCACCAAACTCCCCTGTGTCGGCGGGGTCGCCGTAAGGGTCTTCGCTAGCTGGACGTACATTACCGTAAGATGAGATATCTGCGGGATCGCCGTAGGGGTCTTCACTGGCTGGGCGGACATCGCCGTAAGATGCCGGGTCTGCGGGATCGCCGTAGGGATCTTCGCTGGCTGGACGTACATCGCGATCGCGGAATTCGGCATCTTGATCGGCTTGATCGCTGTTCGATCCCAAAAGTAAGTCTTTCGCCTTTCGGAAAAATTCATTTACCATAATCTGTCTCCTGATTTAAGTTCGTGTTTCCGACGGGCGCGATCGGCGTTATCCTCCAGGAAACCCGCTTTATACACACGCTTCGCCGATCTAGAGTGCTGGAGCTGCGGATGAAGTTATACCAGTGAGATCGCGACCTGTAGCACTTCGGTTATAGCCTTGGAATTCCCGATATTTTTGTGCTTCAGATTCTGGTACTCTAATTCCTTCTGATGGTGGCGTTACCCAGTGAGCGCGATGTTCAGCATCACGATAATATACACGCCCATTCTTGGATAGATAGTATTTACCTTGCGCTCCTTCTTGTGGAGCATTTTTATGTTGGTTGTACATATAGTAAAGTGCCGCAGCTCCTGCCAAAAGTGCCACTTTTTGCCCTGTACCCAATCCTTTCTTAACTTCAGTTTGGCTTGCAGTCTTGCGATCGCTTACTGTTCTACCAATGGTGTCATCTACTGGTGGTGGCACATTAGCTTTTTGGGAACCGCCTCCGCAGCTACTCAGCAAGGGCACCATTAACAATGCCGAAAGCAGCACTGCAAATAGACGCGAAACTATTTTACGTTCTTTATATATTGTGTTCATTGGATTTCGTTCTCACCTGTATTTGCTAAAAGCCTTGCTGTTGCAAAAACAAAGTTGGAATTCCTGTTATTTCGCTTGGATTTGAAAAAACATATACCACTCAATTTACAACTGCACAGCTACAGCGTTTCTCTTTCATATTCGTGGATTTTCTCAAGTATTCCATCCCGCCTTTGAGAGAAATCGTATTCATCCCAAGGAAATATATTGTTGATTTTTTATGAGTCTATTTAGCTGAAACGCCGAAATATTCAGCAATTCCTCGGTTATTTTTTCTGCATAAATAACTTAGAAAGATACAGTTCCTATGATGCTTTCTGCCAAAAAATATACTCAATATGACATTAAAAAACACTAGCACTCGTCTTCTTTTGGCTTTGTGGGATTTGGGAGGAATGCAGCAGGAAGTTAAGAAGGGTCAACTCACTAAGCGAATTGTATCCAAAAGCCAAAAGGTAGCAGATTATCAGGGCATATTCGAGGAATTACAGAAGCAGGGTGCGATCGCAATCTCCAAAAAGGGATATTCTCTGACATCTGGCAAGGGTTTAGAGGTATTGGGTGAGGGTTTGAGAAATGGCGATTTTAAGTTTGAAGGGACAATTGTCGGAACTTGGGCGGCGAATGCGTTGTTGCGGTGGATTAGTCAGATTGATGTTGCGGTAGTTGGTGCAGATGTACCAGTGAATGGGGTTAAAGGTGCGATCGCGATCGCATCTTACGACGAGTTTAAGTCAGTGGCGTTGGAAGTCTACGACAAGTTGAACCAAAACTACAACCTAGATGATCTTGTGCCAATTTATCGCATCAGGAGAGAAATAGGCGATCGGGTTAGTCGTACAGAGTTCAGTGAGTGGTTGCTGGAAATGCAGGAGAAAGATATTTTACAACTTCAAGGTGGAAGTTTACCAGATAACGACCCAGCCAAACTTGAAGACTCAGTAACTACTGAAGTCAGCGGACTCCGTTGCTATGCCAAACTCTTAAACTAATCCAGCAATTTTCGTAATTTTTGCTAATTCTCTCCTAGCCCTCATACACAACTAGTTCAAATCTATGTCTAACGATTTAATTAATGTTATCAGCAAAAACAACCCATTTCAGGGACGCTTAGTAGTTAGAGATCAGAATGTTTGGGGACAAGGTTTTCCTGATGTACCATCTTTAAATTCTCATGCTTCTGATGCTATTTATGAAGCGGTTGAAAAAGTTCGTAGCGGACAAAGGAAAGTAGTTGGTATTACAATTACAGCAGAAAGAGGTTTAGGAAAAAGCCATGTTATCGGACGAATTCGCCATCAGTTACAAGTTGATGGGAGCGCTTTATTTGTTTACATGAGTCAGTGCAATAACCTAAACCGGATCAAAGCAGAATTCTTAACTACTCTAGCCAATAGTCTTAAACAAATAGGCAGTCAAGATGTTAGTCAATGGCAGTACTTAGCAACAGCTTTAATTAATGAAGCTTTCAACAAAAACTATACAGCCCAACAGCTAATAAATCAATTTCCTGGGGCATTAGTCAAAAATCCCAAGGTGGTTGAAGTTTTACGAGATAAGGTGCTTAGTATCAAGCCTGATCTAGAGAATCCTGATATTATCACAGCGATTTTATGGACACTATCTCCTGATCCAGCTTATGAAATTTTTGCTATTAGATGGCTTGCTGGTAACAGCCTACCACAGGTCAAAGCAGATGCAATGGGTTTAGCTAATGTTAGTGCAGATGATAAAGAGGCTGAATCCTTCACTACGGCACGGCAAATCCTCAACTTAATTGGTGATTACAAACCAATAGTAGTTAGGCAAAATATTTTTTTGGCATATTTGCGAGTATACCAGTTGCCTAAATCAATTGAAGTCCCGATAAAATCAAATAGCCAGTTTCTTGCATTACCGCAACCTCTGAATGTTTCTGAAACCAAGCCTGTATTAAACGATCGCACCTTCGCCCAACGCAAACACCAGTTAGAAAAGCTAGAACCCCCGCTACATCTTGAATTGGAGGAATTGCAGAGTGCGATCGCATCCCTAAGCATTAGCCAACCAGCAGCTAAACAATTAGATGACGATATGAAAGTATTCTTAGGTTGGAGTAGTGAAAAGCTAATTAAGCAACCCGATCCAGATTTAGCTTGGATAAATAATATTGCAGCATTGGGTAATCGTAGCAAACAAGAAGATGAGTGGAAAAATAATTATCAAGCTGGGACAGATTTTGAAAATATAGTGCGTGATAGCTTAGAGTTTCTAGGATTTACGATTGACTATGCTCACAAAGGCGGTGCTGGTGGTTTAGATTTATTTTGTTCTAAACCATATCCGCTTTTTGGTGAGTGTAAAGCAGGTAAAAAAATTCCCAATCCTACCGCAGTGCAACTGTTGAATTTGGGAACACTACGCCGATCAGACCTTTTTAATCAAGCCACTAAATTAATTATCGGCCCTGGTCAAGCAACAACCCAACTACAGGACGCTGCAAAAGTACACAATATGGCTATCATTAATCCAGAAACGCTTGAGAAGTTAGTTAAATTGCAAAACAACCATCGTAACTCAATAGACTTATTTAAGCTAAAAGAATATTTAAAAGCAGGTCAATCTGATGAGGAAGTAGAAAAATATATTGACCAAGTTTATAAAGAGATGAGTCTGCGATCGCAGATTATCACAGCAGTCAAAGAACTTTCTGAACAAGACAACGAAACTTCAAAAGCTACACATCATAGTTTCATAACAGAAATTCGCGCTCATTACAATGCTACTCATAATCCCCGGCTAAATGATGAAGTAGTTCGTGATTTACTGATTGAACTTTCTTCACCTTTAACAGGCTACTTGGGGCGAATTAAAGGTAGTGATTGGAAGAGCGATCGCTTTTACTTTCTCCGCAATTTACTTATTAACTAAAGATAGTACAATCTATCTCTTTTCTTCTCTCCGAGACGCTGCGCGTTGGCGGAAGCCTCTCGTAGAGAAGGCGGTTCGTTTAAAAATAACTGAAGTGCGATCGCATTTATCTCAAAGTTAATATACCAGCCCGATAATTCACTAACCCCATTTTTTAATGCTGCTTTAACTTTAGTTTACAGGAAGATACAGGCGATCGCTTTTACTTTCTCCGCCATTTACCTATTAACTAAATGTAGCAAAATATATCTCTTTTCTTCTCTCTGCGTTCTCTGCGTCTTCTCTCCGAGACGCTGCGCAAAGGCGGTTCGTTTAAAAATAACTGAAGTGCAGATTGCTTTACAGTTAATTCCTTCATTAATAATTAATACTATCTATTGACTTAATTTTATTTTATGAGAAGCAATAAAAATCTTAGGCACAGCCCACTCAAAAGCATCGCAATCTTTTATCTTTTTCTCAGTAACTATTCTTTATAGTAATAAACTTTACAGAAAATTTACACTTAGTCACTGTGTGATTTCATTTACATGAGATAAGGGTTTAGTACTGTCGAAGAAACACATTATACTTACTACACTTGTGTTCATTAATCACAAACCTCTAACAAGTTGAAAACTTAGGCAAGATGACCCATGTATTATCAAATTTGGAATTTCTTTCTTAAAGAAGATAAATACATTTATTGGAAAGAAAAAATAAAAGTTAAGAAAAACTTTGACAAAGTTACATGGCAAAAAAATATTGATTTCTTGTCATTAGTAGAGCAAACTTTCCAGTTAAAAAGTCAACTAGCAGAAACCGATAGCCTTGAGCCGTTTCTCAAGTTAGCAAGAGAAAACGGTTATAATTTGACCGCAGAAGAACTTGGCTGGTTTCTAGTTACGAGAAGACAGATTTGGGATCTTTTTGATTTTGCACAAAAAACGCCATCTCTCAAAGAAGAATTACTAATAGCTAAAGAGCCACAGCAGTTCATCGACATCGCTGCCGAAAATGGCTATTACTTTTCTGTAGATGAGTTAGCTTGGCTGTTAATTGACATCAAATCATCATCAAATTTAGTATCTATTAACAACAGCGTTGGAGAGATTCTCACAGTATCAAGCTATGGCAGAATTGAAACAGGATACTGGATTTGGCTAGCAGAACACTGGGGAATTGTGCCACCATTTTGTCATCGGGATAAACCCAGTACTTTCTTATGTCAAAATCTCAACAATCCTTTTTTACCTGATCGCTGTTTTTTACCCAAGAGTTACTTTAATCAACGCCTGATGGCAATTCATAATTAAAATAATTCGTAATTAGGTAAAGGAAGAGAAGAAAGCAATACTTAACTCAACAGTATTGAGTTATGAAACTTAATTACGAATTACGTTAGCGCAGCGGTAGCGAGTCCGCGTACCCCTACGGGGAAGCAAGCTACGCTTTTAGCGTCTCGTAGAGAGCGTCATTACGAATTACGAACTATACATACAGCGAAGCATCCTAGACAGAAGATATATCTTCTATTTAGGATGCTTCACAATAAAAAATTGTTGAGACAACAATTCTGGACAAAATGTGAGAATTTAGACTAAAGCTATCAGCTAGCAGAAACGGTCAAACTACCGGGTTTCTGAAGATTGCCTTGTAAAACTACACCCCGCTGATTGGCATGGATGTGACGCAAAATCTTGTAAATTGCCTCAACTTGGTCTGATGCGCCTGCCTTCTCGGCGAGTTCGTCAAGAGAAAGGGGAGTTTTTTCTTTTTGTAGCACTGCTACCACTCGTGTTTGCAAATCAAGAATGGAGGCGGCAGCTTTTTTGCCAGCTTCTACTCCTGGTTGATGGTAGGCGTTGACGTTGACCAAACTAGCATATAAACCAACAGCACGTTCGTATAAAGCAATTAATGCCCCTACAGTTCGGGGATTAACTTGGGGAATCGTGACTGTAATCGAATCGCGGTGATTTTCATAAAGCGCTTGTCGGGTTCCTTGGAGAAAACCGGAAAGATAATCGCCTGATGTAACTCCAGGATCTATTTCAGTGGATGGGCCTTGACGATCTTCCAACACTTCGATGAAGGTAGCAAAGAAATTCGCTACACCCTCGCGTAACTGCTGGACATAAGCGTGTTGATCTGTTGAGCCTTTGTTGCCGTAGACGGCAATACCTTGATGGACAACGTTGCCGTCTAAGTCTTTTTCCTTACCCAAGGATTCCATCACCAGCTGTTGCAAATAGCGACTGAATAAAAATAAGCTGTCCTTGTAAGGTAGGACAACCATATCTTTTTCGCCCTTTCCATTACCTGCAAAGTACCAAGACAAAGCAAGCAAGGCTGCTGGGTTATTTTTCACATCTGGGATGCGGGTAGCGTCATCCATCTCTTTTGCGCCATCTAGGATAGCACGGACATCAATGCCCTGTAATGCCGCTGGTACTAGCCCTACAGCGGACATTTCTGAGGTGCGTCCTCCTACCCAGTCATACATCGGAAATCTCGCCAACCAGCCTTCATCTTTGGCCAGCTTATCGAGGTTGCTATCAACGCTGGTAATTGCTACCGCATATTGAGCAAATTCCAAATTGTGTCCGGCGTAGGCTTTTTTAACTTCAATCATGCCGTTGCGAGGTTCTGGCGTTCCCCCAGATTTGGAGATTACCAAAACCAAAGTGCTGGCGAGGCTATTCCGTAGATGATTGAGAACGCGATCGATACCTGCGGGATCGTTGTTATCGATAAAGTGAAGTTTCAGGGGTGGGAAATCAGGAGCGAGAGCTTCCGCGACAAATTGGGGGCCGAGAGCGGAACCACCAATGCCGATGGAGATAATATCCGTGAAGCGGCTTGCTCTGGGAGGATGAATAGCACCTGTTTGGACTTTTTCCGCAAAGGCTTCGATTAGTTCTAGGGTTTGGACTATTTCTTGTGTAAGTTCTGGAGCTGGCGCTAAATCAGGATTTCGCAGCCAGTAATGTCCAACCATGCGGTTCTCGTCGGGATTTGCGATCGCACCCTTCTCTAGTTGAGCCATATCCGCAAACGCCTTGTCAAACTTCGGCCGCAACGAATCCACGAAGGCATCATCGAACCGCATCCGACTTATGTCTAAGTACAGTCCCAATCCCTCGTGGAAATATAACCAGTTTTGGTATCTTTGCCAAAGTGCCCTAGCATCCATAGGGAAATCTCAAATAAAGTGTTATTTCAAAAACCAGTTTAATGTAAGGTTATAGCGATCCCTGCCTAGCCTTATACAGTTTACAGTTTTAAGTGTTCCCTTGACCGTGCCAATTTTAGATTTTAGATTTTAGATTTTAGATTAAAAATTATTTCGGTTGATGCCCCGCACTTCTTTACCAGACGCTACCGCGAACGTGCCAAGAAAGCGAACATGGGTGGAACAAATCCAAAATCCGCAATTCCAAAATCCAAAATTGATTGACTCTTGACTTTAAACATCTGGCATAGGGATGACACGCAAAAATTTCACAATTTCACCCCTAATTTCTATACCAATCAGGTAATTATCCAGGGTGAAGCGGTGAAAAATGCCTTCATTATCAAGCTGTCGCAGTTCTTTTAGATCACTCAGTTGCCACTTTTGGGCTAACTCAATAAAAACAAAATCATGCACCCGCTCGTAGGCGGCAGGTTCTAAATTCTTCAGGTCTAGCAAAAAAGACCTGGCATAGCGCATTTCCAGACTCACTGGGCGTTACCTTCACCAAAACTTGAGGGGCCACTGTCACTAGCTCAAAAGCGCTGCTGAATCAGAAAAACATCAACAGTCTTACCGCTTCTTCGTGGGTTAAAATATCCCACGGTTGCTGCGATCGCTTGACTTTTTGTATGGCTTTAAGCATATAAAAGTCATAATGTAAAGCTTCGAGAACGTTCCAAATATCTTGCAAATCGTCATCGCCTAACTGCTCGATTAAGTGATGCATTCTAAGTCGCAGCAAATTCATACGTTAATTATTCCCTACAACCAAACACCAACAATAAATAGTATTCCCATAAAATTAGCTACGCTCAAGCTACGCTAAAATTTATTCGCCCGGCGAGGAGGGCAGAGGGGCAGAGGAGCAGAGGAGCAGAGGAGCAGGGGGAGAATTCGTAACTCCTAACTCTTCACTCCTAACTCCTAACTCAGCACTCAGCACTCGGAACTATTTTGCCCAATTCCCAAATAATTTAATATGGTTGACTATCTCATTTTCTTAGCAATTTCTACAGCACTTTTTGCTCTATTCGCACTAGGACTGAATTTACAGTGGGGCTTTACGGGATTAATTAACTTTGGTCATATTGCTTTCATGACTCTGGGAGCATATACAACGGTATTGTTAAGCTTAAAGGGCGTACCCCTACTTATATCGGCACTGGCTGGGGCAATTGTCGCCGCCTTATTGGGTTTGATAATTGGTTTTGTCACTCTCCGCTTACGAGAAGATTATCTAGGAATTGTCACCATTGGCACGGGCGAATTAATTCGTTTGGTGGTAAACAATCAGGAATTACCTGTGGGTGATACTTGGATTTCTGGGGCGTTTGGTGTACAAAGTTATCCCATACCCCTATCCACAGAACCAAGTTTGTTTGTCAGATTAATAATGATTGCGCTTTTAACGCTCCTGGCTGCTGTAACTTTCTTTACATTGTGGCGATGGATTCGTACCACTCAAATATCTCGGACTACTGATTTAGGCAAAAGGACGACTAGCAAGCAAGAATTTATATCCCGCTTGGGTGTGGGAATTGTGTTAGCACTTTTGGCGGCAGCGATTTATATTTCTGGGGTAATCGGACTGTATAACTACAACCCAAAAGCGGGTTTAATGCTGGTGTTACTGCTGGTTTTAGCATTTGTATACTGGCGGTTAGAAATTTTGGTGCGATCACCTTGGGGTAGAATTCTCAAAGCCATCCGTGAAGATGAAGAAATTCCCAAAGCGCTGGGAAAAAATGTATTTTGGTATAAATTACAATCTCTCATGCTTGGAGGTGCGATCGCAGGTATCGCTGGTGCTTTCTTTGCTTGGCAACTCAGCGCCATTTACCCCGATAATTTTCAACCGCAGATCACCTTTGACACTTGGATTATGGTGATTTTAGGCGGTTCTGGGAATAATGTTGGCACAATTGTAGGTGCGGTAATTTTCTTTGCTTACGATGCGCTGACGCGAGAAGTCTTACCCAGAATCGTTTCTCTTGATGAAGCACGTTTGGGCGCATTTCGCATCATGGTAATCGGACTAATTTTGATGGTACTGATGATTTGGCGTCCTCAAGGTATCTTAGGGAAAAAAGAGGAACTCACCCTTGGTAAATAACTATTCATCCCCACTTCCCCTTCTGGCAGCCACTGGACTTTCTAAAAGCTTTGGTGGTGTTAAAGCAGTTAATGAGGCCAGAATCGAAGTTGCTAAAGGCAGCATTACGGGCTTGATTGGCCCCAATGGTGCTGGTAAAACTACTTTATTTAACTTACTCTCAAACTTCATTCGCCCTGATAAAGGACGAGTAATTTTTGACGGCGAACCGATTCACAACTTACAACCATATCAAATCGCCCAGCAGGGTGTAATCCGTACCTTTCAGGTTGCACGGACTCTCTCGCGGTTGTCGGTGTTAGAAAATATGCTGCTAGCGGCGCAAAAACAAACAGGTGAAAATTTTTGGCAGGTGCAGTTGCAACCGCACATTGTCGCTAAGGAAGAAAAGCAACTGCAAGAGCGAGCAATGTACTTATTAGAATCAGTGGGCTTGGTAAAAAAAGCACACGATTACGCTGGTTGCTTATCTGGTGGACAACGCAAGCTGCTAGAAATGGGACGGGCGCTGATGACTAATCCTAAGTTAATTTTGTTGGATGAACCAGCTGCTGGGGTGAATCCGAAACTGATTGATGATATTTGCGATCGCATTATCACTTGGAACCGTCAAGACGGAATGACCTTTCTGATTATTGAACATAATATGGATGTGGTTATGTCCTTGTGCGATCGTGTTTGGGTGCTTGCTGAAGGGCAGAATTTAGCTGATGGTACGCCAGCAGAAATTCAAACTAATCCCAAAGTTCTAGAAGCTTATTTGGGAAAATAGAGTGTGATTGACTTTCTGTTTATGCAATGTATTTAGCGAGCGGACTTTGGACAAATAAAAGTACATAAATACTGTTACTTGTTCAAAGTAAAACTGAACTTTATCGCTCTACAGGCGAAGCGACAGTTTTAGAAAATGGCGATATTTTAACCATAACAGAACTTTTTCCTGGTTGGGAATTGCCTATTACTGAATTGTGGCCTCCTATATTTACGGAGGAAGAAACACAAATTGAGTGAAGGAGTTTGGTAGCTACTCGCTAAACAATCTCAAGTTAATTTTGTTGGATGAAACATCTGCTGGGGTGAATTGGAGGTTGATTTTTCAATCTTCGTTATTTTCTGCAAAATTGACTTGTTCGTAAAGGTCACGCAAATCAATTTGAAAATCAACCGTTTGCAGTGATAAAGTTGCCGATTCGTGTTCAAGTTCAGTAAATGACCATTGACTTTCCGCAGTTTTTACATACTGCATCACATGATACTGATATTGGTCAATTAAAATATATTCCTTGAATTCTGGAATAGAGCGATAATAAAGAAACTTATCGCCTTGGTCATAATTTTTAGTCGATTTAGATAAATTTTCAGCAATTAACATCGGGTTCATAACCGTTGTTGTGCTGGTTCCCGTATAAATAGGTTGTCCCTCAATCACCATCACATCAGGATATGTATGTTGCCGATAACGGGGTATCCACAAACGCACATCACCAATATAAACATCATAATTTTTACGCCTTAAAGCAATTTTTAAGGATGCAGCTAAATTCAAAGCAATTTTATTATGATTTGTAGTGCCACCCGTCATCGGTACAATTTCTCCATCACGGTATTCGCTTTTATATTCTGCCTTTTCTTCAATTTCTAAATATTCTTCAGGTGTGTAATAGAATTTTTGTGTTTCTAACTGCATAAAAATACAACCTATGATTGTGCGGTTTATTCATCTTTCACATCTATGTTGTACGCCAATAAATCCCATTTTCTCGCTGCATTAACTGGCAAGCAATCAACTCCCGTCGCAGGGTGGCGCAGTCAATATGGTAGCGTTTGAGAATATCATTTACCAAACGTTCAGGGTAGTTGACTCCTACATCAAACTGGTTTGCTAACCACTTAAGAATAACTAGACGCTTTTTGCGACTAGCAGGAATTTCTTTAAGGCGATCGCCCTCGAAATAGTTTTTCAACACTTTGCTTTCCCAAGCCTCAGTATCCACATCCTCTATCAAGGATGCTATTTTCTCAGGTGTGAAAATTTCCTTACTAATGCTTTGCAAAGCCTCACTATCCAACTGGTACAGGCGGCTATTTCCTTCAGGACGCATTGTCACCAAATTTAGCTCTTTAAGTTTCGCTAAATGATGAGATACCGTCGGTTCCTTGAGTTGCAGTAGCACCGCCAATTCTTCGACGCTGCACTCCTGATTCGCCAGGATACCTACAATCTTCAATCGGCTATCATCCGCTAATGCCTTGAAAAAGCGCAGTAAGATGTTAAATTGCTCTGGTTGCATAACTAACTTCTAATTAGATGTCTATCTAATTAGAAGTATATCTAATTTAAAACTGGTTGGCTCAGAACCCCAATTTCTCACCAAAAGTCGGGGTTCTTGTTGTTTAATTTAACTAAACTGTTCCTCTGCATCTAGGTTGAACAGCATTTGCAGAGTTTGCATACAGCGCCGTCTAGCTTCAACATCTTGCTGCGATCGCAATTGCACCATCGGGTCATGTAAAATTTTATTGACAATTCCTCGTGTTAATGCTTCAATTACCTCTTGATGTTTTTCAGCGAATTCCGAACCCAATCTCGACAAAGCTTTTTCTAATTCTTGTTCACGAATAGTTTCGACTTTATTTCGCAGACAGCTAATAGTGGTAACAGTTTCTAAACTGCGCCACCAAATATCAAAGGCTTCCACTTCTTCCTCTAAAAGTCGCTCGGCTTCTTGTGCAATCTTCCGACGGCTTTCGTAGTTTTGCGCTACTACTGCCTTCAAATCATCCACATTAAATGCCTGCACATTTTCCAATTCATTTACATCTGTATGAACATTACGCGGCACAGAAATATCAAATAACATCAGAGAGCGCTGAACTTCTAAAACCATTTCTAACTTGGCACGGTCAAGTATTGGCTCTGTTGCCGAAGTACTTGTAAATACCAAATCACTATCGGCAATTACCGCCATCATTTCCGATAGCGGGTGAATATTGATCGGTTGTTGAGGGAACTGCTTCGCTAATTCTTGGGCGCGATCGCGAGAGCGATTTACAATACTAATTTGCACAGCACCCTTAGAAAGTAGGTGTTGCACCAGCAGCCGCGACATTTTACCAGCACCCAGAATTACCACTCGACAAGCAGCTAAATTTGCCACTTTTATCTGCGCTAATTCCACAGCAGCCGAACTGATAGAGACAGCGCCAGTACCAATACTAGTTTCAGTGCGAACCCGCTTCCCAGCTGTCAGCGCTTGTTTAAATAATCGATTCAAAATGGTTTTTATACCGCTATATTGCTGTCCCAGTTTGTGAGTAGTCTTCACCTGAGCCAGAATTTGACCTTCTCCGAGTACCAGACTATCTAAACCACCTGCTACCCGCATAACGTGCATCACAGCATCATCATGTAGCAGCATAAACAAATGCTGTCGCAAAGAAAGCACGGCTAATTTACTGTATTCCGCGAGAAACTGCGTTACTTCGCGGATACCTTGGTCTGCTTCACTGGTAACAATGTAAATTTCCAGGCGGTTACAAGTACTAAGAATTGCAACTTCATCAATATGAGGATAGCTGGCCAGTTGAGCGATCGCACTTTCAATTTGTGGTTCTGGAATGCTCAGTTTTTCCCGGACTTCTACTGGGGCTGTTTTATGGCTTAACCCCACCACTGCTATATTCATTTGCTAAATCGTAGTTACTAATTGGTAGTTGGCAATCTGGCATTGAGTGAGAAATAGGGAATGGGGAATTTTTGTTTCTTGGTTGATATTTTTCTAACCAACAATTAATCACTAACTACTAACTACTAACTACTGTAAGGTTAAAGCATTTTGGTGACTATTTTTCCGTTTTATAGAAAGATTTTTTCCAAACGCTTGACCTTACTTTTACCATTCCCCATTCCCTAAAAATTAGTTCAGTTGGAGAACTTTTGGTTCACCAAACAAGTGAATTGTATCAACAAATCGAGCAGTTTTCGACTGGTTGGAAATAACCAAGCTTTGAGTTCTTGCCCCGTCCTTGAAGAAACGTACACCTTGCATGAGATTACCACTAGTAATACCGCTAGCAGCAAACAGAATCGTTTTACCAGATGCTAGTTCATGAGCATCATAGACCTTATCGGGGTCATTGATATTCATAGACTTTAAGCGATCGATGTTAGCTTCTTTGCTTTCTCCAATCAGACCTGTTTTTACTACTGCTGGATCGTAAATCAGTTGACCTTGGAAGTGTCCACCCAAAGCACGCATTGCTGCTGCCGAGATTACACCTTCAGGAGCCGCACCAATACCCATCAGCGCGTGGATATTAGTTCCTGCAAAACCACAACTGATGGCTGCACCTACATCACCATCTGAAATTAGGGCGACTCTCGCTCCAGCCTCACGAATTTCTTTAATTAATTCGTTATGGCGTTCGCGCTTCATGACCACGATTACAAGTTCATCAATACCCCGGTCTAAAACCTCAGAGAGAATCTTCAGGTTTTCCGTGGCTGACTTGTTGATGTCTACCTTGCCCTTAGCTGCGGGAGGTGCTGCTAACTTCTTCATGTAGAAGTCAGGAGCAGCAAATAATCCACCCTTTTCAGAAATTGCCAAGACCGCCATCGAACCAGGTTGTCCATAAGCTACCAGGTTCGTACCTTCACAAGGGTCAACAGCGATATCAATTTCAATTAGTTCATCAGGGTTACAGAAACTTGCGGCATCTGGTTGGGTACAGATACCAACTTCTTCCCCGATGTATAGCATCGGCGCGTCGTCGCGTTCGCCTTCCCCGATCACGATGCGACCGCGCATGTGGATTTTATTCATCCGCTCCCGCATCGCTTCCACAGCTACCTGGTCAGCGATGTTTTTTTCGCCTTTACCCATCCACTTTGCGGATGCGATCGCGGCTTGCTCTACTACTTCAATAATCTCTAACCCAAGTGTATTTTCCACAGAGTCTGCCCTCTCAACTGCTTGAATTTCCGCCGCTTTATCTGGCTATTTCAGTCTTCAAGTCTACCAAAGGGCGGATACACGTGGAAGAAAGTTAAGTTTTACTGCTAACTGGTTAAAAAAGTGCCAGTTATGACATTGTTTTTTGATCATAACTATTCCAGCATAATGCGTCTTCAAAAGTAAGTAAGCTAAGAACTGGCACAAATGGGTAGCTATATCTAGAACATTGCTTTTCTTCAGTGTTTATCTTTAGGTATAAAATAATAAAGAAAAAAGCTGGTGAGTTCACTCAGAATGACATTAAAAGGTTAATTGTGTTTATCGACTACATCACCCTAATGTTGATCAATATGGTAGCTGGGTTATTTATACTGGCTGACTATGTATATCGTGGTATAGATAGCTCTAATCAAAGACAGTGGATTCCCGGCTTTGGAATTACAGGTGCGATCGCACTAACAACTGGTTTGCACATGAGCTTCACCTGGCCAGTTATCGGTAGCTTTAACATTGCCTTCGGTGAGACAAGTGTTCTATTTGGAATCTTGTTCGTTGCAGCGGCGATCGCCCTTGCTCAAGGTTGGGATTTATTGACAATAGCAATTTATGGCTTCTTTGCTGGTGCAGCTGCGATCGTGGTCGGTATCCGCATCATCAACTTGAATTTGACAAAGCAGCCGCTTTTGTCGGGAATCGGCTTTATATTAACTGGATTAGGTGGTATTTTTGCAGCGCCAACTCTTTATTGGAAAACCAATCGAACCTGGCGACTAATTGGCGTAGCAGTGCTGATAGTAGCCGCTCTAATTTGGGCATTGACTGGATATTTGTCTTACTGGAATCATTTAGAAAGTTTCCAAAAGTGGGTTCCAGCGCCGATGCGGTAAGCAATGTTCTAGGCTAGAGATATAGTTAAAACCTTGCTTAAAAAAATATGCTGGACTTTCTTAATCCCCTCTTAAATCGCCATCCAGAGCGAGTCAAAGCCAATGTCGAACTTTACACATGGCAAACTTGTCCTTACTGCATTCGTGCCAAAATACTGCTGTGGTGGAAAGGTGTAAATTTTACTGAATATAAAATCGACGGCGACGAAGCAGCCAGAGCTAAAATGGCAGAACGCGCTAACGGCCGACGTACAGTACCACAAATTTTTATCAATAACCAGCATATTGGCGGCTGCGATGACCTCTATCAGCTAGATACACTAAGTCAACTCGATCCCCTTTTAGCCCAAGCCGCTATTTAGACACGATAAATCGCCGTCAAGACGAAATATTATTGTAGAGACGGCGATTCATCGCGTCTCTTGCCTTAACCAAACAGTATTGGTGATTTAGAGAGAGGTCAGAATATTAAGTTGCACATCATGTCTTGATAAGAATATGTTAACTAAATATACACAATATTTTATACATCAACAATGGATGAGTTGTGCCCTAGAATTAGCAAAATCAGCAGGTGATGCAGGTGAAGTCCCTGTAGGTGCTGTTATCATTGATTCAACAGGCAAATTGCTAGCACAAGGAGAAAACAGAAAAGAGCGCGATAAAGACCCTACTGCTCACGCGGAAATTCTCGCTCTCAAGACAGCTGCAACAACTTTACAAAATTGGCATCTTAATGAATGCACTCTCTACGTAACTCTCGAACCTTGCCCGATGTGTGCAGGTGCGATCGTCCAATCACGACTAGGACTACTGGTATATGGAGTAGACGATACAAAAACTGGCGCAATTCGTACAGTTATTAACATCCCCGATAGTGCTGCTTCTAATCACCGTCTCCAAGTAATCGGAGGCATTCTAGAGTCAGCTTGTCGTCGACAATTACAGTCTTGGTTTGCTACTAGGCGACGTAAGGTAAACTAACGGACAGAGGTAAAACTGTCCATCTAGTACCAGACAAGTCACGCAAGAGAATCTACGGTGTAACTAATCAGACTTTTCGTTAAATTTTACCCGTCAATCAGCTGCATCCGTCATGATGGAATTTTACTCTTCATCCGATACCTGCCAGCACACCCCAGCGAATCCTCCGGTAGATAGTACTACCTCAAGGGTTTCTCCTTGGTTAAGTCCCCTGGCATATTTATTAGGGCGTCACTGCCTATTACCATTATTCTTTGGACAAATTAGAATAACCGGACAAAAAAATATCCCTACAACTGGGCCTGTGATCCTTGCGCCTACACATCGGGCGCGTTGGGATGCCTTGCTTGTACCCTACGCTACCGCTTGTCTGAGAAAGCAAGACTTGCGATTCATGGTGACTATTGACGAATGCCAAGGTTTACAAGGCTGGTTTGTTCGACGTTTAGGGGGATTTCCTGTAAATTCTAAGCATCCGTCAATCCGCACGCTACGACATGGAGTAGAGCTACTTCAGCAGCAAAAAACCCTGGTAATCTTTCCAGAAGGCAACATTTTTCGTGATGGCCAAGTTCATCAGTTGAAACCGGGAATTGGTCGTCTTGCTTTGAGTGCTGAATCTAGTCATTCCGGGCTGGGAGTAAAAATTATACCCATAGGCATTAACTACAGCCAACCTTATCCCAATTGGGGTACAGATGTAAGTATTGACATTGGCTCCCCAATCAGAGTCGCGGATTACATGAATGGCTGTATAAAACAAGATGCAAAAAGCATTACAACTGATTTAGCAAAGGCACTGCAACAATTGAGCCATCAAGAAACAAAAGTTACTAATCACGCATTTGCAGAAATTACTAATTCTTGATGTAGTCAAACATCAAGATTACCTCTTAATCATTGACCGTGCATAATTCGGAAACTGCAACTTTTCAATATTTGACACTAATTGCTAACTGCTATATTCATCCGGAGTAAGTCAGAAAAGATTAGTAGTATTTTGCAACCTTTGAGGATGTATATATATAAATTACCCTCTATTGATAATATATTCAGCCAAATTGGCATTTTTTTGAACCAATAGCTAAATTAATTGTCTGCAAACTACTAAATTGCTGGATGATAAATATTTTCACATTTGGTCAGACAGTTAAATAAAAGTTGGGAAGCGCCGACTGAAGAGATCGCTATTCTGAACTAGTTTGGTGCGATGCCTACGGCGGGCTACGCCTACGCAAATACTTCAAGCAGTGCCTTGGGAAAATTCTCCTGCCAAATATCCCAGTTAAGCTGAGATAATTATTGGGGAGAAAAGTAGGTACTCAGACAGATGGTGACGCACTCCAGCTTAGGTATCGCCGATCGCAGTGATATAAGTTAGTTGGTATACAGGGGTAATGGGAACTCTATTAAACTGATTTTTAGTCTAAATCAGAGATACTTAGGATGTAACTTTGCTTTGTCCAAGGCCAAAACAGAGTTAAGATACCCGAAGTTTCCATAACTCTTTTGTATAGTTGTCGCACTAATTGATCCCATGAACACTGCTGTCGCTGTTACCTTGATGCACCGTACTGTTTTATCAGTTATAGCAGTCCTCAGCCTGCTATCACCTGTGAATGCTCAGGTATCACAGTCACCAGGCACTACCAGCCAACCACAACCCATTGACCCCAACGATCCTAATAACCTCCGCCCCATAACCGAAAGTAACAGCCTTTTGAGCATTGCAGGTGGCGATCGCTTAGTAAAAGATGCAGAACAAGCCGTTTCTGCTCAAAACTACACCTTAGCTGCCAAGAAACTGCAAGAAGCGCGTCAAGTTTATAATCAGCTATCTAATTTTTATCAAGAGTTAAATTCTAGCTTTTCGGGAATTGACAACAGAGTTTCTGATTCTCAACGTCAAAAAGCTCTATTAACAGCCCAAAAGCGAGATGAAGCCACCTTTCAGCTAGCATTGGTACATCGGGCACAAAATCAGCCAGAATTAGCTGTACCGTTGTTAGTTCAAATAATTAAGAGTCAAAACCCGACACGTGATTTAGGCAAGAAAGCCTATAAACAGTTGTTTGAGTTGGGTTTTGTTGATTCTCCCTATCCCAGAGAAGGTGGTAATTCATCCTCTTCATCCCCAAAAAAATAAATTAAATTTTTGTTGCCTCTTTTTGCATACCCATATTTCCCTAACCAGTTGCTTGGGAACGCCCCAGTGCTAGGATAGAGCTATCCGCCGCAACCAAAACCTGAGCATTCTCAAAAATACACCTCAGAGGCGCGTGTATCTACAGCCTTGCCAAAGCCTGAAGTTGGCACAGGCATTTGCTCTATATCTGTTAATAATAGAAAAGTAAGTTTTTTCAGGAATTGCGATGATTAGTCCGCAACAGGTTGAGGAAATGATCAAGGCGGGACTGCCAGACGCACAGGTTCAGGTGCAAGACTTGACTGGTGGCGGCGACCACTATCAGGTGACAGTAGTTTCATCGCACTTTGCAGGTAAAGGACTAGTGCAACAGCACCAGTTAGTTTATGGTGCGTTGGGTCAAGCTATGTCAACTGAAGCGATTCATGCCTTGGCGGTGAAAACATACACTCCCGAAGCTTGGCAAGCAACAGCAGCTTCGTAAAATAAGAGTCAGAAGTTAGGAGTTATGAATTTTGACTCCTCACTCCTCACTCCTCACTGTTGAATCCAACATAGGAAACATAAATACCATGACACCAGAACTCAAAGACAAAATTGATAGCTTGCTACAAGAAAACAAGATTTTAGTTTTCATGAAGGGAAACAAGTTAATGCCCCAATGTGGTTTCTCTAACAACGTTGTGCAGATTCTCAATACCTTGGGAGTTCCCTTTGAGACGGTTGACGTTCTCTCAGACCCGGAAATTCGTCAAGGTATTAAAGAATACTCTAGCTGGCCGACAATTCCCCAAGTGTACATCAATGGTGAATTCCTTGGCGGTTCTGACATTTTGATTGAACTCTACCAAAAAGGTGAATTGCAGGAAAAAGTAGAAGTAGCATTAGCTTCGTAATCTCTCTTTACCCAAGCTAAAGGCTATGCTGCTGAATTTGCGTTTCGCAATCAAGGCAATGTGCCGTTTTTAATATCCTTGAAACGAGAGATACTATTTATTTCCCCTTTCAAGGGTTTTTTAATCGGTTTCTGACAAAAATACTTTATCTACAGCAGTTTGCAGGTAAGTGAGGTAAAAAGTTTAGGACTCACATATCAGATATAAAAATGTTTCTAACTCCTGTCTTCTGCCTCATAACCCGTGGCTTTTTACTTATGCAAAAGAAAACAGCTGTACATTGGGCTTGATTCATTGCTAGACAACAATCCCCTCAGTCTAATTGGCAAAACCAATATAGGGCTGAGGGGATGCGTTTAATCAATACAATATCTCCAAAATTTCACACCACGACAACCCGTTGACCAATACAGATAATATGCTATAATTATCTGCGGTAATTAACGGTTACTATCAATGACCAGGTAAATGGTACTTAGTAGTAATCGGGTTGTGGCTGTGGTTGCGGCACTGCAAAGTTTGATCCATCGTACAAGAAGCGGCTGGCTTCCTCTTCTAGGCGATGAATCAGAAAAGGTTCAATGACGTTGCTATGTCGTAGTGCGGCTAGATATCCATCCAAATACATCCGCATGTCATCCGTGCGATAACCGCGATTCCATAACTCGATGAAGGCATCGGTGAGTCTTTGGTAATAGCGGATGGTTTGTGTGTCTTGGAGCATAACTGCTGTATTAATCTCTTTGGAATGAGAATTGTAAATGATTCACGCTAAAAAGTGAAGTGTAATTTCACTTTGGCATTAATTCAAAGTCAACACATCTACTTTGGGTACTACCCCTAGCAGCTACAACCTACTTTAATCCTATTCCAGAAAACATCGATTCTAGTTATCTGCTCAGTTATTTGTCTGATTTTCATATTCAATGGCCCAATTGTATTGGTGTTATATTCCTGGATGAGGGCAGTAATTTTGCGGAAAAATCTACTTTTACGATCAGGTTGAAAAGCTCTTGTATTAACGTTTAGCTGATTGGTTATAGATATTCCCACATTACACCCATTAAAAGCAGAATGTTAAGCTACAAGAATTTTTGATACGTCTAACAAGACTGCTGAGAAATTTAATAAAAATTTAATAATATTTCTAATCCCCTATCGGCAAGGCATAAATTAAAGATATTGCCACGTTTTTTATGAGGAAATGTAAAGCTAATAGCAGTTGAAGTAACAAAGGCTACAAAACCTTAGAGATGGGCTTGTTACTTTGAAAGTCATCAGACGCTAAGGGGTCTTGCCGCCGTGGGTTCGGTTTGTATAGAAATCATTGAGGGGAATCCCCATCTGAGGTCGTTGTTGGGTTGGCACTTGCAACAGCTGGAATACCGCGTGCATCAAGCTGCCAGTATTTATCAAGCAAGGGAAGTATTTTTAAGCCATCAACCAACACTGGTAGTTTTAGATGCAGACCTGCCTGATGGTGATGGCATTGAGTTTTGTCGTTGGTTGCATCGTCAGCAACAGCCTCTAATTTTAATGCTATCTGCCCGTAATACTGAAGCTGATATAGTCGCAGGTTTAAAGGCAGGTGCAGATGATTACCTGAGCAAACCTTTTGGGATGCAAGAGTTTTTGGCACGGGTAGAGGCACTGATTCGCCGGAAGCGCACACCT
Organism: Nostoc sp. JL23; assembly: GCF_017115065.1. Classification (NCBI taxonomy): domain Bacteria; kingdom Bacillati; phylum Cyanobacteriota; class Cyanophyceae; order Nostocales; family Nostocaceae; genus Nostoc; species Nostoc sp. JL23. The sequence continues at coordinate 76,324 of NZ_JABXKN010000050.1, forward strand.
ACTGCACCAGCTTATTTGGATTATGGCACTTTGCAAATCGATTTAGTTCAGCGTCGTGTCCGCTTCCAAGGGGAGTTTATTGACTTAACGCCCCAGGAATTCAGTTTGTTGTACGTTTTGGCACAAGCTGGGGGAGTACCTCTAAGTAGATCGGAATTGCTGCGTCGTGCTTGGCCTGACGCTATCGATAATCCTCGTACCATTGATACTCACGTTTTATCGCTGCGGAAAAAGGTTGAACTCGATCCCCGGCAACCCAATTTGATTCAAACTATCCGCAATGTTGGATACCGTTTTAACATGGAAATTTTGAATACCAATATTTCACAGTCACAAACAACAAAGTTAGCTAGAGAGAGATTTAATAATCAACGTTCAACACTTACTAGTAGTCAAGTGTGATGGGATTAAAAAGTGGGGAATAGGGAGTAGGGGATAAGGGAGATGAGGAAGATGAGGATAATAAATCATGCCCAATGCCCAATGCCCCATGCCCAATTACTCATCCAAAATTTAAAATCCAAAATCGTCTTGAGCTGCTACTTGAAAAAGGCTTTTTCGTAATTCAATCCAGTCTATCTCTGAGGCTGTTTGATTTGCGAATAAATGACCTTGTTGTAGGTGTAATAACCGAGTGCAAAACATCTGGGCTAGTTCCAGTTGGTGATTGACCATGAGAATCGTGGTTTGATGAGTTTGACTCAACTGGGTTAAGACTTGCATTAGATGAGAAGCCGTACCAAAATCGAGGGCAGAGGTTGGCTCATCTAATAATAATATTTTAGGCTCGATGACTAAGGCACGAGCGATCGCTACTAGTTGTCGTTGTCCTGCAGAAAGTTGCACCTCTGTTCGCCCTAACCATTCATTGGGAATGTGCAGTTGGTCTGTCCAATGATTGACTCGTTGCTGAATTGTCTGTTTGGGCAAACCACGCAAAACTAAAGGATAAGCCAAGGATTGCCCAACTGTCATCCCCAACAGCTTTGATTCTTGCAATACAAGTACAAGCATCTGCCGTAGCTGGATAACCGGAATTTGGCGATATTCTTGATTTTCGAGATAGAGTTTACCACTTGTGGGTTCAATTAGGCGGTTGATGAGGCGTAATAACGAAGTTTTACCAGCACCTACTGGGCCTAAAATTGCAATGCGATCTCCCTGGAATACCTCCAAGGAAATATCTTGTAATATGGGGTATCCTTGCTGATTACCAGGAAGTTGGGTTTTCAGCTTTGTAAACAGATTAACTTGCTCTAGCCGGAGTATGGCTTTTGCTGTGTTCAAGGGAATTGGGGACTGGGGAGAAATAAGCAATGCCCAATTTTAAGTTAATTGTGCAGTAGTGAAGGCTGTAGCGATCGCCCAGCCATCGACTAATAGTAGCAGCAGTGTGCATCCCAGTAAAATCAGGTACATCCACGGCTGCGCTAAAGGGCGAACATCTGTAGTATCAATGCTCGTCTTTGCTTGGACAATTTGCACCAAACGGGCAAATCCAGCTACACGCATCGGTAATAAATAAGCTTTCCCATCCTGGCTGAGGAAGTAATAAACTAGCCCTCCTTGCCCAGTGCTGCGGGGTTTTAACTCTTTCACCTCTGACCAAGGTAAAGACCAGCCTTTACGAAAAAAGCGAGGCACCCAGACGGGGTAAGTAACCTGAATTCCCTCGTCATCTACCATTACTTGTTCAGTTAATACCGCGTACAAGGCAACTAAACCGATGCCAATCCCTACCCACAATAAGCCTGGAGGTACGGGTGCAGCTGTTACCTGCGATAAAAAGGGTAATGGGACTGTGAGTGCTATGTATAGACTCAGCAACGTTATCCGAATCAAAGGAGACAGACGAAAAATAGAAGTTGAGATATTGGCTGAGTTTGGTGTCACGGCTCAATTACAATGCTTTTCTTCATTGTAGGGGACGTCTATGTCCCTGGTAGTTGATGTGTGGTAGTTCACGGTAAATACTTTTGTACTACAATCCAACCAGTAAGGGATACCCAGGCAAATCCTACAAACAGAATAATATTTACGCCGATGTGTAAGGGTCTAGCCCAAGGTCGTCTGACACTAATTTGCGTGGCACTGAAAGCAGACAGTAAAACTAGTGCTACCACTATTAATCCAGCGATTAAGTGTGATGAGTGACCTAGTGAACCAAAGTGCCCCCAAGTGCCAACAATACCGATCGCTAGCAGTAGTAGCACTAAACTTACCATGCTGATGCCCATTGTATAGTGGAGCGATCGCACCCCTTTATTTCCGCCCAGAAATGGGGTAATAAAAGGGAATTGCTGCGAAGTTCTCGCCCGAAACATCCAAACGCCAGTAATTGCTAACATCAGATATGCCAGCAGGGATAATCCCATTGACCAGGCGGCTATTTTCCACAACCAAAGAAATGAAGGCAGATTCATAAGAATGATTGTAGATGAGATGGCAGAAATGAGGGAGACAAGGAGAATAACCAATGCCCCATACCCAATAAATAATAAACAAAAAATAAACAAAAAAGGCTGCTAAATTAGCAACCCTTAAATTTAATAAAATTGTTTTTTTTTAATCAACCGATGCTAAACCAAGAATTTGCAAGGGTTTTGTAGTATCTCCGATTTTTGTATTAATTTGCTGCACCATTAGTTTGGTATTAAAAGGGTCTTTTTCATCTGATGAGTCTGTATCAAACTCATTAGTACTGGGTTCTTCGAGCATCAGGCGATCGCACGGAATCTTATCGGATAAAATTGCACTTGCCATCATCCCTGTATGAATCTCCACTTGACCTTTTCGCGGAGCTTCAAAAACTAAACGTTGTCCAGGGAAAACAACCCTTTCAAAATACCAGTTGGGAATATTGCAGATGCGAGCTACCTGTATTTTGCTCGTGGCATTAATGTAGCAGCAGAGAATTTTTCCCGATTGCTCAGGTGGTAGAGGATCTAATATTTGAGCCATAACTGCTGAGGAGCTTTACGCCACAATTTTACATTACACTAGCCAAGCCTAGCACCCACTGATCCCCAGTTGCTGTAACTGCGAATACCAACTGAGTCTTTGTAGATTATTTCTGTCTAAAGATATATTTTCAGTTATGAAAATTTTGTAATTATTCACACCTTTTTCGAAATTATACACTATGAATAAAAGTTTTTGATATTTTTTCCTGGTATAAAAGCTTCAATTCTCTTAAAGCAGATTGTTAAGGAATTGACATAACAACGATCCCCTTGCTTTTAGCATAGCGAGGAAGTGAGTTTTGCTGTTTCATCTATCCCAAGATTAATCGGCTGGGATCATCGCTTAATGAATAAACTCGATGTTATGGTAAAGCTATATGAAAAAATGTCTTCATAAAGCTCTCTATAGATTCTATGTATGTTTTATGCATAGAAATTTTAGCGTTTTCCGCAGTTGCTAACGGCAGCTTCGTCAATACCAATAATCTGCTTAAATGTCAAGCACAATTGTGATAAATAAAACCAATATAAAACAAGCACACACTTTAAGACTGGATGTTTCTCTCGCTTTCTCCACAGATTGGCAAGATGGAAGTTAAAACACAGATGATGGAAAATCGAATTCTTTACGTTCGCCTTCCTTGTAACCCCATCTTTCCTATTGGGGTTGTCTACTTGAGCGATCATGTCCACAAGCAGTTTCCTAATATTGAACAGCGCATCTTTGATTTGGGAACAGTGCCACCTTTAGATTACAGTTCGGCCCTGGATCGCTGTATTGATGAATTTAAACCGACACTACTAGTATTTTCTTGGCGGGATATTCAAATTTATGCCCCAGTTGGCGGACGTGGTGGCAACCCACTGCAAAACGCTTTTGAATTTTACTACGCCAAAAATCCTCTATTGAAACTACGCGGCGGATTGGGCGGTTTGCGAATCTTCATCGCCTACTATGTAGAGTTGTGGCAAAACCAGAGCTTAATCAAACGCGGTTTGAAACGTGCCCAGAAATATAATTCTGATGCTCGTGTAGTTGTCGGTGGTGGTGCAGTCAGCGTATTTTACGAGCAATTAGGTAAAAGCTTACCCCAAGGGACAATTATTTCTGTAGGTGAAGGCGAAACCTTGCTGGAAAAACTTTTAAGTGGCAGAGATTTTCGAGATGAACGCTGTTACGTTGCCGGAGAAACTCAACCACGAAAACGGCTAATTCACGAACAACCCACTCCAATAGAAAAAACCGCTTGTAACTACGACTATATAGAAAGCATTTGGCCGGAATTTAACTTTTACCTGCAAGAGCAAGACTTTTATATAGGTGTACAAACTAAGCGTGGTTGTCCTCACAACTGTTGTTATTGCGTCTACACCGTCGTCGAAGGCAAACAAGTACGCATCAACCCAGCAGATGAAGTCGTTGCTGAGATCCGCCAATTATACGATCGCGGCATTCGCAATTTCTGGTTTACCGATGCCCAATTCATCCCCGCGAAAAAATTTATCGCCGATGCGGTAGAATTATTGCAAAAAATTGTCGATTCTGGTATGACAGACATCCATTGGGCAGCATATATCAGAGCCGACAATTTGACACCAGAGTTGTGTGACTTGATGGCTAAAACCGGGATGAACTACTTTGAAATCGGCATTACCAGTGGTTCTCAAGAACTTGTGCGGAAAATGCGGATGGGGTACAACCTACGAACCGTCTTGCAAAACTGTCGTGATTTAAAAGCCGCTGGTTTCAACGACTTAGTTTCCGTCAACTACTCCTTTAACGTCATTGACGAACGTCCCGAAACCATCCGCCAAACCATCGCTTACCACCGCGAACTAGAACGGATTTTTGGTGCTGATAAAGTCGAACCTGCCATCTTCTTTATTGGACTACAACCCCATACCCATTTGGAAGAATATGCTTTCAAAGAAGGCATCCTCAAACCAGGGTACGATCCAATGAGTTTGATGCCGTGGACAGCCAAAAAACTTCTCTGGAATCCCGAACCCCTTGGTTCATTCTTTGGCGAAGTCTGCTTGCAAGCTTGGCAACAAAACCCCAACGACTTCGGGCGCGAAGTCATGAAAATCTTAGAAGAAAAGCTGGGTTGTGCTGACTTAGAAGCAGCACTGACAGCACCATTAGAGACGAAAGAAAAACAGTTAGCAGGTGTATCCTAGAAAACACTAAAATGTGAAGAAATTCAGAATTCTGAATTTCTCCCTCTATCTTCCTCAGTGCCTCTGCGGTTATTTTTACCAAATCCCATGTTAGAAGGTTCAATCCTACAACAGCTGGAAGCAGCTCATCGCCACACCACCAGGCCAATTCGATTCGGTGTTTACTACAAAAATACCTTAGTTGCCCTGTGCCACGCTTTAGAAGACCATATCTTAACCGATGACGGTACACCCTTAGTCATCGCAGCCTTCCAACAAGGTAAATGGTATCTACAAGAAGCTCAACGATATGCAGACATCGCTCAATGTAGTTGCCAAATTGCCATCATGGCTGCTGGTGAATCTGGCTTTGCTGAACATCCTACCAGCCAGCTACCCAATGTAGACTTAGTGGCATTAGATGCAGGCGATCCAGTGGCGCAAGAGTGGCACTTAATTATCTTATCGCCTAAATACACAGCAATGGTAATTTGTCAAGAATTATCAGAGGCTGATTATGGCAGCGCTGGAGTACCGACATCGGACTTAGAGCGCAAATTCTATGGCTTGTGGACATTTGAGCCAGAGTTAGTACAAGAGACAGCAGAAATAGCGATCGCTCACATCCAAAAATACAACCCAGAACTGGCAAAAAAACTCACAGTTCACAAAGAACAAATTGTACCATCAATCGACAGATCGCAAAATTTAGGTGCAGTTGTCTCCCGTGTAGTAGATTACCTCCAGACTGGACAAGATAATTTATCTATCCCCACAGCGCTTCAGAAACAAACCCTAGATCGCAACTTGGTTTCTAACGAAATCCAAGCCTTTTTGCGAATGGCGCAACTGATGGATATGGCAGATGTCAACAATCCAATGGCAGCTGCGGAAGTAGTAGTTCTTGCTGAAGCGATCGCCCAGCTTTTGGATCTTCCCGCATGGCAGATTAAGAGGTTGCGGCTAGCGGCTTTGTTACATCGCATAGATCCATTACAAAAAGCAGAAAGCGTACTCACAGGCGGTATATCCACACGCTACCAAGAAGACGCCCCCAGTTCTCCCTTAACTTGTCCCTTAGTACCAGGGGCGCAAGTATTGCGAACCATGCCAAGATTACGAGCAGTTGCTCAAATTATCACTCACCAAAGCGAGTGGTGGAATGGCACAGGGGAACCAGCAGGTTTAGCTGGAGATGAAATTCCCCTAGAGTCTAGAATTTTGGCATTATTAGCAGACTTTCAGTGGCGACTCAATCAGCGAAAATCGTCAAATCAAAGCCGGGAACAGATATTTACTCAAGCATTAGATGAGTGCAGACAGCAACAATCTACCCGCTTTGACCCTAAACTTGTAGATACCCTAGCTTTATTAGTTATGGGTTTACAACAGGGACTCGACTTACCCTTAATGACACCCAAATTCAGCGCCGGTATCTGGATACTTGATTCCCAATGGGATAGCCACAGCAAGATAAGTGAGCAGATTGGTAGTTACTTTACATGAATATTGAAGCCATTAGATTAGGAAAACTCAAACAACTTCCAGGGGCAAATTTAGAAGACGAGGAACTCTCTCGACTGGATTTAAGCCGGATTAATCTTGCTGGTGCTACCCTTGTCGGCACTAATTTCGCTGGTTCTAAGCTCGAAGGAGGGCATTTGGAGGGGGCAAATTTGATGGGAGCCAACCTCCAAGAAACTGACTTGCGAGCGAATTTGATGGGAGCGAACCTGATGCAAGCAGATTTAACAGGTGCTGACTTGCGGGGTAGTAACTTACGTGGTGCTAACTTGATGGGAGCCAGACTCAGTGATGTTTCATTGGTGGGTGCTTTCTTGAGTGGTGCCAATTTGATGAATGTGAACTTGCAAGGCGTAGACTTGCGCGGTGCTGACTTGCGCGGTGCAAACCTGACTGGGGCAAATCTCAAAGGTGCAGACTTGAGTCGCACAGATTTGCAAGGAACGTTGTTGAGTGAAGCCAACCTCGAAGAAGCCGACTTGCGGGGGGCGAATTTGGCGGGGGCGAATTTGACGGGAGCAAATTTACTCTGTGCAGAGTTAGAAGGTGCAAATTTGAGCGGCGTTAATTTAAATAAAGCTTGTGTGGTGGGTACTGTGGTTGAGACGCTTGCGTAAACATTGCACCAAAAAACCACTTATGCCGATTATTTGTATTTTCGAGGACTACCCACAATGACACCCGTCGCGGCACAAGTCTCAATCACCGCGATCATTGCCATGTTGAGCGCGATCGCAAATCGGCAATGGCAACAGTTCAAAGAACTGGAGGCAAATTTTGTATCCTAGTATGGTGTACCAGTATGGTGTAGAGGTATGGCAAGAGGTTTTTAATTTCCGTCTCAAGCCAGCACTGGATAAAGATTCTGACAGATGGCTACTGAGCCAGTGGCGTGGTGAAGGAATTATTTCAGTCAAAAATGTGGCTTAGCTGGGATCGCAAATAGTTCTAATATTCTTTGCGATCGCTGGTGTTTAATGGTGTTATATCATGTTCGGTAAATCACTTACGATTAAGCCCCGATTTTAATCCACCAGTGA
>NZ_JABXKN010000051.1:0-15710 GCF_017115065.1 Nostoc sp. JL23
TCGACAAGTCTTATTTGACCTCTCCCCCAACCCCTCTCCGTGTCGGAGAGGGGAGTAAAAAGCTGAATTTTTCGTTGCTCCTCCCTTTCCGTTTCCCAGAGGCAGGCTGGGAGGGAGAGGTTCATCGAACTCACGTTAAGTAAGGGCAATTCATAAATTGCCACTACTAGAAATCGTTAGAATAATGTCTTATATTACACAACCTTGATAATAATAATCTGTTAGGAATATCAAATCTGCTTAATAACGAACTATTTGTAGGTATTCAATTGCTAGACAAGAGATTAGCGGTCGGTACATTTTTCAGCACATCATCTTACTGTGCTGAAATATTTTAGTGAGAGAATCAGGACTTATGTCAATTCAAATAGTTGACAATAATCAACTTTTAGTCCATACTTAATAACAAGTTTATCCAGGTTTTGATTCCTTTTTTTAGCGCTTCGTTGTTCTTGAAAGTTAAGTTTTCTGACTAGCGCTATTGTATTTTACGCTACTGGATTAGATATCAAATTAGGATATAACTTAGGAAGCTTTGAAGTAACACGCCATTAATTTTCACGCCACAATAGTAAGTTTGGGCGGTAAAAGCGTACAACAATTCATATAAAACCAATTTAGACACATCCACTTAATTAAGGTAGAAAACCTAGAGGAAAAGTCCTTTTGGGAATTTGCGGATGAGTCATTGTAATCGACTAAATATAACCAGGTTATCCCCTAAAAAAGCAGAATTGGAATGAAAATATGGCAGTAAATAAAGAAAGTCGATTATTCACAAAACCCGTAGGCCGATCGCAAGTAATTTTAGCAGCTTCTCTCACTTTAGCGGCTGGATTAATCACTTTCTATAGTTTGGCACCGTTTTGGTCTAAACCAAAAGTTGTGACAGCGCCAGCCAACCCTCCAAAAGCTGCCACGCCTGCAAAAGTTGCTGTGACAGCCTTGGGACGTTTGGAGCCAGAAGGTGAAATTACTACTTTGACGGCTCCGGCTTCTAATAATGGGGTGCGAGTAGACAGACTGTTGGTGAAAGAAGGAGATACGGTTAAAGCAGGGCAATTATTAGCCTATCTCGAAAATTATGGTCGTTCTAGAACCGCATTACAACAGACTTTAGACCAACTGCAAGTTGCCAAAGCCAAATTAGCGCAGGTTAAATCTGGAGGTAAAACCGGAGATGTCGATGCTCAAAAGGCTGTAATTGCCCGTTTAGAGCCACAATATAAAGGGGATGTTGCGACACAAGAGGCGACAATTGCCCGCATCCAGGCTGAGGTAGATAATGCTCAAGCTGAGAACAATCGCTATCAGCAATTATATAAACAAGGTGCGATCGCGGCTTCTGTAGCAGATACCAAAGCTTTGCAACTAAAGACTACACAACAGCAGCTAACAGAAGCTCAAGCTACCCTCAAGCGCACTCAAGATACATACCAAGAACAACGCAAACAAGCACAAGCGCAACTCACCAGTATTAGCGAAGTGCGTAGCGTAGATGTTCAAGTTGCACAAACCGAAGTCAATAGTGCAACAACTTCTGTTCAACAAGCAAAAGCCGACTTGGATTTAAGTTACATCAAATCTCCCATAAATGGCAAAATTTTGAAAATTCATGCCAAAACCGGAGAAGTTATCAGCACCAGTAGAGGATTTGCTGAAATAGGTAAGACATCTCAAATGTATGTGATTGCAGAGGTGTATCAAACCGATGTTCAAAAAGTGCGTGTAGGACAAAAAGCCACAATTACCAGCACTGCATTTACTGGAACAATAAAAGGAACTGTAAAAGAGATTGGTTGGCAAGTTGACAAGCAAAACATCTTTAGCCTTAACCCTGGTTCAGATACAGACCGCAGAATAGTTGAAGTGAAAATCTCCATCGATAATCCCGCAGATAGTCAAAAGGTCGCTCGTTTAACTAACTTACAAGTCGATGTCGCCATTCATATTTAGTCATAGGTCATTCACAAATGACAAATGACAAATGACAAATGACAAATGACAAATGACGAATGACAAATAATAAATAAATCCATGATTTTCAAAATTCCTTTAGCATGGCTACAGCTAGCCCAGCAAAAAGTTCGTTTATTAGTAGCTGTAGCCGGGATTGGTTTTATTGTGCTGCTAATGTTTGTGCAACTTGGTTTTCAAGATGCCCTCTATTCCAGTGCAACCGCAGTCCATCAGAATCTCAAAGGAGATTTATTTTTAGTTAGTTCGCAGTATAAATCCTTGACTTCAAATCAAAGTTTTTCGCGGACTCGTTTATATCAATCTTTGGGGTTTGATGGCGTAGAGTCAGTTAGCCCTATGTATTTGCAATTTGCCAAACTTAAAAATCCGGCAACTGGTGAGAAATATTCAATATATGTTATTGGTTTCGATCCGGGTAGACCTGTGATAAATCTCCCGGAAGTTGAGAGAAATTTAGATAAACTCAAAACTCCTGATGTCATGCTTTTTGACCGGGGTTCTCGCCCAGAGTTTGGCCCAATAGCTGAAAAATTTAATGCGGGAGAGACTGCACAGACAATTGAAATATTTCCCTTCAATTCATTAATTGGTTATAGAGTAAGAATCGGTGGCTTATTCACATTAGGCCCTTCCTTTGGTGTAGACGGAAACTTACTTGTTAGTGACTCCACTTTCTTGAGGATAAATCCCAATACTCGTCCGGCAGATATGATAGATGTCGGTTTGATTTCCCTTAAACCTGGTACTAATGCAGAAACAGTACTAAAAAATTTGCAAGCAAGTTTGCCTAATGATGTCCAAGTTTTTACACGCCAAGGCTTCATTGATTTTGAGAAACAATACTGGGCTGTCAGAACACCCATTGGTTTTATTCTTAACTTGATGTTGACAATGGCTGCGGTGGTTGGTGTGGTTATTGTTTATCAAATTCTTTACAGCAATATTGCTACACAGTTCGTTGCTTACGCCACCTTAAAAGCCATAGGTTATGCCAATAGCTATTTATTAAATGTGGTATTTCAGCAAGCTTTGATTTTGGCAATCTTAGGTTATATTCCAGGATTTATTACTTCTGTTTTGTTATATAGTTTTGCGGCAGAAGCAACTAAACTGCCAATAGTTATGACCACTAATAATGCAGTGATTGTCTTAACTTCAACAGTTTTAATGTGTATAACATCAGGAGCACTTGCTATCAATAAACTTCGCTCCGCAGATCCAGGAGATATTTTCTAGCTGATGCCTAGCAGCAAAATTACTCGATTGTTTTGCCGCGAGATAGACTGATAGCTAAGTATTAGTGCAGCCTCTCCACAGAAATTTTTTTCTTATATCAATTTTAGATTTTAGATTAAAAGTATTTACCAATATTCAAACTTGGTATTACTTAAGGTCTTTTATCTAACAACTCAAATTCACTTATTTAACAATAATTACGATTTTATGAACCTCAAAGACAAAACTCTCCTAATTACTGGGATTAATGAATTTGTCGGTTTGCGTACAGCCGAGTTAGCCATAGCGCAAGGGATGAAGGTTCGTGGACTACAAAGTTCTACAGAACAGAACAAACAATTACAGAATTTAGGTGTAGAGATAATTATTGGTAGTATTACCGATTCTACTATTGCTCAAAAGGCTTGTCAGGGAGTAGATATCGTTTTACATACAGAGCAAATTGCCGAAGAAGCTGGTGCAATTAAGCATTTTCGTGATATCAATGTTGGCGGTACTGTCAACATGGCTAAAGCCGCTAAACAAGCTGGTGTCAAAACATTTGTGCATCTCTCCAGTGTAATGGTTTATGGTTTCAATTATCCTGATGGTGTTACAGAATCCGGCCCACTTTCTGGTGAAAATAATCCCTACTGTCAAACGAAAATAGAAGCTGAAACAGCAGTTTTAGAACTGAATAATCCTCCAGATTTTGGCATCATCATTATTCGAGCCGGAGATGTTTACGGCCCAGGAAGTATTCCCTGGATAGTCAGACCAATTCTGATGATGCGCCAAAAATTATTTGCTTGTGCCAATGATGCTAAAGGAGTAATCAATCATGTATATATAGATAACCTAATTGATGGCATCTTTCTCGCGATAGAAAAAGAAATTTACGGTGAAATATTTAATCTCACCGACGGACAAGAAACTTCGTGGAAAGAGTATTTTATGCGTTTAGCAGCAATGGAAGATTTGCAAGCACCCCTTTCATTATCGAAAGATGAAATCAAGTTGTTTCTAAAGCTACGTGTTCAAGGACAAAAACTTTTTCGGAAAAAAGTAGATATTTTACCAGAGTCCATAGATTTTATGACTCGTCCTTATGCTTGTTCCATTGCCAAAGCCCAAAATCTGTTAAATTACAAACCAGCAGTTGACCTAGAATTAGGAATGCTGCAAACACATGAATGGCTGCGAAAAACAGATATTCAAAGCTTGATGAAATAATTCACAGATTTTTGAGAATTCAGGAGTCAGAATGGGCTAAACCTTAGCTATCCGCTAACAGAATGATTGGAAAATGAAAAATCTAGGAGACTCTTGATTTACTTGAAATAATTCAGCTTAGTATCAAAGTATCCTTAATTCTGACTCCTGAATTCTGAATTCTTACGTTGCATCTACCTAACTACGATTAAGCGTAAACTAATCCACAGATTTTCCGAATACTTGTTTTCTATGAGTAGCAATCAGCCACGATTGAGCATCGGATTACCTGTATACAATGGTGAAAAATTTCTCAAAGAAGCCATAGATTCACTGTTGGCACAAACCTTTGAAGATTTTGAGCTAATTATTTCAGATAATGCATCTACAGATAAAACTGAAGAAATCTGTAGAGCTTATGTCGAGCAAGACCAACGTATTTGCTACTACCGCAATGACAAGAATATCGGTTGTGCTGGTAACTTTAATCGCGTCTTGCAACTGTCATCGGGTGAGTATTTTAAATGGGCAGCCCATGACGATCTACATTCTCCAGATTTTATCAAGAAGTGTGTTGAGGTACTTGACCAAGATCCTACTATAATCTTGTGTCATTCCCAGGCATATTTCATTGATGAACAGGGGAATTTTATCCAAAATTACGATATCAAAGTCAAGGCCGATGCACTAAAGCCACAGGAGCGTTTTCACGAATTGCTAACCAAGCATTTATGTTATCAATGTTACGGGGTAATTCGCGCTAGTGTTTTGAAAAAGATACCACCTATGGGTGGTTACGGTAATGCAGATGGAATTCTCTTGTTAAGACTTGGTATTCTCGGTAGGTTTTATGAAATTCCTGAATCCCTGTTTTTCATCAGAAGTCATCCGCAACAATCAATGAGTCTGTTCTTTCCAAATTACTTGCTGTTTGCTGACAAAACCAAAAAACCATTATTGAGTATGCTCCCCGATTTTTATGGGTATGCAGTATGGTTTGATTCAGCAAAGAAAGGACGAATTTTATTGCCCCATTGGAGAATAACCTGGGAGTATGTACTCTCTATATGGCGTAGTCCCCTGAGTTTGAATGAGCGGCTATGTTGTCATATAAGTCTACATCAGCAGTTAAAAGGGACAGAATATCTTTTACTGAAAGATTTGCTAATAGTGCTGCCCAGACTTTGGAAAAGTTGGCGAAAAGCATCAATAAAAAAACAACAAGCCACACTCTTAACGAATCACAATCACCTATTTTGACTACAAAACTATGCTGAAACTATCTCAACTATCTCATGTTTTGCTTGTTACTTTAGTGAGCATCAGCTTTGCTAAAACAGTGAACGCAGAGCCAACTGCAACACTTAATGTTGTAGTAAATGGAATAAATCACAAAAAAGGTGAGATTTGCTTCCGAGTTTATGCAAATGAAAAAGGATTTCCAATGAGTAGTACTAGTGAAGCTCAAAGTGGCTGCGCTAAGATTAATGGCACTTCTGTAAAAAAAGAATTCTCCGGTTTGAAACCTGGAACTTATGCTGTCGCTGTGGTTGACGATCAAAATGGCGATCGCAAACTCAATAAAGACTTTTTCGGTATTCCCAAAGAAGGTTTTGGGATTTCCAAAAATCCAACTGTGTCTATACAAACAGGTACACCAAAGTTTCGTGATGCCAGTTTTGTTGTAAACAAAAATACAACAGTGACCATCATCATGAAATATTCGCTCGATTCCTAAAGGCGACTGGGGATTGGGGAAAGAGGCGGGGGAGAAGTTGCAGTAAGTTTTTCCCCTCTGCCTCTTGTGCCCCATGCCCAATGCCCAATGCCCAATGCCCAATGCCCAATCCCTAATTCTGTCGGAGACTAAAAATTTAATGGAAGATTTGGCAATATTTCTGTCTAAGTCTTTGACGGGTTGGCTGGTTATTCAGGTGTGTTTTACGCTTGTCTTTATATGGTATCTGCGCTCGTCTAAAAAAAACTTATTACCAGACGATCAGTTACCCAAAACCGCAGTAATTCTTTGCTTACGCGGAGCCGATCCGTTTTTGCCTAGATGTTTGCGATCGCTCTTAAATCAAAACTATCCACAGTATGATTTAAAGTTGATCGTTGATAGTCACGAAGATCCCGCTTGGAAAATTGCTAGTGAAACCATCACTGAGCAAGAAGCGACTAATGTTCAAATCAGCGCTTTAAGAATAGTACGCAACAATTGTAGTCTCAAATGCAGTTCTTTAATCCAAGCTATCCGAGAGTTGGACGATTCTTATAAGGTGGTTGCTTTAGTAGATGCTGATACTATAGTTCATCTGAATTGGCTGCGAGAATTAGTCAGTCCTCTAAGCGATGCAAAAGTCGGCGCAACAACCGGCAATCGTTGGTACGTACCAACAGGCAGATATTGGGGTTCTTTAGTGCGGTACGTCGGGAATGTGTCCACAGTAGTGCAAATGTTTATCTTCCAGATTCCTTGGGGTGGAACTTTAGCTGTGAAAACAGAAGTACTTCGCCAAACAGAACTGCTAGATAAGTGGGGACAAGCTTTAGGTGAAGATTTTATGATGCACGACATCCTGAAAAAACATGGTTTTCAGGTAAAGTTTGTGCCTTCGCTGCTAATAGTCAATCGTGAAGAGACTGATTTATTCAACTTAATAGACTATCTCAAGCGCCTTATCCTTTTTTCTCGACTGTATCATCCCCGTTGGTTAGCTCTTGTTAGTGAAGCTGTTTCTAGCATTTTGTTTCCGACTCTACTGAGCGTGTTAGTTCTAGAGTCGCTGTTAGAGGCAAAATGGGAAGCTGCGGCTGTGTTGTTAGGCTGCTATGGAGTTTACACTGTCGGATTACTCTTGATAATGCTGGTGTTGGAATTAGAGATACAGCGAGTGGTTCGCTCTAATGAGCAGGCGATGCCTACCGGCAAGCCGTTCCACGTCTACGCCAAATTATCAGCTGCTACAATCATAAAAATGTTGATTGGGATTCCGTTAACACAGTGGGTTTATGGGTTAGCGATGCTATCATCCCTGTGGACATCAACAGTTACCTGGCGCGGTGTCAGCTATCGCGTTAAAGGGCCTTGGAATGTCCGCTTAGTGGAATATCGCCCTTATCAATGGTTGGATCAGCCTATTAATAGCAAGGTTTCTCTTTGAATTAAATTGCTAAATATCAACTAGGGCATGAAAGTTATTACACTAAACATTCCCTAGTCTTCAAATTATATTATCTTATATTTAGTAGAACTATATTAGCTATAACTCTTGAGAAAATACGTTTTTACTTGTTGATTAACAAAACGCATTTACATTTTTTGCAAGGGTTATAGACAAATATATTAAGGGGAATTTTGACTTAGCATTTTGGATGTTTTTAGAGCTTACAATCCAGTTTTATATAAGGGTTTGCAATTGAGTCTACCTAATCTCCAACTTTTTCTCTACCTCTCTCTAACCATCTCTTATTAGGAGAGAAAAATGGAAAAACTTTTGTCACTGTCAGGGAACTAAACCTCAAAGCATTTCTTCTATAAGGAGACAGCAGACTCTATTACACACAAACTAGAAGCACTATAAACATCCACTTCAAAATCGAAAACTTCAGCTATTTGACAATGCGTAAATCCTTAGTCTAACTGTATTAGTGGGAATTTCTGAGCCAGAGAATCAGGATGTTCATGAAACATAAGCTGCGTAAATCCTAAGTTAAAAACCAGCAATTTTGTGAAATATTCCCCTTTATTATGACTAAGCAAAAACTTCGCATTGCACTGTTTACAGGATTGTATGCTCCTTTCTTAACTGGTGTTTCCGTTGCAGTTCACCAACGAGTTCGTTGGTTGCTAGAGCAGGGACATGAGGTTTTTCTAATCCATCCGCAAATTAACGATCGCTACCCCAAAAATGTCGGCGATCGCCCCATGCCAGGTTTAGAGGAAATTCAGTCTTTCCCCAACTTCTCTGCTTACGCATTCCCCACAGAACCGCTGCTATTCTACAAGTCTCTTCCTCAACCATTGAACTATCGACATTGGAGCGATACCAAGTTGCTGGAGAAATTCAAACCCGATATTATCGTGGTTGAAGAAGCAGCGCAAATGAGAGGTTTGTACTCATTTTTCTTGCAAGGTTATGGTCGTCCAATCGGTACTCAATACGCAAAACGAACAGGTACGCCAATAATATCACTCTTCCATACAGATATCGTTGCGTATATCAAATATTACTTTGGAGACCGATTCTTCAATTTGGTTCGTCCCATCGTTCCCGTTTTAGTTAAGCAGTTTAGTGAGTCTTATGACTTCAATTACTTCTCTTCTAAAGAGCAACTGACTAAATACGAAGAACTGAAATGCCAACGTGCTGAATACGTCGCTTATCAAGGCATCGATTGCGAAAAATTTCACCCGCGAAACATTTGTTACGACCCAATTCCCAACGATAACCGACCGACTCTTTTGTTTGTCGGACGCATCACACCCGAAAAGAATGTCAACCAACTGCTTGATATCTTTCCAGTCATAGCAGCCAAAATTCCTGATGTTCATCTGGTGATTGTTGGTAGTGGCCCGCTAGATGAAGAGATTCGCGAGCGTGCTAAAAAGTTTGGATCGGGTATTACTGTATGGGGCGAGTCTCACGGTACAGAACTTCTAGGTTGGTTTGCCAGAGCGGATGTTTTTGTTAACCCCTCCGTCACCGAGAACTTCTGCACGACAAATAACGAAGCGTTAGCGTCTGGAACCCCTCTAGTTGCTGTTGTTGCACCGTCAACCTCAGAACAAGTATCTCCTGGTCGTAACGGCTTCCTTGCACAACCTAACAACCCTACAGACTTCGCTCAAAAGGTAATTGCGATTCTGGAAAATCCTGATTTGAAAGCAGATATGACTAGACATGCTCGCCCCTCTATACTCGAATTTGATTGGTCGGCATGTATGCAGAAATTGGAAGACAAACTTTACCAGATTGTTGAAGGATCACAGAAGGTGGAGGTAGGTACAGGCAGTATAAGACAATAACAATCACATAGAGATCGCTAGTATTTATGGTACTAGCGATCGCTAATTAGTGACTTTGACTAAGGCTGTTAGTTAAAAGGTGCGATCGCATTAAAATGAAACCAGAGTTTAATAGCTGGGATAATAATGGAAGTTTTTCAACTTACGACAATTGTTGATGCGTCGGGACATTTGCATCTTGATATCCCAACACAGCTAGCGCCTGGACAGGTCAATATTGTGGTTGTTCTGAATCCAGTTGCATCAGACAAAACACAAAAATCTGATTATGATTTTTCCGATCTTGCAGGGAAATTGGTCTGGGAGGGAGATGCATTAGCAATGCAAAAGGTTCTACGGGATGAGTGGTAGTCGCTACTTGTTGGATACAAATGCGATCGTAGCACTGCTACAAGGTAATTCAAAACTGCTGCAACTGTTACAAAATGCTGATTGGATCGGGATTTCAATTATTAGTAAAATTGAATTTCTAGCATTTTCTGGGTTGAGTCAGGGAGATCGCCAACTTTTTGAGCAATTTATCCAACGAGTTGAAGTTGTTAGTTTAATGGCTGATGATACGGTGTTAATTGAGCAAATTATCCAACTTCGTCAGCAATATAGGTTGAAACTACCCGACGCAATCATCGCAGCGATGGCACTTCAGGCAACTGCGAACCTAGTAACGGCGGATCGGGAATTTGCGAAAGTATCAATATTAGCAGTTCTTGACTGGTAGCGTAGACACGTAGCGGCTTGTCGCCAGACATCCCTCTCTTATCTTCTTTACCACCCCAGCCATGACAGGGATTTTATCGCAATCCATTGCTTCTCATTGTGGCTCTGCTGTGAGTAAAGATTATGTTTTGAGTAATAAAAGGGAACATGGTACTAAATTGGATAGTACTTTGTTCTGCAATACTATCCTGCCAGATGGTAGTTTGGGAAACGATGGGTGTGATTATTTTGAACTGTGGCAACGTGGAAGCTTCCGGTTCAGCTAGCAAAAATCAGAACACAAGCGTCCCCGCCGCAAAAAGTCAGTCCCATCATGAGCGACTAACTGCTGTCAAAGCAGCGATTTAGGGAATGCTGACTAAGCGATGTCTACGACGGGCTACGCCTATGCAAAAGTTACGCTGACGCCTTATTATTAATGTATCGGCTGGCACCCTGCCACCCATGCAATATGGGCATAGTAAACAATCCCCACGCCAAACCTGTAATTAACCCAAAAGGCGTAACCAGATAGTTATTAAAACTCCACAAACCGAAAATCTGTGCTGCCAATTCCAAAGGATAAGCCATCATTAGCACACTAGCTAACGCCACACCACTCCAGCCATACTGACTCAACCAGTAAAATCCCTTACCACCAGTTACGCCATACAGCAGACGAGTAATCAGCAAACCCGTGACAGTGCCGTAGCAGCGCATACACACAGCCATAATAAACGGTGGTGCTAAATCTAACCCCATCTCTGGTTGCGGACAGACATGATTACCCATGAAATAAATGATGTCCGCAATCCCAGGAAGCAAAGACACTCCAGACGCAGCCAAAAAGGGAGCGATAGGCGGGCCAAAAACCATCCCTACCAACAAGAAATCAGCAATCAAACTGACCCAATTAACCTGCAAATCTTCACTGAAAGCTACTCTTGTCATCTCCCTTTCTCTGCGCCCTCTGCGCCTCTGCGGTTCGTTCTCTTAACCTACCTTATTCACATAAGGACTTGTCAACTTATCCAACTGCTGAATCAGCAGACTGAGAAATAATCCCACATCCGTCACCACACCCACCGATTCTACAGAACCGCGATCGCTTAACTTAGTCACCACAGCTGGATTAATATCCACACACACCATTTTCACACCAGCCGGAGTCATATTCCCCACGCCAATCGAGTGCAGCATCGATGACAGCATTAAAATCATCTCTGCACCTTCTAGGTGTTTGGCATATTCCTCCTGTGCTTGAATCAAATCCATTACGGTATCAGGTAAAGGCCCGTCATCCCGAATCGATCCCGCAAGCACAAAAGGTACATTATTGTGGACGCACTCATACATCACGCCACTTTTAATTGCCCCCGCCTCCACAGCTTTCGGAATGCTGCCATAACGACGGATACTATTAATTACCTTCAGGTGATGGCGGTGTCCACCACGAACGGCGACACCCCGCTTCATATCCACACCCAAGGAAGTGCCCATGATATTTTGCTCGATGTCGTGAACTGCGATCGCATTACCACCCAGCAACGCCTGTACATAT
Source organism: Nostoc sp. JL23 (assembly GCF_017115065.1). NCBI lineage: Bacteria > Bacillati > Cyanobacteriota > Cyanophyceae > Nostocales > Nostocaceae > Nostoc > Nostoc sp. JL23. Next base: position 11,694 of record NZ_JABXKN010000051.1, read on the forward strand.
CCTTCCCGAACCAATTGCGCCAAGTGTTCGCCGCCACCGGTGTGAATCACCACCGGACCAGCCGTGACAACTACTTTACCACCAGCATCGCGGATTTTACGCAATTCCCAAGCCACTTGCTCAACGACCAACTCCACGCGCCGTTCGCTGGAAACACCCGCCGACATAAAGCTGAATTCTTGGGTGCTGCGGAGTTCCCGCGATTCAGTTTTGCGGATGGTGCGGATACCTAAAACGTCTACAATTACCTGTTCGCCAACTTTTAAATCGCGGAGTATTTTACACCGAGCAACTAAACCTGTAGGAGTTTGAGTAATAGCGATCGCGCCATCCATCCGTTGATTTTCTACCTTCACCCACTGACCACTAATGCGTACTTCGGTGGGATAAATTGTACTGACGTAGAAATCATCAGGTGCAACACCATCTTGGATTACCGGTTCCAAGATAGCATCTCGTTCATCATGGGGTAAATCTACAGCACCCAAATCAATCAGCATTGAGATGATTTCTTCCATCACCTCATGAGATGGTGCTGATACCTTCACCTCTGCGGCTGAGGTACTTTGGCGCTGTTCTCCCAAGTTGAAATTCAGGACTTGGAAACTTCCCCCGGCATCTATAATCAAATCCAAAGCGCGGTTAATTAAGCCAGCATCTAGCAAATGCCCTTCCATGCGAATGACGCGGCTTTCTACCGAGACATTGGCATGAATTTCATCTCTAACTGGTTCTGTAACCCGCAGAGTTAAGCATTTAGCCGCGCCACCAGCTTTGAGAAATTCTGTCAGCGGTGTTTCCAGCACTTGGAAACCTACATCTGCAAGACGGGTTTTCAAAGCATCACTCGCCTTGTTCATGATGACGATGTTATCCACATTCACTGTATTACAAGCGAAGTTGACTGCATCGGCTTCTTCAATTGCGATTAGCTTTTCTGGTGCGACTCGCATTTCAATTAAGCGGTTGGAGTAAGAATCAAAAGCACCGGGATAGTACAGCAAATAGCCATTTGTTAAGGGACAAAAGCAGGTATCCAGGTGATAGAAACGTTCGTCAATGAGTCGTAGGGATAGCACCTCAATATCCAGCCATTTAGCTAGATAAGGGTGAGAATCTAATTCCGAGCGGAAACCGTATCCCGCCCATAACCAGCGTCCTTCCCGATCTAGTAGTGCGTCTCCTGCTCCCTCAAAGGGCAAATCTTTGGGAAGTTCATTGACTGTATAACCATTTGCCTCAAACCATTGCTTGAAGAAAGGTTCCTCGCCCTGACGTTCTTTGTGCAAAAAGCGACTGAGGACGACATTATCGCCTAGAACTAAGCCAGCGTTGGCGGTAAAAACCAAATCAGGCCAGCCTTTTTCAGGTGGTACTAAATCTACAATGGCGTGTTGTTTAAGGATTTGGTGTAGTCCCTGCCACTGTTCCACGGCGCGATCGCGCGATGACTTGTGAATATTCCCTTCCATCCAAGGATTAATCACATAGTCCACGTCATAGTGGTCAGGAGGGCACATTAAAAAGCGAATCCGGGAAGTCATAAAAATCTTACAAGCGTTTTATATGCTACAAGCTTACTTTGAATACAGATTTTCGATTTTCTACAATTCGTAAAATCTGCTACTAAAGCTTCTATCTTTTGATAGTTGAAGACTTTACCAAGCCTTCGTTATCAATTCTATTACTGGAACATGGTAATAATACCAATTCAAAATTCAAAATTAAGAAAGCCTGATTTAATCTGGTTTCCAGGAAAGTGGGGCAGGTGAAAACACTGTTAAAAGCAGTCAGTAGTAAATATTGGTAGCGATCGCTAAATACACTTGCATTAAAGCTTAACTTTTTATCAAAGTCAATTTTTTTAACGTAGACGCAAAACTACCGTAGGCTAACGCAAAGAATGCATACTCCTACGGAGAAGCAAGCTACGCCCTAGGTTTCGTAGAGAAGAATGCAAAGGAAAAAAAGGAAGAAATACTTAACTGAACTGATTTTCCTATAAATGATTTGCTCCCCTGCCCCCTGCCTTCCTCAAGCAGTTACTATATAAGGCGAGTTGATCGCTGCTACACGCCCAGCATCTACCAATGCTTGATACACGATCGCCGCTACCTCACCACGCGTAGCATCGCGGGTAGGATTAAGTTGTTTCAGGTTTGGGTAATTGACGATAATTTCTTTGTTTATAGCTTTTACTACCTCATCCTTGGCATATTCAGGAATCTTGGCTTGGTCATCGAAAACTTTGATAGTTGCCGTACCATCGCTAGATAGCCCCAATCCATTCACCAGGGAGACAATCACTTGCACGCGCTGGATATTTTTGTTGGGACTAAAGGTATTGTCGGGAAAACCAGAGAGAAATAAACCCTGATATGCCTGCTGAATTACCTTGGATGCCCAGAAGTCTGCTGGTACATCTTTGAATTTGATCGCTGCACGGCTTGGTGGCGGGTTGAAAGCTTTTACCAGTATTGCCGCGAATTGTGCCCGTGTCATTGTCGCATCGGGTTTAAATGTGCGATCGGGAAAACCATTAACTATCCCCAATTTGACTAATTCCCGAATAAACCTACCTGCCCAATGATTCGCAATATCGGTTAATTCGATTGTTGGAGTTGGAGTTGGAGTTGAAGTTGGCGTTGGCGTGGGAGTTGGAGTTGGGGTTGGAGTTGGAGTTGGAGTTGGTGTTGGCGTGGGTGTTGGTGTTGGTGTGGGTGTTGGTGTGGGTGTGGGTGTTGGGGTTGGAGTTGGTGTTGGCGTGGGTGTTGGAACCGAACTATCTGCAAACTCTATGTTTCCGGCGACTTTAGACGCATCTATTTTATTTCCTAGAGAAATCAGCTTGTTGGAACTGACATTTTGCAAATCAAATTTACCGTTATTGCGTAGAGTATTGCCTCCTGGATTATTGGTACTGCCGATATCCGGTAGAGCAGTTCCAATTACTGTAAGCCCATCATCAGTATTATTTTCGCTGACATTATTACGTAATACGGGACGGGCACTACCAGAGATGACAATGCCAGAACGGTTTTCATAGATTCTGTTATCTCGAAGGATGGGCGATGCAGTATCACTAATGGCAATACCAAAACCTGTTTTGAAGTAGGTATTATTTTCAATTTGACCTTTAGAATTTTTAGCGATCGCAATTCCATTAGCTGCATTCTCACTGAACACATTACCTAGAATCACTGGATTAGCATCGCCTGTAGCAAATATTCCCTCCCGCTTATTGTTGATGAAGGTGCTATTGGCAACAGTAGGAGCAGTTGATTCAATCCAGACACCACTACCACGGCTAGCCAAATTTGTTACAGTCACGCCCCTGAGTTGCGCTTTATCGAGCAGCACAAAAGTGACATTCTGACCAGCAAAAGTACGGCTCAGATAACTACCACTTCCTTCAATTAAAATACCATTGCCTTTATTGGCTTCATTACCCACCACTGTTACGCCAGATGGAATCGTTAACGGAAAGACTTCACCACTAGCAGCATTGTAATTACCATCTGCCAGTTGAATCTTGGTATCAACAGTAGCTACCTTGAGAGCTTGCGTAATAGTTTTGAAGGGGGCTTGTTGGCTACCAGGATTGGTATTGCTGCCGGATACTGGATTTACGTAAAAAGTTTGAGCCATATTTATACTTTCATAAAATACATAGCTATCCTAGCGCTAACCGTAAAAGTGGGTAGCGTTTGATGCATTAAGTAACTTTAAGTACTTCTCACTACAAAGTTAAAAACTTATGCAAATGCATTTGCATAAGTTTTTATTAGTAAATGAACGAGTATTTGATGGTCATGTATCGCTGAGTCGTTTTTCGGTAATCTTAAGAAAGATCCGGGTAATGGATAGTCTACAAGGGAAGGGGCTGGGGGTTAGGTCTGTATTAGACTCAAGCGATACCCGCCATAGCAGTAGTCAAATTAACTTTGATAATCAGATCATTAAAATCCTTGTCGCCACCATTGGCTAAATCCTCAAAGCCAAAAGTATTACTAGCTA
>NZ_JABXKN010000042.1:0-81387 GCF_017115065.1 Nostoc sp. JL23
CTGAGTCTGAATGGTAGGGCTTTCACCTACATCTGACCGAGAGTTCAACCTTTAATGACAGTAATCTGCTGTCGGGCTGGTTTAGTTATGTACGGACTGATTACCGTGATTCACTAAACAACGAATCGCACTAGCACATCTGCCCATTTAGGAGCAGCAGACTTTGTACTTTTCTTTAATTGAATACGAAAGCGAATGCGAGTTTTATTTAACTGTGAGAAATTGTGGCGCTCGACTACTGCATCAGTTAGGAAATTCGCTGCGATAGGGTTGTCAATTGCTTGTACCATAATCGTTGACCTCAATCATTATTCTTCACTTTCAATTAAGCGAAGCTTTCTTTGTGGCTATTTCTCAATTTGTGAATGTCTCTAGTAGCTCTATAGATTACTTTTGTAGAGCTATTTTGTAACCTAATATGTCTTTTAATGACTGGTGGTTTATGTATGGACATTTAATGACTGGTGGTTTATGTATGGACATGGCTTAAAATAGCTGAAGTTGCTGTGAATTATCCTGTACCGCAGGCTTCTCATAGACCATGCCTTCGACCTCATAACAACGAGTCATAAGTTTGTTTCGATTTAATCGAAAGCTGGCTTTTTTCTTTTGATTTGGCAGAGGTAAAAATAGATCCTGTGGATGTTTTATAGTACCTTCATCACCCAAATATCGAGAAAGCGTACTGTTGATTTGGTCAACTCTTAAATGTGATTCTAACTCCCGGTAATATTGATGACCGTCAGCCCGGACAGGATTTACTGAGTGGTTTGTTTGGCAAAATCTTCGCTGATAGAGGTTATGTCTCCCAGAAATTAGCATCTCAACTTTTAGCAGACTTTGGAATTGAATTTTTTGCTAAACCTCGTCGCAACATGAAAAATAAGTTGATGCGTCTTCTTGACTTGCTTTTATCCCATAAACGCTCCATTATTGAAACGATTAACGACCAACTCAAGAATATTTCTCAAATTGAACATTCTAGACACCGTAGCCCCGTTAATTTCTGTGTTAACGTTCTTTGCGGATTAATCGCTTATTGTCACCAACCGAAGAAACTCAGTCTTCAACTAGAGTGGCTTTTACCTTCATATCTTTAACCCGAACTCAGGTTGAGTAGTTCCTCTTGGCGCATTAAGGCAGCAAGTAATTCGGCATTTTCTTGAGGGGTCATTTGTTTGTACCAAAAGCATTTTCACTTTCGCATTGGCGCAGCCGTTTAATTGTGATATATGAAGCGTAGAGCCAATAAAACAGCGCTCTTGATTTCACAAAAGCGCTTTCTATTACTAATTATTTGTAGTTACGGATTACTAGTGTGAATTAAATCTTGCTAACAACTCTTCACGGGATAAACTAGACAATTCCAGTAAAAATCTTGCAAAGTCATCTGGTGCTAACTGCAACAAATTATCGACCACTCTCGCTAATTCTTCATCCACAGAACCAAACCTAAATCTCAACAAGTTTTCTACAACTTGACGGCGTTCAAGTTGTACACCTTGCTCCACACCTTCTTGTACTGCTGCTGCTCTAGCTTCTTCGTAAGCTTGAGTTAAGTTCATGATCAACTCCTGGTCATCTTTGGTTAATTCTGTCTGTGTCATTACACTGATACGCCACCTGTAAACCATTTCAAGAACATTACGGCGGACAAGATTCTCTGGTGGAAGGGCAACCAGTTCACTTACTGCTTGGATTTGTACTTTTCCCCTCCCTAAGAGCCTAAACCACAGCGTGTCTGGAGTTCGCGGTAGCTTGTTAATCGCTACTATTGCTGCTCTTACTCCTTCAGGCAGAAAGTACACCCCGCTCATCCAATTGTCTAAGTCTAGTTTAGCTCCAAAAGCCTTGAGCAGAGCTTTGGAAGCACTTGGAGAAATAATCCACAGTTGTGCTAGCTCGTTCTCCGCTATTGTTATATCTTCCCTGTTGGCTTTACGTTGCGCGTCTGCAATCACAGTAAATAATTTTTGAAGGCAACTACGTACTTCTGTTCTATTTGGTTGATTACAAAACGGTTCTAGCAAAGTAGTATTTAATACCGCAATTCTACCCAGTAATCCTAAAGTTTCTGCATCAACTGCAGATGTCGGTGTTGGCGAAAATAACACATCAACAAATCTTGTTTCATCAGTTACTTCCCTGTTAGTTTTTACTTCCCCAAAGGGAGAAAGTAACTCTTCTAAAAACTGCTTGGCAAATTTATCATGAGGTTGTTGGATCATTTTGTCCCTGGCGAACTGTGTTTTATTTTACGAGGTTGAGAAAAGCTTGGTGGTGGGTTTCTATACCCACCTTTTTATTTACGCTGCTACCAACTCCCGACGAACTTGCGGCAGTTCAATTGGAGCAGTTGCCCTGGATAGCACCTCTACAGCCTCTTTCACACTCCAATACTGCACTCCATCGCCACACTGCCAGTAGTAGGTCTTGGGGTCGTTTTCCCAGACTTCATCAGCGTTTCTGACCTTGAAGAGTATGCCCAAAAACTCACCATCTAGATATACGTTGTGAGCCGTCTGGAGGTCAGTGCGTCGTACATAGGTCAGTCGATAGCCGTCCACTAGCGTACACAAGTCTTCTGCACGAGTCCCGCAATACCCACAGTTACCGCACCCATGTCCTTCGCAGTCTGGACAGATGGCAGCAGGCATATTCCACTTCGGCAGTGTAAAATCCCATTCAGCCGGCGGAGTTAATATTTGAGGCTTCTGTGAAGTGTAGCAACCAGCATGACCGATTATCTTATCAGGATAGTATTGGATGCTCAACGATAACCAATCACAATCACCTAACAAGCCAATTTTCTCAGAAGCTTGTTTTAATTCCTCATCTTCCTTGTGATTGCACTCTACTGGAGCAGAAAGACTCGCTTTAACTTCTGCTACTGCACGTTTGAAAGGCTCTTTGTGATATCTAGCATAGCCGTGGGTCATTTTCATCCACACGATATCATCATTATTGATCCAGATAGTTACTACATCTTCGGGCTTGCAGTTTTTGGAGTAGTCTGACTGATTGACGATAGTTGCAATGATTTGGCGATCCTGTGTGGTTAGCGGATCTTTTGTTGGCACAGGGGCTGAAACTTGTGTCATCATTAGAAATACCTCTTGTTTGGGGTAAAAAGGCGATCGCTTAACTGGTTTTGGCACTCTTGTTCTTTGTATCTTGCTTCCTCTATATACTGTTTTCCATCTTGTTCATAATTGCCCTGGTCTAGAGTATCCTGTAATCTTTCTAAAGTTCTCGATAACTCTACCAAACGCCATTTTAAGGACATCATCGAGTCTGCATGGGGTTGTAACCAATTAGCTTCGATTAAAGATTCCCCGGCTAAACCCATAATCCGGTTCAAGTTTTCTGCACTTACCCGCACTACCCGATCTTGTGCCGGGATTTGTTCAGATGCGGATATTGCCAGACTCTTCTCCTCGGAAGAAAGAGATTGTGATGTCTTTTGATGATTAGGAAACTCTGTTGATGAGGGAGACTGATTTCGGGATGCGGCAGCTGACTCTGGAATTAATTGCAGAGTGACTTTACTCAAACTTGGAGATGGAGATATTTCTGTGTTCGTCTTTTTCTGACTCACCTCACATACTGGTAAAAACACAACTTGCGGATTCAAAAATGCAGTGACTGCTGATTGCGTCAGGGTAAAAGCTGCATTCTGGTTTGCTAACCAATTAGGCAAGTCTGCATGGGAGCATCTCACTTTTTCAAGTGGCTCAAACAGACAATAATCTATTTAGGTAAGCACAACGATGGCAAGGACTTGAGGCACATTTTCCCGCTTCCACTGCGCCCCAGAAATCTTAGTTCGACGGTCAACCTGTTTAACCGCAGATTCAACCGACCCAGAACCAATCGAACAAATTTGTTCAGCTTGATGATATTCGTAATTGATGATGCGTAGGCGTAGCCCGCATTTATTAAAAAAGCAATGAACCTTAAATTTTAATGCTGATCTAATATTTTATTTTAAATACCCAATATCATAATTGCCATATCCTGGCAATATTTTGGATGATTAGTTTCTCCCATGCTATGCTTTACCACTCGGCACTCTGTGCTTGGCTGTTGAAAGTTTGAGTTTTTCACTTGCAGAGAAATACTGCTACAAACTGAAACAGATATAAATATCAAAATTCCTAATAAAAATAGGGAAATTAAGTGGCGCAAAGGTATCTTCACAAGTTTAACTCCTCACCCAAATGTCTCAAGGGAGCAACACTCAATAGACCTCTTGCAAAAGTCCCTAACACTCCTCCTGGCTTGCGGGGAGGGGAGACAAAGCGTAGCTTTGACGGGGTGGGGTTCTTATGTTTTTGATTTATGCAAGAGGTCTAATGACCTACTTTCACGAGTTTGAGGTTTGTTGACGAAATACTTCTCAATATTGTCCATTACAGCATGAGCCGCCAGAAAATCAAACCCATACCAACTCTGAAAATCTACAGGAAATACTTGTTTGTTTTGGACAGCTTTAACTTTAGACCATAAGGGTTTTCCCCGAAGTTTTTCTAAAGTAGAGCAATCATTTTTTTGATAACATCCGATAAAAATAACATCACTATCAATTTCGGAAAAACTTTCCTCGGAAATGGGCAAGGATAAATTATTAGATGATTTGGGAGATAGCAGTCCAATATCATTTAAAATTGTGCCAGAAAAGGATTTTTTCATACCAAGATATACTCCTCCAGAGTTAACATACACAAATGATGCCCGAAATGGCTGAAGATGATTATTCTGTAATCTCTGTTTTAGTTTTTCAACTCTTTGATAGTAGCCATTTAAGAGTTGAGTAGCTACCTCTGTTTTATCAAAAACTTTTGCGGTTTCTTTTAAGTGTTGTTTCCAATCTCGTGAAATCTCCGCCCAAGGAACTAATACAGTAGGAGCAATTTGTGATAATTGCTTGTACTGCCCTCGTGATGACGGATCTGAAGGACTAATGATTAAGTCGGGCTTAAGTTGCAGAATTTTCTCTAAATTGGGTTGGCTAGTAGAATAACTATGTAAAACAATTCCTTTGATTCTTTCTGCCAAATAAGGGGGAACTTCGGAATTGATTTCTGTCCGAGACCATATTGCTGCTGCGATTGGCTTGATACCCAAAGCAACGGTTTCACCAAGACTCAGGATATCTAAAGCTACAATCCGTTGAGGATTGAGTGGAACGCAGGTTTCCCCTATTGGATGTTTTATGATTCGACAATTTTCTGCTGAAGATGTTGGAGATGTGGCATCTTGATAGTTACTTTGGCTACAGGCACAAACAAGTATAAATGCCACAATTCCCAGACATAGCAGATAGGTGAGACGGCGTAGAAACCTCTTCATGAAAACCCTGACTTTTTAAAACGTCCAAGAAATAGTTCCCTGCACAGTAAATGGCGCACCAGGAGAGACTCGCAATTGATTGAAGGCATTTTCAAAATAATCCACATTAAAGAGGTTTTTGATATTGATCGCAGCACGTAATCTGTCTTGCTTGTAGAAGATAGCAGCATCAGTTGTTAAATAGCTGGGTACTTCAAATGTATTTCCAGCATCTCCGGCGCGATCGCCTACATAAAAAAGTCCCAAACCAAAGCCCAAACCTTGTAAGTCTCCTCGTTGAATTTCGTAGGTTGTCCATAAGCTGGCAGCATGGGGAGTTGTCTGCAATGCACGGTTCCCGACTGGAATGATATTATCTTTAGTCACGCGGGCATCGTTGTAAGCATAGCTAGCAAAGATGTTCCATCCTGATAAAATTTCACCCGCGAGACTGAGTTCGATTCCTTGACTACGCTGTTCTCCAGTTTGAACAGCAAAGCCTAAGTTATCTGGATCGTCAGTTACAATATTCGATTGGGTAATATCGTACAACGCCAATGTAGTTGAAAGCCTGTCATTCAAATCTGCTTTGACTCCAATTTCAAACTGAGTCCCCTTGGTTGGCTTAAATTCACTTTCATCAAAGGCTCGACCAATTGCTGGCTGGAATGATTGACTGTAGGAATATCCTGCTCTTGAAATTGCTGAAAATGAAGCGTAATCAATTCCATCGACTTACTTTCTAGATACATTCGCTTCATCAAGCCTTGATAAGGACACTGTAGAATATTACATAATACCATCCACATTTGCTGTGTAATTTCCCCTTGGTGGTAATAGGGCTGTAACTTATCACCGATTAAAGCTTGACGCAGAGAAATTGGTATTTGTTCTAATTCTTCCTCGCTAAAACTTTGAAAAAATTCCTGCGGTTCGATTTTCAGATAAATGCGTGAAAACTTCTCACCGGCTTTCCACCACTCCGTTTCTTTGATATCACAGTTACATTCCAAATAATATCTGCCTACTGATTCATCAGTCTCATTAGTTAAACCGTGGCGTTCAATTCTCACTTTTCCTGAAAGAAAAAAACTCAATCCAAATTGAAATTCATCTAAACTATATTTAACCCACACCAGATCATCAATAAACTCCCTTTCATTTATACAAATAGACAATCCATTACGTAATTTTATCCAGTATTCATAGATATTAGAGATATTTAAAATCTTCCCTTGGTGGATAGTTTCAACTCCCTTTGATTGACTGGAAATTGCGCCATTTTGCTCACTTTCTACCCACAGTTCTTCCCACTCTGTATCTGTAAAAATTTTTGTCATGGTTTAATAATAATTAATGTCATTATCAAGCTGATATATGATTGGGGCTGAGGCATTGTTTAGAATTATCCAAAAGGCAATACTATGCTATGTGGGATGCTCATGGTTGCTCCCAGTCAGCTTGTTGTGAAATGGTGATAGTCATAGCGATCGCTCTGGCGATAAGTACCCCAGCAAGCTATATAATCTTTCTTTAAATAAGAAAGATTCTTAATTATTGCACGAAATTCACCGTTAGAAAAGCGACTTGCTCACAATTCTAACCTCTCACGGATGACCTTCCCCTGATGCAGTAGTTCGTCGAAGACTTGGCTGGAGATGGAGATAGGCATAGTTAGAGCTTGCTGAAATAAAAGTAAAATTTACATGTCCACAAAAAATGTAGATGTTTTATAGGCTTTTTAACTATCCCTTTAAATTGGCGATCGCAGACAAACCTACGCCCATTAAAATGAATAGAACGGGGGAACTACCATTATTCCAAGCCAAGGAGTAAATTAAACCAGCTATCAATAAAGCACCGACAAAGGCTGATACAGGCAAAGTGTAAATGGGCGCTGAGGGAAATAATACAATTACTATAAAGGCTGCTAGACTTGCTCCGGCATTGATGCCAATAATGCCGGGATCAGCTAATGGATTGTGTGTGATGCCTTGAAAGATACTCCCAGAAACGGCCAGTGCCATTCCCACCATGAAAGCAACCAGGGTAAGGGGTAGACGCAGGTTATAAATCACAAAAGTATGATCTGGGTTGCCTGTATCTATACGCAGTACAGTTTTGATGATATCTAAGGGCGAAATAGGATATTCACCCCGCCCTAAATTCATCACCATTACTCCCACGGGTAATTCTTGGGGTTTGAGTAAGATACGCGCAGCGACATCTGCAACTAAGAGTAAAGTTGCACCCACTACTGCGGAGTATGGCAAAATCCAACGGTAATCAGCTTTGATGAAAAATCTCACGATATGAGGAACAACTAAGCCAATAAAGCCGATGGGCCCGGCTAGAGAGACGGAACTTCCTGCCAGTAAAACAACGCTTATAGCGGTCGCAATTTTGACCCAAGCTGTGTCTTGACCCAAGCCTTTAGCCACATCTTCACCCAGACTCATAGTAGTAATTTGTCTACCAAGGGCAAAGGCAACTACTAAGCCAATCATGACGAAAGGCAATGCTGACAATAAGATGTTGAAATCCCGTCCCGCCAGAGAACCAGCCAACCAAAATCTAATTTCTTCTAAGGTGCGTTGACTGACGATGAGAATAGCAGTAGTGAGGGAAGAAATCAGTGCCGTGATCGCCGCGCCTGCTACAGTGATATTTAATGGTGTAGCTCCTCCCTTTCCCAAAGAACCGAGAAAGTAGACTAATATTGCTGTCGCGCCTGCATCCAAAAAGGCCACAATGGTTAAAATACCTAACGAGAGGCTGCCAAACACAAAAATTGTGGCAACTACAGCTAATGCTGCTCCTGACTCAATCCCTAAAATCCCTGGATCTGCTAAGGGGTTGCGTGTCAAACCTTGCATTAATGCGCCGGCGACTGCCAAGGATGATCCTACAACAAGAGCGACGAGCGATCGCGGTAATCTCACCGTCTGAATCACTAAATGCTCATAAGAACCGTCAAAGGTGATAAAGGATTCCAGAATCTTGTTTAACGGTATTTCTGCTGCCCCCAAAGTTACACTATACACCAAGCAAGTTAGCAGAATCAGTATGCCCAGAATCAGACCCACTAATGGCGATATTTTCGGTGTGTTCCAGTTTTTGGGTGATGCTGTGGTTGCTCTTGTCATTATTTTTTAGTCAATTGAAAAATATAATCATTTAGGTAAGCCAATCGTGCCTTCTGTCACATTTGCAGTTTCAACATCTTAATTGACAATTTTTATACATTTATCGAGTATTTAAACAAGGTATATTCTCAAAATATCTTGATTTTCACGCTGATGTAAGCAGGAAGTTCCAAGATCATAACTTTATACTTATTAACCTAAGTTGCTAGTTATGCGGGAGTGCGATCGCTCCAGAAGTCACTTAGGTAATAAAATCCCCTCCAGAGCGAAAAATAGGAGGGGTATATGTTAAACAAAATAATTACTGTCTATGCTATCACTGACGACTTGTTAAAGGCGATCGGGCATCATGAAGATTGCCGTCGTGAGATGAGTGATGCAGAAATTATTACTACGGCATTAATGGCGGCAATGTTCTTCAATGGGAATCACAGCTTGGCTTGTACTTGTATGAAAGACCATAACTTGATACCCAATATGTGAGAAAAATCACGATATAATCGGCGATTACACAATGTATCGATGTTAATCAATGACTTATTTCATCAAATCAGTATGATACTCAAAGAAAATAGTAATTTTACTGAATATCTTTTAGACTCGTTTCCAGTACCGATATGTGAGAATATTCGGATTTTTAATGTTCGGTTAATCAAGTCAAAGGAATACAGAGGTTATATCGCGTCTAAAAAACGCTATTTCTATGGAGTTAGAGTTCAGTTATTAACTACTAAAACTGGTATTCCAGTCGAATTCGTATTCATGCCTGGTAGCGCTTCTGATGTACGTGCATTAAATGCTTTACCGTTAAATCTGCCAGATGGTAGTGAAGTTTATGGTGATTCAGCGTATACCGATTACACTGTTGAGGATAACCTCGAAGAAACTAGTCAGATATCGTTAAAAGTGATGCGGAAAAAGAATTCTAAGCGTCAAGACCTGCCCTGGAATCAATACATTAAACAATCTACTCGGCATTATATTGAAACCGTGTTTAGTAGTATCACTCGTGTTTTCCCAAAATCGATTCATGCAGTCACATATGAAGGGTTTTTACTGAAACTCCAAGCATTTATTTTTGCATTTACTCTCCAACAAGCGTTTATCTAATAAGTTAATTTTAATACTTGAAACCGAGTTAACACTTTTATATTGGGTTAGCTTTAAATTACGGTTGCACTTTTAACAACCGTATTACAAGCATAAAATAAGTATTAATTTATTTTTATACCAGCAATTCTGTGATTTTTGTCGCTTATTAAAAATTTTAATTTATCAATTTCAATAACCTCATAATTTTCTGTTACAAATATAGAGTAGATGCTGGCTATCATATCTGCCAAATTTACTCTAGATAATATCAGTATTTGCAAATTGAAAAATGATTTAGGAACAGTTTTAACAATTAAACATAATCTTTTATCATTTACGTGCCATACACCAGTAAATTTATTACCCGTGATAAATTCTCTAGGTTTAGATAAAAGAAACGTTTGAATTCTAGTTTGCTCATAAGTCATATTATCTTTAAATTCGATAGAATTTTTTTCCCAATTTGTATTAAAACGCCATTTTCCAAGAAGTAAAATTTCTATTTCTGTATCTGACAGATTCATGTTATTCATTGGCTTTTTCTCCTATTATTAATTAAATAATGTTTAATTCACTCATGGTAAATTTCATGACAAGTTTTGGCACGAGTAAAAAATAAATGCATCTGCCATACTAGCCAAGATCCAACTCGCCAAGCTGCCATTGACAGGGGGGTTGTAGATGAATATGAAGGTATGTCTAATATATTTTGGTCATAATATAACCATTTAACTGGTAGATGTCCCATCGGTGTCGTTGGGGATAATTTAAAAGTTAGTTGGTCGTAATTTAACCAGTTTCCCTCTTTTCGCCAACCCAGGCGATCGCCAAGTCTTTTTTCTGTTTCATAATCTATTTGACCGCCTATTTCGTTCCAAATACTTTGCTGAATACTAAAGCCAAAGTAACCATGACTGTATTGTTGCCAAAGTTGATCAAGTTTATGAAAAGCTTCACATGAAAAGTTAAGAATATCCTGTTTATAAACTTCATTCCAATCATTCTTACCCATGACTTGTAGCATTAATTTAGCTGTTTCAATATCAGCTTCTTGCCACTTGTGCTGTGTAAGAAGGTTTTGCAATTTACTGTAATCAATATTCCAATTAATTTTAAATTCTGTGGGAAGCTCAATATCAATATCATTATTAGGTTGTTCCGTCAATTCTGTTTTCTCGATAAAAGGTTGAGGATAAGGAGAAACAATATCTGCTTCTTCTATCCCTAGCACTTTCTTTTGAGCAACCAGTTGAGTAGACATATAATTAGATATTAGGTAAATCGCTTGATTTAAAGTTATCTCATTTTTACTTAGATCGAAGTCATGAACCTGTAAATCTAATAATTTTGACTGAAAAAAAGCATCTTGCAGTCTATCTTTTTTATCATAACTTGCCACTAATAAATTGAGGATGTCATGAGATATCGTACTAGGATCTTGTATTGTTAATAAATTAACTTGAGAATTTAGAGTACTACTTGCTAAATTTTGAATTTCTCCTACAATTGCGTAAAAATCTGCATCTCCTTTTACTACATCATCTATTAAAGATTGAAACGGACTAAAGTAATCTTGTAGAGAGTTTTCTAGATTAATTGCTGTTTCAGCTATTTTTGCGATTTCTTGACGAATTTTTGTAGCTTTGACTTGATATTCATAAATCTCTTGATACACCTCTATATCTTTAAGTATTTTCTGAATAGCTTGCTTTTGATTTTTGGTATCTTCCGCTAAATTTTTAATTCCTTCACTGAGTAGTTTTACTTTTTGTAAAATTAAAAAGTTAGTATTACTTAACAGTAAAATAGATTTTAAATTTTCTTCTTCCTCGCATTTTAACTTGTCAATTATTTGAAAATTTTTATGATTTTTTATCTCTAGCTTACTTCTTTCCTCATTTACTTTTCTAATTTCATCATACTTTTGGTTAAATAGATTTTTCCAGTCATCTATAAATTTTAATAAAAATTTTTGATAACTATTTTTATAATTTTCTAAAAAATCCAGAATTTGAGTATAATTTGAGATTAATGATTTAACCTCTGCTAAAGTTTCTCTTTGACTAATTTCTTTTTTACATTTAATTATTCCCCAAAAATAAAAATGATATTTAGTACCTTCTTTAATTAAGCTTTGGCATTTTCTAATTTTCCTTTGAAATTTTTTTAGTTTTGGGTTTTTTAAAGTAGGAAATTTGTAATGTGTTTCATAAATCGTAATAGATTCATAAGTAACTAATTGTTTTTGGTTTATAATTAGCATCACTTACTTTTAAATATACAAATATTTACTAAACTCTTACCCATTTCAATACCTCTGGGTTCTTGTTATAGCGGTAGGTTACACCATCTTTAGTAGTCACAGACTTTTCTTGACTAGCCTTGCTTCTGATGGTAGTAATAGAATAGTCTGTTAATGTCTGAAGCTCTTTATGAGAAAATCCTATAATTGTGGCACTTACTGTTGATTCTAGTTTTATTTTGAGTTCATTCTTAGGATAAATATCTATCGTAATTTGCTCCTTTTCAACTGGTTTAATAACAATTCCTTTTTGCAATTGATAATCTGGCATAGAAACAAGTTGCCAATTAGATTCTTGTGAAAGTTCTAACACCCATTGATGATAATTAAATAAGCTTTCTCTATGACCAACGCTGATAAAAGTTGTTTTCGTTGATTGTAACTGTTGATATAGATTACCTTCGTTATTTAAATCTAAAGCACTCGTTGCTTCATCTAAGATAGTGAAACTAGAATGTGTAATTAATAGCCGTGCAAAAGCGAGGCGTTGTTGTTCTCCTAACGACAATATATTTTCCCAAGGAACTTCTGTATCAAAACCATTTATGCGGGTAAGTAAGTGTTGCAGATTAACTTGTTGCAAAATGTGTTCAAGTTCGCGATCGCTCATTTTTCTATCTGTGTGAGGATAGAGCAACTGTTCGCGCAAAGTCCCTAAAATAATATAAGGGCGTTGGGGTAAGAATAATACTTCTTTTAAGGGAGGACGCACTAGACGACCAGTTCCCGCATTCCACAAACCAGCGATCGCTCTCAACAAAGAACTTTTACCTCTACCACTAGAGCCAACAATCAGTAACCCTTCACCTGGCTCAACAGCAAATGATAAATTTTCAACAATTACCTGTTCATAATTTGGCGTTTGTAAAGTGACATTCTCAAAAGCTAAACGTTCTTCTTCTAAAATTTGAATAGTACTGACATTTTCTGGTTGTTTACTAGCAGCCTGTAGCGCATCTGAAAACTCTGCTAAACGCTTTAGATAGCCAGAAAATCGCCCTGAAATCCCAAATTCGGCTATCAGTTCTCCTAGAGCATTAGAAAACATAAAGCAAGCAAAACTAGCTTGGTTAATTTGTCCATAATCAATTTGATCTTGAAGAAATAAAGGTGTAAGAATGAACATCGAGAATACGCTAATTGCAGACTGATATGCTCTACCAAAAGCGTCTTGTCCCCTCTCTAAATTCAGCCTGCGTTCAGCAGTTTTTAAAACATTATCAAATCGGCGCTGAATTATATTTAATTCTTCATCTTCTCCCTGAAAAAAAGCGATTGATTCAGCATGATTACGAACATGAGTTAAGCAATAGGCAAAATCTGCTTTAAATGCAAGTTCTTCTTGGTTAACTTTATTTATTCCTTGATTCAAGTAAACAGCTATTAAATTACCTATACTTGTATAAATAACTAAATAAATTGCGATTTCTGGAGAAACTATCCAAATAATTATCAAACCACTGACCATTTCTAAAGATTTTTCTAGTAAAGAAGATGAGAATCTCAAACCAATACTAGTAATAGGTTCTATTTCTTGGGATAAGCGTTGATCTGGATTATCTATATCAGATTGAAAATTGATTTTATAATAAGCTTGATTGCTTAAATACTTTTCTAAAACATGAATATTTAGCCATTTATACCAATCAAGAATTATTTTTTTTCTGACATATCTCAAAAGAGTTACTAATAAGACTATTCCTACAATGATGAGACTAGAAAACCATAAAGTACTAT
Source organism: Nostoc sp. JL23 (assembly GCF_017115065.1). Lineage (NCBI taxonomy): Bacteria > Bacillati > Cyanobacteriota > Cyanophyceae > Nostocales > Nostocaceae > Nostoc > Nostoc sp. JL23. The sequence continues at coordinate 13,609 of NZ_JABXKN010000042.1, forward strand.
TATATTTATCAAGGTTTCTCTGTTCAATAACGATATCAATTACATAGCGATTCCAGTAACTATTTGCAGCATTTACACCAACACTTACGACTATTAATAATACTAAGAGAATGAGCATTCCCCATGAGCGAATTACATCTAAAAATGCTCTTCCTTCTGCTTTTGTTGGATACCAATAAGGTTGAGCGACTACTTTCACATCCTGCCAAAACTGAATCAATGCTGAAAAAGGATTTATTGTATTTTGCTCACGCACAGATGGAGTTTGCATATTCTAAAAATGTAGCCGTTACTAATTACCTAGGAATTTTGAAATGGCCTTTGAAAATTAAGTTAGACTCAGAGGCCATTTTTGATTTTAGAGAATGTCTGAAAACTTTTATGGTGTTGTATTCGAGCTTTGTAGATCCCCCTAAATTTCCCTTTTTAAGGAGGGATTTAATTAAATTTCCTTCTTTTTTAAGGGGAGCCAGCTACGCTGTAAGCGTTAAAACAGGCTAGCAACTGGCGTAGGGGGGATCAAATCGAATGCACTAGTACAGCACGGCGTAAATAAAGCAACTATTTCAAATTGTTCAAAAGCCTGTCTTCTAAGCTTTTTGACTTTTGACCCTTCGACTGCGCTCAGTGTCAAGGTTGAGCGAACTTGTGCTGAGCGTAGCCGAAATAGCCGAAGCCTTGACTTTTGAATGCGTGACTTCCGCTTTGCGGTACTAGGTCAATGGTTCCTCATCAACAATTTCGACTGTTCTCGGAAAAGGTCCTTGGTCAGGCTCAGTAACGACTACTGGGCTAATATGATGTTTCAGTTTGAGTTTTAACTCATCTGAAATGGGCAATTCTTGAATTTCTTTGAGAAGAAATCTGACAGATTCAGTTTTGCTACGTTCTGTATAGATGAGCTTGAGAATGTTTTCAATTCCAAATCCCGCTATATATTCCCCTAGAACGGCTACCAGCCCAAGCAAGCCCAAACCTCCTAAGAGGCCTAAAGGCCCGCCCAGCGTTGAAAGCATAGCGACAACGGCAGCGACATTACCCCCTGATGCACCCGTTGCTATCACGAAAAGTATGCCAGGAAGGCCTAAACCAGAAATTTTTTTGACGAGTTCATCCATTGTACTTACCTACAATCCTTATAAAGTGAAAACATGACTAAGAGAGTCATTACTAATTTCTTTTGTGAAGAAATTAAAAATCTTACATCTTGCACCAGTTAGTTGGTGCAAGATGTAATAAATCTGATTTAGCCCAAAAAAAGACTACACAGTTCATCGATTTCTTGACTTTTGTTAGATATTAGTCGATGGGCTATAGCTTGTAACTGACGAGTATTTTGGAGTTTGGTATTATCTATTTCTTCTAGTTCACTATCTAACAATGTTTGAAAGCGATAATAAAAACTTTTAGCTTCTTTATCAGTAGGCTCAAACAACTGTTCTAATTCTCCAGCTACCACTTCACTACCACCGTCAAACACAATATTTAAAAGTGGTCTTCCCCATTGTAAGAGTCCCCAATTTTTGACTTCTTTATAAGGGTAAACACTCGTCAGCGAACCTGTACCTAAAGAAACTACTAAAATATCTTCTGTATTGAGGACTTTTTGGGCTTTTCGTTTACTACTAATTTGTGCTTCTAAAATAGCTAAATGGGCTGGATTATTAGCAAATACTCCACCATCGATTAAAGTATAGGCGATGCCGCTATTGTGGGGGTTTACAAGCCGATGAGGAGCAAAATAAGTTGGAGTAGCACTAGTTGCTAATGCTGCATCTAGGAGCGAAAACCCACCACATAACTTCTGAAAACTCTTAGATTCTATTTGCTGTTTTTCTAGTTGGTTTGTAAAAAATATCGGAATTCGCTGCTCGATATCGTAACTCGTTACAAAAACTTCTTTGAGATTATTTTCTAGAGGAGCGTTACCAAAATATTGCTTGAAAATTTCTTCTTTGCTTTCGGAAGGATATTTTGGCTGGAGAAATATATCCTCTAATGGGCCGAGTAGTCTTTCAAACAACGGTTCATAAAATATATCTACCCCATACTCAAGAAAGAACTGTAGGAGATCCTCAGCAGTGTATTCAGCTACTGGCAAGTTATCAGATACATTGGAACTTAATCGGGGTTTAGTTAGTCCAAGTGCTAAAATTCCACCGCTGGAAGTGCCAGTAATTAAATCAAACAAGCTGAATATAGGCTTTTGTGTCCGCCTTTCAATTTCTGCTAGGATTAATGCAGGAATAATGCCCCGAATACCGCCTCCATCAATGGAAAGTATTTTATATTTGGGACGGGCTTTTGTATTCATGGTTTCTGGCGATTCCTCCTGAGTTAATATTTGTGCTTGTTGGATATTGACAGGAGCTTCAGTTTGGTCTGTCTTGGTTTTATCGTCATGTGGTTCGAGAGCGATCGCGGTTAGAATAATCTCGGATTCTTCCCTGTTTGTTTCTGTCTGTTGAATTTCCTTTGGTTGATCTTCGTCGTCGCTTACTAACGATACCGTTGCTGCTAATAAACTTGTGGTTAGTGGTGAGATATTTTCTTCAGGAATAACTGCTGTTTCAGTTTGGATCTCTTCTTGAAAATCTTCTTGATTGAATAATTCTCCTGCAAATGGAACTGGATTGAATGATTGTGTTGCAAATGGAATTTCTGCTAAAGTCCAAATAGGATTACCACGAAAATTTCCTTGATAAGACTTTCCAGTTTGGTTTTTGCCAGTTTGGTTTTTTACAGTTGTACCTTGCCCTTCGTCTAATCTCCAGTAGGCCACTAATCCTGATTCATCTCCGACTATTAGCCCACAACGATGAGTCTGAATTTGTGCTTGAGTACAGGGATAATTCCAAACACTAATATTTGCTAATTGTCCTTTGAAATAGACCTGTTTGTGTAACGTTGCTCCCAGAGTTATAGAACTTGTGGCTTTGTTTAAAGATGAACCTCTAAGAGAATCGTTGTATTCATGCTCGTCAAGATATATGGTTAGCTGACCACTATTAAAAACAATAGCAAAAAAGTGCCATTGTCCTATAGTTAATTCTCCTTGCCCAAAGGTTTTGATATTTTTGTTAACACTTTCATCAATGTATATATCTAGGCTTCCTGTTTCACTGATGCCAAATTCAAAGTTATCGCTGTATCTCTCTGAAGAACGGGCAAAAAATACATTGCGCGTCCCGTAACTAGTGGCTTTATTTGTTAGTTCATGTGGATTTACCCATCCTGAAACCGTAAAAGCTGAACTCCCTTGAGCGAAAACGCCCCCAATATCGTTTCTGCCAAAATCTATATAATCATTTACCCCATCAAATGTTAAAACTGTTTGTGTATTTACGAGGTTTACCACAATAATTTAATCTCCAAATATCAATAAATTCATAATTTTAAATAAGAAATTTAATATTAATAAACTTAATAGTGAAATCTCACTAACACCTTTCAAAATAGAACACAATAAAAATATACAAGGCTCAATCACCTAATTTTTATGAGTCAGTAATACCTCTGTGATCGCCTGCGAAATGGGGTAGTGTGGTGGATATATCTCCAGCCAAAAAAATTCCCCGACTGGGTTAACTTCGAGGAATACATGGCGACCATCGGGCGTGATAATAATATCAATTGCTCCATAGTTTAAGCCAAAATAAGCCATCAGTTTGAGCAATTTTTTCTCAATATCTTCTGGCAAATTGTAGGGCTGCCAATTTTTAACTAAGGCTCTTCCCTCTTTGCGCCAGTCGTAAGTAGATCCTTCTAAGCTTTGAGAATCTACTGCGGCAGTAAACACGCGGTGTCCAACAATAGTTGTCCGCAGCTCCAATGCCTTGGGTACATTTTCTTGAAAGGTCATCGGACAAAAACGCAGTCCTTCCATATTCTCCAGATCATCATTTGTAATTGGAGTAGTAAACACAACATTTTCTCGTCCCTGATCATCATAGATAGCAAAGGAAGAAAGCATTTTGGTAACTATACCTTGCTTACACTCTTGAGCAAATTGCTTGACTGCTTCTGGATTGTTTGAACTCAGAGTCCGTGGAGTTACAAGACCAACTTCTCGTGCAACTTGCAATTGTAGTTGCTTATTATTAGCCCGGTCTACATTGGACATTTTATCAAAGTGGAATCCCTGAAGGCTGGCAATCATACCCCTGACTGTGGCGCGACATTCGTTAATTGACGCATCTCTGTATTGCTTGTCCATTGATTCGGGGATTTTTTGTCCGTAGCGCATCCGCCGATACCAAACTGAGGAGACCTCACTCAAATCTAGTTTCTGTTCGCCATCAGTAATAATTACCCGTTCAGTATCGCCGCAGTAAATATCTAACTTCACCTCGGTGGGATATCTGTCTGTATCAAAGCGAAATGCTTTTTCTCCTCTAGCCTCAATTTCTTTGATCACTAGAGGAATACTTTCGTTGTCTTTACTAAACGTGACTATTAATACGGTCATAAAAACTATGAAGTGTGAAGTATATAGACACCTTTTGGGTAGCTTGCCACAGGCTAATATCAAATATTAAATTTTTGATTATTCATTTTTTCTTTGAAGTAGGGCGTCTGCGATCGCACTTGCAATAGGCAAGTCCAAATCTTTTTCCAACATTCCCCACTCTCCCAGAGGGTTGATTTCCAAAAAGACGTATTCGCCTGACGGTGTAACGATGAAATCTAAGGCTCCAAACAACAGCCCAAATTTCCCTATAAAGGCTTTGAGACGACTAACTACTTCATCAGGAAGTTGGTGGTGTTGCCATGCGCCAATATCAACACCAGGTTTACGCCAATCAACTTTGGCTGCTGCATACACATCTGCATTTAGCGCCCCCACAAATACATTACCATTCACATACACTACCCGTAATTCCTGTTGCTTTGGAATTTGCTCTTGAAAAACCATTGGGCAATAGCGCAGTGATTCGGCATCTTGTAAGTCTTCTTCCTTGACAATGCTGGTGTAAAGAAAAAACGAGGAGTTAGCTTCCATACTGCGGGAAAGAGCAGTTAAGAGCTTGCTCACCATTTTGCCGTTAACTTGCTGGAAAAACTCTCGTGCTGCTTGGGCTTTGTTGGTAACAAGAGTCTGGGGAATAACAAAACCTACTTCAGACGCAATCCGTAGTTGACGCAGCTTGTTACTTGCATAATCTATCCGCTCTAAATTATCTACCCAACAAGCTCCCTTGAGGCTGTCCCAAAAAGCATCTAAAGTTGCTTGTGATTCTCTAATGCAGGCTTCTCGGAACTTTGGCGCTAATTCTTGACTCAGTTCTGGTTCCCAAATACGGCGCATCCATACAGCTTGCACCTGCTCTGTGCTGATAGAGTGGTTGTTACATTCTATAATGTGGTAGCTTTTAGACTTATCAAAATGTGCTGTTAATTGGACTTCTAGAGGAAACTTATCAGTATCTAGACGAAATGGTTGCACCCCTTTTTTTGATAAGGCTTCTGCCACTCTATCTATTGTGAAAAAATCACCACTGTGGGTGATTAATAAAACAACATCACGAGATAGGTGCATAAATATTTTTTCAGGATAATTTTAGGAGGTAGCTATTAATTAATAGCAAACATATTGCTTTCGATACCCAAAAATATTTGAAGAATTTAGGCGAATAGAAAAAGCAATCACCTCCATGTTTGGAAAAGGTAATATGAAAGCGATCGCTCTGCGCCATCGCGTTTATATGAGTAGTTTTCAGTTATTTGATAACTGCTACTCTATGAAATTATGATTCAGTCAATTACAAGGTATCTTTCCGACCAGAAAGGTACTTTCAGATGTAGAAGACTAAATAAATTATCTATCTTCCAAATCTGAAGGATACTTGTAAGTCCAAGGAACCTCTGTTCCTTCAGTAGCTTGCTCTGACAAGAAACGCGCAAAAAATGGTATTGCTACGATATCCATTGTTTCTACTGTGTTTGTAGGCATAGAGTTTTCCTTAAAATAAATTGATTTTTCAAGTAAAAATATATCATTAATTAAATATGTTTTCAAGGTCAGTTAAGACAGTTAAGAAGTAATTATTCTAAGGTAGCTAGGAAAGTTAAGAAAGTTAAGAAAGTTAAGAAAAAACTATTTAATAATCATCAACTTAAGTAATCAAGGTCATAGTAATTTTATTTGATTATTGAACAAGTAGGGGTGGTTTCTCCGAGATGATCAGTAGTAATTAATAACATTTTTAAACCCGCCCCTACTTTTGCCTGTTTTCTTTGCTGTTAATTTCTTTCATACATAATTATATTTAATAATAAACCAGATTCCTATACACACCAGTTATAAGTTATTAGTGAACAACAAAAACCCCAATTTTTTAAAAAAGTCGGGGTTCTGAGCAAGGACAACTTTTACAAATCAAAATAGAAGACTATTCTTTCACAGGTGATAATTCAACTGAACAGATTGTCTAACCGCTAAACTCTCAGCCATTTCAACACACTTGAGTTCTTGTCATAGCGGTACGTCAACCCATCCCTAGTAATAACAGAATCTCCTTTGCTTGCCTTACTTCTAATAGTGCTAATGGAATAGTTAGTTAATTCACTTATTTCCTTATGAGTGAGCTTTTCACTTGTGGTTGTTTCTGTCAATATTTGAGATTGATTTTGCAACTCATTATTAGGCGCGCTTTGAATATTTATTGCTTTTTGATTTCGATAATCTTGCACAGTCACAAGTTGCCAACTGGAATCTTGTGAAAGTTCCAAAACCCATTGATGATAATCAAACAGGCTTTCCCGATGCCCAACACTGATAAATGTTGTTTTCGTCGATTGTAACTTTTGATATAAACTTCCTTCATTTTGCAAATCTAAAGCACTCGTTGCTTCATCCAATATAGTAAAGCTAGGATGAGTAACTAACAGTCGTGCAAAAGCCAAGCGTTGTTGTTCTCCTATCGATAATATATTCTCCCAAGGAACTTCTGTATCAAAGCCATCGACTCGACTCAATAAGTTTTGTAGGTTGACCTGTTGCAAAACTTCTTTGAGTTCTGCATCAGTCATTTGACGACTGGTATTAGGATAGAGCAATTGTTCGCGCAAAGTTCCCAAAATTATGTAAGGACGTTGGGGTAAAAATAAAACTTCTTGTAATGGAGGTCGCACTAAACGGCCAGTTCCCGCATTCCACAAACCAGCGATCGCTCTCAATAAAGAACTTTTACCTCGACCACTTGGCCCAACAATCAATAAACCTTCTCCAGGTTGAACAGACAAGGACAAGTCTTCAACGATTACTTGTTCATAGTTAGGCGTTTGTAAGGTAACATTCTCAAAAGCAAGATGGTTTTCTTCTATTATTTTAATGGTGCTTACATTCTCCGGTTGTTTGGTCACTTCTTCTAACGCACTCGAAAACTCAGCTAAACGCTCAACGTAACTCGAAAAATTTCCAGAACTGCCAAATGCAGTTATTAGTTCTCCCAAAGCAGTAGCAAACATAAAGCTAGCTACACTAGCTTGTCCAACTTGTCCGAAATCAATTTCACCTTTAATATACAAAGGCGCAAGTATGAATAACATAAAAAGTTCTATAGCAACCTGATATGCTCTGTTAAAAATGTCTCTATTTCTCTCCCAATCAATCTTGCGTTTAATGTTTATTATCAATTTACTAAATCGGCGTTCAATTATATTTGATTCTTGTTTTTCTCCCCGAAAAAAAGCTATTGATTCAGCGTGAGTGCGAACATGAGTTAGGCAGTAATTATAGTCAGCTTTAGATTCAATTTCTGCTTGATTAATACTATTTAATTCCTGATTTAGGTAGACAGCAATCAAATTGCCCATAATCGTGTAAATAACCAGAGCAACAGCAATCTGTTGGGAAATTGACCAGATAATTGCTGTAAAAGTTATCATTTCCAGTACTTTTTCTAGAAAAGTAGCTGAAAAATAGAGGACATTACTGGTAATTGGTTCAATCTCTTGGGATAAACGTTGATCTGGGTTATCAATATCAGCTTTAAAATTAATTTTATAATAAGCACGATTGCTTAAATATTTATCTAAAATCTGATTATTAAGCCATTTGTACCAATCAAGAGCAATTTGTTTTCTAACAAATTTAGAAAATCCTAATAAAAGCGTTACCAAGACAAGTCCAGCAGCATAAAAGGATATAATATTAACAAATTTAGAATAATCTTTTTCCTGAAGTATGATATCAACTATGTAGCGATTAATAAAACTATTAAAAGCAGTTACACCTACAAATGCAATTATTAGCAATATTAGGAGAATAAGCATTCCCCATGCACGAATTACGTCTGAGAATGCTCTTTGTCCTGGCTTTGTTGGATACCAGTAAGGCCCAGCAATCACTTTGGCATTTTCCCAGAATTGGATAAAATCTGAAAAAACATTCTTTGAGGGTTGAGCTTGAACAACTTGGGTTGGCATATTTGAGAAATAAATTAAAATCTTTTATCAGCTTTAATACTTTTTAGTGTTGAATGAACAGTAATAAGTACCGAATAAGTAACCCCAATCAGCGCTAATTTTTTAACTGATATTACCTAATTGTTGAGTGCGGCTCAAAGCGGCAAGCACTGCATTAGAAATAACAGTTCGCATACCACCTTTTTCTAACTCGTAAAGACCAGCAGCAGTGACTCCCCCAGGACTTGTTACCTTGTTTCGTAAAACTGCTGGATGTTCATGAGTCTGAAACATCAGTTCTACACTACCAGCAATCGTATGCAATGTTAGTTCTTGGGCTTGTGTGCGAGTTAAACCCATCTGAACGCCAGCATCAATCATCGCTTCGATGTAGAGAAACACGAATCCAGTCCCCGCGCTACTCAACGCCGTTGCCATATCAAGGTAATGTTCATTTTGGGTAGTAAATTCCTTACCTAATGCTTGTAAAATGACTTGGGTATGCGATCGCTGTATCTCTGTCACACTTGATGATGCACTCCACACTGTAGTCCCATGACCAACTTGTAGTGCAATATTTGGCATTGTACGGACAACAGCAGGATGATTCAACCCTTGGCACAGAGATGAAATACTCGCTCCACTCACAATACTAATTACTAAAGCATTAGGTGGAATTTTATCCTTAAGCATACCCAGAACCTCTACTAAAACCTGCGGCTTCACCGCCAATATCACAATAGATGCGCCAAGAACCGCTTCTATATTGGAGGTTGTAGTACGTACTCCATATTCCCTTTCTAAATGAAGGCATCGCGCAGAAACTGGATCGCTGACTATAATTAGATCGGCTTTGGGAACAATTTTCGTTGATAACAATCTAGTAATTATCATTTCGCCCATCGTGCCACCGCCGATAAAGGCAATTTTTAAATCTGTGAGCATATTTTCTCCCGATTATCTAAGTCATTTGATATATTGTTGTCATTAAGATAAATTGGGCTGAATCACAGCTTTTAATACAGAGCCTTCCTCTACATCTGCCAGTGCTTGATTAATTTCTTGTAGTGTGTATGAACGGCTAATTATGCTTGACCAAGCAATATTTTTACTGGGATCACTATGACGTTTTAGTAATTCAATCATTCTGTAAAAATGGCTGAAATCAATTCCCCAAGTTCCGCGAATATCAATATGCTTTAGATTAATTTCTAGGTGTGGATTGATAAGAATTTCACCCGTGTTTGTGTAATGCCCGACAATAACATAGCGACCTCCATTTCTGGTCATATTCAAGCCCTCTTTGACAGCAATGGGAATGCCTGTGGCTTCAATAGTGACATCAGCACCGTGTCCGTTTGTCAATTCCAAAACCCGCTCAATATGTTGTCGTGGCTCATCAGGCTTAATTGCAAGGGTTTCATCTACACCGAAGGATTTTGCAACTACTAATCGGCTCTCAAATTTATCAATTACAATTACTTTGCCCGCACCTGAGAGCAAAGCTAGAATTGCCGCACTCAAACCCACAGGCCCGCAACCCTGCACCACGACGACATCACCAATTTGAATCTGCACTCGATCAATAGCGTGTAGTGCAGTTGGTAAGGCACATCCTCCAGCAATGAATTGTTTTGGTGAGACTTCTTCGGGTAGAGTTAGAACTTTAACTCCTGGTTTGAGGTAAATCAGTTCAGACCAACCACCCAGCAACCCATCTTTGGCTGAGTAGGTGACACCATAAACTTTGCGTTTTGGACAGCGAGTGGATGCTTTGGCTACTAGACAATACCAGCAGTTGTAACAGGTTTCGTGGACATCTAAAAAAGTAGCGATCGCTGCAGGCTGAATTAATTTACCATTGACATCACTAACTGCTCCACCTGTTTCCACCACACGACCAACTGAGAAGTGTCCGGGGATGATGGGATATGGTACTCCCTCTAAACGCCCATGTAATAAATGTACGTCAGTTCCACAAACCTCAGAATATAAGGTTTCAAGAATGATTCCACCCTTTTCCAGAATCGGCTCTGGTAATTGTTGGACTTCAACTGGTTGATTAGGTGCAGTCATCACAGCTGCTAAGGGCATGAATTATTTCCTCACTATGTTTACCAAATTGCTTCCTGCTTCTTAGTTATCTATCACATTCAAGACCACAAAATAATTTCACCGTTAGGTAGTAATCCGATCGCAGAAGTAAAAGTCACACGTTGTCCATCCATCGGTTCAACAGTGTGATAGTTGCGTGTATTGAAAATGAACACATCTCCTACATAAGGTTGGAAGCTGATCATGTCTGCATCTGCAATTACTGTATCACCATAGCCGTAGGAATCGAGTTTATATTGGTCATCTCCTGGTTGCCACTGGCGATCGTAAATGCGTGTTTGACCATGATTGTTTGGAGAAAATTTCAAGTACAAATTCCAAGAAAGTTGATTAATAACTGTACCAATTTCCCATTTTGATTGTTCTAATGGAGCATAATCAATATGAAGTTGAGTACCCTGCTCTATTTTTCTGATCAATCCTGCATAATAACTACCATAGAGTGGTTCCGAAGCAATTCGTACAGTCGCGCCTGTAAACTCTCGAATTTTCACCATTAAGCGTTCTAATGGATTAAAAGAGGCTGCCATAATGCAGTCTCTTAATTTAGTTGTGCGTTCTACTGCTTGAAAATAAGCTGCTTTACTAATGCGATTATATTCAAACACTGTGATACCAATTCGCTCAATCTTGGGATTCACATTTTGATAGCAGTCAAAGTTGAATAATTCAGCTTGATTGACTAACATCTCACACTCTTGGGATGTGGCGAATTCCCTTAGCCGAATTAAAGGAATTCGGTTTTCCAAGAGCATTCTTAAAGACTCTATAGTTAAAGGATACTCTTGCTTTTTGTCCCAAACCTTGGATTTAATCTGGTTAGAAGTAGCAGTCATGATACAGTTCCTTACATTAAAATTTGAACTCAAATGAACTCACTTAATATCTACGGGATGTTGGTTAGATAAAAACTTGATAGGCCAAATCTGATTATCATAATCAGGTTTATATTCATCGCCTCTAACTTCTTGTGCTTGCTCAATGCAAGCTTTCAACTGTTCCGCTAAGACTTGAACATGGGGCAGATTCATCATCGTCACATGATTACCTGGGACAAAATGGACATCCACTGGTTCGGCAGAAAATTTACTCCAGCCCCAGTGCAAATTCTGCAAAATCTCAGAAAGTACTTCACTATTAGATTCATCAACCTTGACGACATTCTCCTTGGCGCGTAAGAGGGTAATTTTAGTTGGATAAACCTCTTGTGGTACATAATTCACTACAGCGTTAGCTTTGAGCAGTTGCACCATATTATTAAGCTGCGTAATTTCATCGTCAGGAGGTAAGATATCAGCATTCTTTAACCTTTCTAGAACGTATTTCAGCTGATCTTCCCAAACCATCGATTGAAGAGTATCAACAGAACAATCCATCTTTTTACCGTAAACAACTTCGATTGTGTCTGCTAATTCAACTAACCATTTAGTGTTATCCAAATCAAAAGCTGATGGATTTTTCTGATGAAATGGTGCTGTAGTATCAAGAATGGCAACTAAAGCAACCTTATGACCTTTACGAAGTAACTGCTGCGCCATTTCAAAGGCTAATTTACCGCCAAAAGAATGCCCTGCTAAAAAATACGGCCCCTGTGGTTGAACAACAAAGAGTTCTTGAATATAACGGATGGCTACATCCTCAACTTGGGTAATTAGTTCTCCTCCTTCACTAGGAGCAATTGCTTGGAAACTGTAAAATGGTTGGTCTGAACCCAGACAACGGGCTAAATCATACAAATAAAAGGGATAGCCCGCAGCCCCAGGAAGACAAAATAAAGGTGGTTTAGAACCGTGCGGCTGAAGTATTACCAAGGGAGATCCACTCTTAGAATCTGAATCGAATGGTACAATAGTTGCCAATTGTTCAATAGTTGGATTTTGGTAAAGGCTGGCGATCGCAATATTTTTACCAAACTGCTGTTTAATTTGAGCCATTAAGTAAGGAGTTAAAAGAGAGTGACCACCGAGGTCAAAGAAATTATCTTTTACTCCCACCTTGTCAACTTTCAAAATTCTTGACCAGATTTGCGTTAGTTCCAGTTCTACTTGGTTGCGTGGAGCTACATATTTGTCTGAATTACTGCTGTGTAAATCCGGTGCAGGCAATGCACGGCGGTCTACTTTGCCGCTAGGAGTTAGTGGCATCTCTTCCAACATCACAAAAGCGCTTGGCACCATGTAGTCTGGTAGCTTTGCTTTCAGGAATTGCCGCAGTTCGCTGATTGTGGGTGTACAGTTCTGATGTGCTACCACGTAGGCAACTAGTCTTTTATCACCCGGAGTATCTTCGCGGGCGATGATACAACATCCCTCCACATCTCCATGCTGGCTCAGTACTGCTTCAACTTCTCCCAATTCAATCCGGAAGCCTCGTACCTTAACCTGATTGTCAATGCGCCCCAGGTATTCAATGTTGCCATACGGTAAATAGCGGGCTAAATCCCCTGTTTTGTAGAGGCGTGAATACCTGTCAGTGCTAAAGGGGTTGGAGATGAATTTCTCAAGTGTTAACTCTGGCCGGTTGAGGTAGCCTTGCGCCAAAGAGACACCACCAATGTGCAATTCTCCTGCTACACCCACAGGTACAGACTGTAGGTACTGATCCAGGATGTAAATTTGCGTGTTAGCAATGGGACGACCAATCGGAGGCAGTAGCGGCCAAGCCTCTACTGGATCAGCCAAAGTAAAAGTGATGATTACATGGCTCTCCGATGGCCCGTAATGATTGTGCAAAGTACAATCAGTTAGTTTGCTTAACCATTGAGAAATCGCGGGAGTAATCTGCAACTGTTCCCCAGCAGTAATGATTTCCCGCAGATGACTATTAACTAACTCACTACCAACAGCGACTTCAGCTAGTTGCTGTAAGGCAACAAAGGGAACAAACAGTCTCTCAACAGCTTTTTCTTGGAGAAAACCTAACAAAGCTGAGATATCTCGGCGCAATTCCTCCGTAATTAAGAACAATGTGCCTCCCGAAAACCAGGTAGAAAACATTTCTTGGAAGGAGACATCAAAGCTAATAGGAGCAAATTGCAGCGTTTTTGCTCCAGTGGAAATTGTATTATTTTGCAGTTGCCACAGAATCAAATTGCAAAGAGCAAGCTGATTCATGGCTACACCTTTAGGTTGGCCTGTAGAACCAGAGGTATAAATTACATAAGCCAAATTAGTTGCTTGCACAATAGAGATGAGATTATCCTGACTCGACTGAGAAATCACTTGCCAGTCAGTATCCAAAAAGACAAGGTGAGCTTGATGCTGAGGTAATCTGTCGAGGAGTGAATGTTGGGTTAGCAACACTGAAACTTGAGCATCTTCTAACATGAAAGCCAAACGCTCTTGAGGGTAGTTTGGATCGAGTGGCACATAAGCCCCACCAGCTTTGAGAATTCCTAACAGTCCCACAACCATCTCTAGCGATCGCTCTACACAAATGCCTACCAGCACATCTGCGGACACTCCCAAAGACTTCAGGTAGTGCGCCAACTGATTTGCACGACAGTTCAATTGGTCGTAAGTCAGCTGTTGATTTTCAAACTCCACCGCCACTGCATTGGGTGTACGCTCTACTTGTTCCTCAAACAACTGATGGATAGATTTATCACGGGGATAATCCACCTGAGTATTGTTCCATTCAACTAATAACTGCTGTTGCTCTGTCTGTGACAGCAAAGGCAATTGCGAAATCCGCTCCTCTGGGTTAGCAACAATTCCAGAGAGCAATGTTATAAAATGTCCAGTCATCCGTTCAATTGTGCTGGCATCAAATAAGTCAGTGTTATATTCCCATACACCCACCAGTCCATTACCAGTGTTCTGTATTGATAAAAACAAATCAAACTTGGCAGTTGCGCTTTCTACTGGCAAAGAACTGATAGTTAAGTCAGCAAGCTCTATCTCAGACATAGGCACATTCTGGAGGGCAAACATGACTTGGAAAAGTGGTGTATGACTGAGATCCCGTTCTGGCTGCAATACTTCTACTAGCATTTCAAAAGGTAAGTCCTGATGAGCATAAGCATCTATTGCCATCAATCGAACGCGACCAAGTAATTCGTTAAAGCTGCGATCGCCTGATAAGTCAGCACGTAACACTAAAGTATTGACAAAAAAGCCAATTAACCCTTCAATTTCATTACGATTACGGTTTGCAATTGGCGAACCCACCAAAATATCTTCCGTACCTGTGTAGCGGTAAAGCAAGGTATCAAACGCTGCCAACAACGTCATGAACAAAGTAACCCCTTGCTCCTGGCTCAGTTTTGTCAGCTTATTGCTTAACTCAACTGAGAGTGCAAACTCTTGATGTCCACCAGCGAAAGTCTGCACAGATCCTCTGGGTCGATCTGTTGGTAGGGACAACAAGGCTGGTGCAGCTTTTAGTTGTTGTTGCCAGTAACTTAGTTGAGTTTGCAGTACCGAGCCTTGCAACCAATTTCTTTGCCAGATCGCAAAATCTGCGTACTGAATCGGCACTGATGTCAAAGGTGACAGATCACCTTGAGAGAAAGCGTTGTACAGTGCTGCTAGTTCTTGGATAAACACACCCATTGACCAGGCATCAGAGACAATATGGTGCATACATACACTCAAAACATGTTCTGTCTCGGACAGCACAATTAATGTTGCCCTAACTAATGCTTGGTTTGCTAAGTCAAACGGTTGACTAGCTTGTTGTTGCGCTAATTGCTGTGTAGCAATTTTTTGTTCAGTTGTTGATAAATGCTTCAAGTCAACTACTGTTACTGTCCAATTCGTTTGTGTTTGAATAAGTTGAGTTGGTTGTCCATTAACGGTTACAAAATTGGTGCGTAAGGCTTCGTGGCGAGCAATAATTTCATACAAGCTTTGTTCTAAGGCAACTTGATTAAGTGTTCCAACTAGACGCAAAGCCATAGGAATGTTGTATATGGCACTGTTTGGCTCGAACTGGTCTAAAAACCATAAACGCTGTTGAGCATAAGACAGTGGTAATTCTGCATTCTCTGCCCTTGGTAAGATGGGTGGGGAAACCAGTTCTAAGTTTTGTTGCTGTAATTGCCTAATCACTTGCGCCAATTCGGCAACTGTTTTTCTGGCAAAGAACTCACGCAATGGTAGTTCCACTTTGAAAATGTTGCGGATACGTGAAACTAGTTGCGTTGCTAGTAGTGAGTGCCCTCCAAGTTCAAAGAAGTTATTATATATACCCACTTGGTCTACTTTCAGCGCTTGTGTCCAAATTTGCGTCAGTATTTCTTCAATTGGGCTACGCGGGGCGACAAAACTTATTTCCAGTCCCTCACGAGAGTCTGGCGCTTTCAATGCGCGACGGTCTACCTTGCCGTTGGGAGTCAGAGGTAAAGACTCTAGCATCACAAAAGCATGAGGTATCATGTATTGTGGCAGTTGACTAGAGAGGAAGGATCTTAACTGGCTGATTGTAGGTGAATGTTGTTTATGTCCTACCACGTAGGCAACTAAGCGTTTATCACCTAGATGATCTTCGCGGGCAATAACACAAGCTGTCTGCACATCGCCATGTTGGTTCAGTAATTCTTTAATTTCTCCCAACTCGATACGGAAGCCGCGGATTTTTACCTGATTGTCGATGCGTCCCAGGTATTCAATATTGCCATCTGGTAAATAGCGTGCTAAGTCTCCAGTTTTATATAAATTACTCTCTCCTGCTCCCTTAAACGGGTTGGGAATAAATTTTTCTTTTGTCAACTCTGGGCGATTAAGGTAGCCTCGTGATAAACCAGTACCACCAATGTGTAATTCACCTGGTACACCAATCGGTACTGGTTGCAGATATTCATCTAAAATATAAACCTGGACGTTAGCGATCGCCTTACCAATAGATATTTTATTGTCATCTTCAGTGCATTTTGCGATTGTGGCACAGACACTAGCTTCTGTTGGCCCGTAGGCATTGAAGAAGTTTCTGCCAGCAGACCATTGTCTGATTAATTCAGATGAACAAGCTTCTCCCGCTACAATTATTGTTTGCAGTGCCGACAGTTCCGACTCAGGCATAACTGCTAACGCCGATGGTGGTAGGGTAATATGGGTAATGCTGCGATCGCGTAATTGCTCAATTAATGGCTTCCCTGGCAGTAGAGAGTCTTTTGTTCCCAGATACAGCGTTGCACCTGACCCCAGAGCCATCAAAATTTCTGAGATGGAAGCATCAAAACTGAAGGAGGCAAACTGAAGAACGCGACTATCCGAAGTCAAGCCAAAAGTTTGAATCTGAGCTTGAGCTAGGTTGCATAATCCCTTATGCTCAACCATCACACCTTTAGGTTTACCTGTTGAACCAGAAGTGTAAATCAGGTTAGCTAGATGAAAAGCTTTGACTTCACTTGTTGGGTTATCTTGATTGTTTTGGGCAATTTGTTCCCAAGCTTCATCTAAACAGATAAGTTTTGCTTGATGCTCAGGAAGTCTGTCAATAAGTCGCTGTTGAGTCAACAGTATGGAAACTTGAGCATCTTCTAACATGAAAGCCAAACGCTCATTCGGATACTCTGGGTCAAGTGGTAGATAAGCTCCGCCTGCCTTGAGACTCCCCAACAGTCCCACCACCATTTCTATTGAGCGTTCCACACAAATACCCACCAGCGTATCTGGTTTTATACCCAAAGACTGTAAGTAATGAGCTAAATGATTAGCGCAACAATTCAATTGCTGGTAAGTCAGTTGTTGATTTTCAAATACTACAGCTATAGCATCCGGGGTACTCAAAGATTGCTCCTCAAACAACTGATGAATACACTTATCAACAGGATAATCTGCTTGAGTATTGTTCCATTCAACTAATAACTGCTGTTGCTCTGTCTGTGACAGCAAAGGCAATTGCGAAATCCGCTCCTCTGGGTTAGCAACAATACCTGAGAGCAATGTCACAAAATGCCTACTCATCCGCTCAATTGTGCTGGCATCAAATAAGTCAGTGTTATATTCCCATATCCCCACTAGTCCAGCACTTGAGTTGTGCATTGATAAAGTTAAATCAAACTTAGCAATTGTGCTTTGGGCGTTCAATGAACTGATAGTTAAACCAGCAAGTTCTACTCCAGACATGGGCGTATTCTGGAGGACAAACATCACTTGGAATAGTGGTGGATGGCTGAGATCCCGTTCTGGTTGTAATGCCTCAACTAGCATTTCAAATGGCAACTCTTGATGAGAGTATGCTCCTAGAGCTATTTGCCGAACGCGAGAAAGTAATTCGCTAAAACTGGGGTTGCCTGATAAGTCAGTACGCAACACTAAAGTATTGACAAAAAAGCCAATTAACCCTTCAATTTCGCTGTGTTCGCGGTTTGCGATCGCAGACCCTACTAAAATGTCTAACTGTCCTGTGTAGCGGTAAAGTAGGGTATCAAAGGCTGCCAAAAGTGTTATGAACAAAGTCACCCCTTGTTTCTGGCTCAGTTGTGTTAGCTGATTACTTAACTCGACTGAGAGGGCAAACTCTTGAATTGCGCCAGCGAAAGTCTGCACAGCAGGTCTTGGTCGGTCTGTGGGTAGGGACAACAAGGCTGGTGCATCTTTTAGTTGTTGTTGCCAGTACGAGATTTGATTTTGCAGTACCTCCCCTTGCAACCACTCTCTTTGCCAGATGCCAAAATCTGCGTACTGAATCGGCAGTGGTGTTAAAGGTGACGTTTCTCCTTGAGAATAAGCATTGTACAGTGCTGCTAGTTCTTGGATAAACACACCCAATGACCAGGCATCAGAGACAATATGGTGCATACACAATAACAATATGTGTTCTGTCTTAGACAGCACAATTAATGTTGCCCTGATTAATGCTCCCTCTGCCAAGTCAAAAGGCTGAATCGCTTGTTGTTGCACCAGTTGCTGTGTAGCGATTTCTTGTTCGCTTGGTGGCAGCTTTTCGCACTCAACAACTGAAACTGTCCAATTAATTTGTGCTTGAATGATTTGAGAAGGTTTTCCATCAACTGTGATGAAGTTTGTGCGTAATGCTTCATGACGATCAATAATCTCTTGAAAGCTTTGTTCTAAGGCAGCCCGATTGAGATTTCCCACTAGACGCAAAGCTAAGGGGATGTTGTATATAGCACTGTTCGGCTCTAACTGGTCTAAAAACCACAAACGCTGTTGAGCATAAGATAGGGGTAATTCTTCAGTCATCATCTTTTGCTCCTTGGTAGAATGCGTGGAACAGTTAGGTCTGAGTTTTGTTGCTGCAACTTCCCGATTGATGGCGCTAATTCAGCGATGGTTGGGGTGTTGAACAATTCGTGTAAAGGGAGTTTGACTTTAAAGCGATCGCGGATACGTGAAAGTACTTGTGTTGCTAGTAGCGAGTGTCCCCCAAGTTCAAAGAAGTTATCGTGTATGCCTACTTGCTCTACTTTCAGCACTTGTGACCAAATTTGTACCAGTATTTCTTCAATCGGAGTGCGCAAGGCGACATATTTTTCTGTGCCTTCACTGTGTAAATCTGGTGCAGGTAGGGCGCGACGGTCTACTTTGCCGTTGGGAGTGAGTGGCATTGACTCCAACATCACAAAAGCGTTTGGCACCATGTAGTCTGGTAGCTTTGCTTTCAGAAATTGCCGTAGTTCATTGATTGTGGGTGTATGCTGATGCGGCACGACGTAGGCAACTAAGCGTTTATCACCTGGGGTATCTTCGCGGGCAGTGACTACAGATGCCTGCACATCATCATGTTGGTTGAGTAATGCCTCAATTTCTCCCAACTCGATGCGGAAACCGCGAATTTTTATTTGGTTGTCAATGCGTCCCAGGTATTCAAGATTACCATCAGGCAACCATCTGGCTAAATCGCCAGTTTTGTAGATTCGTTCTTTTTTACCAAATAAGTTGAGTTCGATGAATTTTTCAGCTGTGAGTTTGGGACGGTTGAGATAGCCACTGGCTAAACCAGCCCCGGCAATACAAAGTTCCCCAGGAATGCCGACAGGAAGGAGTTGGTTTTGGTTGTCTAAAATGTAAATACGTACATTGGCAATTGGCTGTCCGATTAATAAATCGCCCGCTAGATCCCTTTTTCCAGTTGCTTCGTAGACACAACACCCGACAACCGCTTCTGTCGGACCATATTCGTTAATCAGGCGGGTATTGGGGGCATGAGTCAACCAGGGAATTATTTGGTTAGCGTGTAATGCCTCACCGCCTAAAACAAAGGCATTGACCCGATTCGGCATGGGATCAGGCTCAATTTGCTGATTGAGTATTTCCAGATGGGAAGGTGTGATTTTGACGAGCGATAGATGATTGTTTTGTTTAACAATGTCTGCTAGAAGCTGCAATTCTTGTTTTTCTCTTACCAAGATGGTGGTACGCCCACAAATTAGCGGGAGGTACAGTGATGTAATGGTTGCATCAAAGCTAAGAGAAGACTGCACAGGTGTACCTTGTCCTTCTGCTACTGCGTAGTAGTCTTTAGCCCAGTGTAAATAGTTACTTAAACCCCGATGCAGTAGTTGTACCCCTTTGGGTTGTCCTGTAGAGCCTGATGTATAGATTACATAAGCTAAATCATCGGGTTGACTTTGCCGACTGGGGTTCTCTGTAGATTGGTTGGCAAAGTTATCGTGATCTAAATACAGTATGGAAGGGTATTGGGCAAGAGTTTCTTTGTTGTCAGCCGCCAGTTCTGCGATCGCACTCAAGTCTTTGAGTTGACTATGGGTGAGCAAAACCTTTGCCCCACAATCTTGCAGCATGAAACGAATTCGCTCTTGTGGGTAGTTCGGGTCAATTGGCACATAAGCCCCACCCGCCTTGAGAATGCCCAACAATCCGACAACCATTTCTATTGAGCGTTCCACACAGATACCCACCAGCACATCTGCGGAAACTCCCAAAGACTTCAGGTAGTGCGCCAACTGGTTAGCGCGACTATTCAACTGCTGGTAAGTGAGTTGTTGATTTTCAAACTCCACTGCGATCGCATCAGGTGTACTCAAACACTGCTCCTCAAACAAGTGATGGAGACATTTATCTAGTGGATAATCTACTTGAGTATCGTTCCATTCCACTAATAATTGATGCTGTTCGGCTTCTGTCAGCAGGGGTAATTGTGAGATTTGCTGTTCTGGATTAGTAACAATTCCCTCAAGCAATATTTGGAAATGTCCTAACAAGCGAGTAATTGTTGCATCATCAAAGCGGCTAATATCGTAGTTAATCTTCACCAACAATTGCTTACCAACAGCAGCAATTACAGTCAGAGGATAATTAGTTTGTTCAATAGCGTGAATCTTGTCTATAGAGAAACTGTAATTGTGCGATGCCTTCGGCGGCTGGCTACGCACTGCCTCATCAACTGGATAATTCTCAAAGACAACAATGCTCTCGAACAAAGGCGTTCCTCTGTTGATTTCACTCTTACCTTGAATCTCCACCAATGAACTATATGAATATTGCTCAGATTCAACTTGTTGCGCCTGTAAATCCTTCAACAAAGTCAACACTTGGGTATCGTCTGAAACTTGAACTCGCACTGGCAAGGTGTTGATAAATAGTCCCACCATCGACTCGATACCAACAAGAGATGGCGGACGACCAGATACAGTAGCACCAAAAACAACATCAGTTTCTTGACTGTAGCGACACAGCAGTAATGCCCAAGTTGCTTGCACCAGATTATTGATCGTCAGTTGATGCTTCCGTGCAAAACTTTGGATTGCGGCTGTCGCTTGCACTGTAAGTTGAATTTGTTGTTCGCTATAGCTAGAATCTAACTTTTTCCGGTTTGATGATTGTTTTTTATCAACACTCAAAGGAGTGGGTGCGGTAAAACCTTGGAGTTTTTCTCTCCAAAATTGTTCAGCTTGGGCTAAGTCTTGTTTCTGTAGCCAAGCAATATAGTTGCGGTAGCTTTGAGTTGGTTGAATATCTAGAGTTTCACGCTGAGAAATTGTTTGATAAAAGTACAATAAGTCTTTGAAAACCAAAGGCATTGACCAGCCATCAAGCAATAAGTGATGAGAACTCCAAATAAATTGATAAGTATCTGCACTCAATTGAATGAGGCTCAGATGTATCAGTGGTGGTTGAGACAGTTGGAAACCTTGTTTTCGCTGTGAGTGCAACAAAAGCTCTAATTGCTGTTGTTGATCTTGTGCAGATAGCTGTTGCCAATCATGGCTGTTGAGCTTAACATCCACCTGCCGATACACTACTTGAAGTGGCTCGGCTAATTGCTCCCAAATAAAAGCAGTCCGCAAGATTGAATGCTCTGCTACCACTTGCTGCCAAGCTTGCTCAAATGCTGTCACATTCAACTTTCCACTCAAAGTTAAACTTAACTGCTGAAAATATACTCCTGAGTCTGGAGCGTACAAACTCTCAAACAGCATACCCTGTTGGGTTGGCGAGAGCGGGTAAATATCTTCAATATTTCGCCAGTTAGTTTTGCCTGATTGATTTTTGAATACTAAACTTGCCAACAGTTGGTCTATTTCTGGCTGATTGAGCTTGACTAGCGAGAAATCTGAAGGTGTATAACCTCCACTCTCAGGTGATGAACAATGAGCAATTAGTCCAAGCAATGTCTTGACAAATTCTTGTGCCAGACTTTCGATTGTGGCGTGCTGGTGGATATTTTTGCTGTAAGCCCAATTTATTTGCAACCGTTCTTCAGTAATAACGCTATTAATATCTAGTAGATGAGCGCGGTTGTTCTGCAAACCGTGGCTGTGTCCCGTAGACTCACTAGCTAGCTGCATCCAAGAAGATGTATTGAGCAGTTGGTCGAATTGACCCAAATAATTAAAACTGATTTCTGCTTGCGGTAATGTCTGTAGTTGGGCAGCGATTTCTGCATCCTGACTCAGATAACGCAATAAGCCATAGCCAATTCCTTTATTGGGAATAGCCCGCAGTTGTTCTTTGACAGATTTTAAAGCATCTGCGAGATTTTCTGTTGCTCCCAGTTCCAAAAGTACAGGGAAGATGGTTGTAAACCAACCGATAGTGCGTGACAAATCTACATCATCAATAATATCTTCCCGCCCATGACCTTCTAAGTTGAACAGCACACTCTTAGAGTTAGTCCATCTGCTCAAAACCAGCGCCAAGGCAGTCAGTAGCACATCGTTAATCTGAGTGTTGTAAGCTTTTGGCACATCTTGCAGTAAGGCACGAGTTTGCGCTTCATTTAACGACACTGTTACTGTACTAGCTGCTTCAACAGTGTTTGCCCCTTTATAGTCCACTGGGATAGGAGGAACTGCGGCGCGAGATTCATTCAACCAATAAGCCACCTCGGATTTGAGAGTTTCTGACTGTGCATATTTGGTTAATTTGTTAGACCAATCTTTGAAAGAAGTTGTTTTAGCAGGCAGTGCGATCGCTTTACCGTGAGCAAGTTGCTGGTAAGCTGTTTGCAAATCTTCTAACAATATTCGCCAAGAAACACCGTCAACTACCAAGTGGTGGATAACGATGAGTAATCGCGCCCTCTTGTCAATACCCAGATAGAAAAAGGCGACTTGCACTAGATTCTCTGACAGATTCAAACTCGCCTGTAAGCAAGTTGCGCTAGCTTCAATCGCAGTTTTTTGCTCATTCTGTGGGAGTGCCGATAAGTCTACATAAGAGAAAGCAACGCTATCAGTCACAGCAGAGTGAATTTGCTGCCAAGTAGAGTCAGTTTGTGTAAAACGTAGGCGCAGAGCATCATGATGTACTAGCAATTGCTGCAATACTTGCTTTAATAACTCTGGTTTGAGGTCAGATGGTACTGAAAGCAGAAATGATTGATTAAAGTGATGCGGTTGTTGTAAATTTTGCTCAAAAAACCAGTGTTGAATTGGCGTTAGAGGTAATGTCCCTGTTACCAAACCTTGTTCTATTTGAATAACACTCGCTACATTTGCCACTATGGCCAATTCTGCAATTGTTTGATGTGCGAATAATTGCTTGAGAGTCAGTTGCAATTCTGCAAGCTTTGCTCTGTTGATGATTTGAAGACTGAGAATAGAATCTCCACCGAGTTCAAAGAAGTTATCGTGAACTCCTACTTGCTCTACTTTGAGAACTTCTGCCCAAATCTGCGCTAATATTTCTTCGATTTGATTGCGTGGGGCTACAAAACTGACTTCTAGTTCTCCACGAGAGTCTGGTGCTTTTAATGCGAGGCGGTCTACCTTGCCGTTGGGAGTAAGAGGCAGGGACTCTAGCATCACAAAAGCATGTGGCACCATGTAAGTAGTCAGTTGGTTAGACAGGAAGGAGCGCAACTGGCTAACTGTAGGTGTCTGTCCTAGATGCGTTACTACGTAGGCGATTAGGCGTTTATCACCTGGAGTATCTTCGTGGGCGATAACACAAGATGCTTGCACATCCTGATGTTGGCTCAGGACTGCTTCGATTTCTCCCAACTCGATGCGGAAACCACGTATTTTTACTTGATTGTCAATTCGTACCAGGTATTCAATTGTGCTATCGGGTAGATAACGTGCTAAATCGCCGGTTTTATAGAGGCGCGAATGAGGGTCTGTGCTAAAGGGATTAGAGATAAATTTCTCTTGTGTCAATTGTGGACGGTTAAGGTAGCCTTTTGCTAAACCTAAACCACCGATATGCAATTCTCCTGCTACACCTACAGGAACTGGTTGTAAGTGTGAATCTAAAATGTAAAATTGAGTGTTAGCTATGGGACGACCAATGGGTGCAATTGCGCCAAAGGCGATCGCATTTCTAGCTTCTAGTTGCGTTGACTCATTCCTAAGTTGGCAAATACTCGACCAAATTGTTGTTTCTGTCGGCCCATAGAGATTCCATACTTGGGCACCAGTTTCTAGTAATTGATGAGCTAATTGAGGTGGTAAGGCTTCTCCCCCACACAAGAGTTTCATTCCCAACCGTTGAGTAGATAAGCCGGAAGCTACCAGCATTTGCCAAGTGGCTGGAGTCGCTTGCATCACTGTTGTGCTTGAGTGCTGTAACTTTAGTAACAGCCTAGCGCCATCCCTGGCGACTTCACGTCCAATTACTACTACCTTTGCTCCTACTATGAGTGGCAGATACAGTTCCAAAGCCGCAATGTCAAAGGATATGGTAGTAACGGCACAGAAAGTATCAGAGTCAGTTAATCCTGGACAATGACTCATGGAAACTAAAAAGTTGACTACACTGCTGTGGTTAACTTGAACTCCTTTTGGCTGGCCTGTGGAACCTGAAGTATAAATTACATAAGCCAAGTTTTCTGGTTTGCTGCCAGTGAGTGGATTTTCTCGACTGTGTTGCTCAATGAGTTGGCGATCGCTATCCAAACATACTACCTGTGCGGTATGCTCTGGCAAAGATTCCAATAATGATTGCTGAGTTAACAACACTGGCAGCGCCGCATCATCTAATATGAAACTCAAACGTTGTTGGGGATAGTCTGGGTCAAGTGGCACATAAGCCCCACCCGCCTTGAGGATGCCCAGTAATCCCACAACCATTTCTATGGAGCGCTCCACACAAATACCCACCAGCACATCTGCGGACACTCCCAAAGACTGCAAGTAATTTGCCAACTGGTTAGCGCGACAGTTTAATTGGTAGTAAGTAAGTTGTTGGTTTTCAAATATAACCGCTACAGCATCGGGGGTGCGCTGAACTTGCTCCTCAAATAACTGATAGATGCACAAATCTTGTGGATAATCTACCTGAGTATCGTTCCACTCTACTAATAATTGATGCTGTTCGACTTCTGTCAGCAGGGGCAATTGTGAGATTTGCTGTTCTGGGTTAGCAATAATTCCCTCAAGCAATGTCACAAAATGACCCGTCATGCGCTCAATTGTGCCCGCATCAAACAAGTCTGTATTATATTCCCACACACCCACCAATCCATCAGCAGTGTTCTGCATTAGTAAGGTAATATCAAACTTGGCACTTGTGCTTTCTGGCATCAATGGAGTGACACTTAACCCAGCCAACTCTACTCCAGATAAAGGCACATTCTGAAGTGCAAACATTACTTGGAACAGTGGTGTATGACTGAGGTCTCTTTGTGGTTGCAATGCTTCCACCAGCATTTCAAAAGGCAAATTTTGATAAGTGTATGCCTCCATTGCCATTTCCCGAACACGAGTCAGTAATTCACTAAAGCTCGGATTACCTGCCAAGTTAGTACGCAAGACTAAAGTATTGACAAAAAAGCCAATCAACCCTTCTATCTCACTGCGATCGCGGTTAGCAATGGGAGATCCCACTAAAATGTCTTCTGTACCTGTGTAGCGGTAAAGCAGGGCATCATAAGCTGCTAACAGCGTCATAAACAAGGTTACTCCTTGCTTTTGACTTAGTTGTATCAATCCTTGAGTGAGCGGCTGTGAGAGCGCAAACTCTTGATGTGCGCCAGCGAAAGTCTGCACAGCAGGTCTTGGTCGGTCTGTGGGTAGGGACAACAAGGCTGGTGCATCTTTGAGTTGCTGTTGCCAGTAACTCAGTTGGCTTTGCAGTACGCCCCCTTGCAACCATTGTCTTTGCCACAGTGCAAAATCTGCATACTGAATCGGCAGGGGTGCTAAAGGTGTACCCCTTCGGGGAAGCAAGCTACCTGTAGCGTCTCGTAGAGACGGTTGAGCTTGAGAATAAGCGTTGTACAATGCTGCTAGTTCTTGAAAAAACACACCCATTGACCAGGCATCAGAGACAATATGGTGCATACATACACTCAAAACGTGTTCTGTCTCAGACAGCACTAGTAATGTCGCCCTAACTAATGCTTGATTTGCCAGGTCAAAAGGCTCAATAGCTTGTTGTCGCGCTAATTGCTGTGTAGCGATTTCTTGTTCAGTTGTTGATAAATGCTTTAAGCCAACAACTGAAACTGTCCAATTCGTTTGTGTTTGAATAATTTGAGTTGGTTGTCCATTAACCGTTACAAAATTGGTGCGTAATGCTTCGTGGCGAGCAATAATTTCATGTAAGCTTTGTTCTAGGGCAACTTGATTCAGAGTTCCGACTAGACGCAAAGCTAAGGGAATGTTGTATAAGTCACTGTTCGGCTCGAACTGGTCTAAAAACCAAAGACGCTGTTGAGCATAAGACAGTAGTAATTGAGCATTCTCTGCCCTTTGTGCGATGGGTGGTGTAGAAAGTTCTAAGTTTTGTTGCTGCAATTGTCCAATCGATTGCGCCAATTCCGCAACTGTTGATCTGGCAAACAATTCACGCAATGGTAGTTCCACTTTGAAAATGTTGCGGATACGTGAAACCAATTGCGTTGCTAGTAGTGAGTGTCCACCAAGTTCAAAGAAGTTATCATATATGCCTACAAGCTCTAAGTTCAGCACTTGTGCCCAAAGGAGCGCCAGCATTTCCTCAATGGGTGTGCGCGGGGCGACATATTTTTCTAGCAGTGTGGTGTCTAAATCTGGTTTTGGTAAGGCGCGGCGGTCAACTTTGCCGTTGGGAGTCACGGGTAAGGATTCCAAGATTACAAAAGCACTTGGCACCATGTATTCTGGCAGCTTTGTTTTGAGGAATTGTCGTAGTTCGCTGATTGCGGGTTTACAGTCCTGATGTGCTACCACGTATGCGACTAAGCGTTTATCACCAGGAGTATCCTCACGGGCGATGACACAAGATAACTGCACATCACTATGTTGGCTCAATACTGCTTCAATTTCGCTCAACTCAATGCGGAAACCACGTATTTTTACTTGGTAGTCAATGCGCCCGAGGTATTCTATATTGCCGTCATTTAAATAGCGTACCAAATCCCCAGTTTTATATAATTTACTCCCTTCTGCCTCCTGCCTCCTGCCTCCTGCCTCCTCAAACGGATTGGGAATGAATTTTTCTTGTGTTAACTCTGGACGGTTAAGGTAGCCTTTTGCTAATCCCGCACCACCAATATGCAATTCTCCTGGCACACCTATAGGTACTGGCTGTAAATAAGAGTCCAATATATAGATTTCAACATTCGCTATAGGGCGACCGATGGGTGGTGAGATATTATTATCCCGCCCATTAGAAACTACTAGTCCTGAAGTTGTGACAACAGTATTTTCAGTTGGGCCATAATTATTCACTACCTGGAAAGGGAGTAAACCTGATGGATATCGATGAAGCTTATCTCCTCCAGTCAGTATGGTTCGCAAAGTTGTACTTTCTGGCCATTCCAGAGAGAATAATTGCTCTGCCATCGGTGTTGGCAGAAAACTGATAGTGATCTTTTTCGATTCCAACCAATCTTGCAAATCTACTGGGGATAGAAGAATTTCAGGTTTGACTAAATATATACTTGCTCCTGCGGTCAGGTAAGGCCACAATTCCCATACAGCAGCATCAAATGCTGTTCCTGCTAGCTGAGTTGTTTTGTCTAAGGTCGTGATTTTAAAAGTGCGTTGATGCCAGAACACCAAATTTAGCAATCCTTGATGGGCAATCAGTACTCCCTTGGGTTGACCTGTAGAACCGGAGGTATAAATCACATAAGCCAAGTTAGCTGCTTGTATCTCAGGTATTAAATTATCCTGACTTAACTGAGAAATAAGCTGCCAGTCAGCATCTAAACAAACACGCTGTGCAGTATGCTCAGGCAATCTGTCGAAGAGTTTCTGCTGAGTCAGCAACACTGAAACTTGAGCATCTTCTAACATCAAGCGCAAACGCTCGCTAGGATAGTCTGAAGCAAGTGGCAAATAAGCGCCACCCGCCTTCAGAATCCCTAGCAGTCCCACCACCATTTCTAAGGAACGCTCTACACAAATACCAACTAGCATATCGGCTTTTACACCCAAAGACTTGAGGTAGTGCGCCAACTGGTTAGCGCGACAGTTTAATTCGTGGTATGTAAGATGTTGATTTTCATACACCACTGCTACAGCATCGGGAGTACGTTCAACCTGCTCCTCAAATAACTGATGAATACATTTATCTTGGGGATAATCTACCCCTGTATCATTCCACTTTAGTAATAACTGCTGCTGCTCAATTTCTGTTAGCAGAGGCAATTGTGAAATCTGCTCTTGAGGATTAGCAACAATTCCTTCGAGCAATGTTTGGAAATGCCCCCTCATCCGCTCGATTGTGCTGGCATCAAACAAGTCAGCATTGTACTGCCACACACTCACCAATCCAGTTGCAGTATTCTGCATTGATAAAGTTAAATCAAACTTGGCAGTTGCGCTTTGCGCTGGCAATGAACTGATAGTTAAGCCAGCAAGCTCTACTTCAGATATGGGCGCATTCTGGAGGACAAACATCACCTGAAATAGTGGCGTATGGCTGAGGTCGCGTTGTGGCTGCAATGCTTTTACCAACTCCTCAAAGGGCAGGTCTGGATGAGCGTAAGCTTGCAGTGTCAGTTGCCGCACTCGACTTAGCAATTGCTGAAAACTGGGGTTGTCCGACAAATCGGTACGTAATACTAAAGTATTGACAAAAAAGCCAATTAACCCTTCAAGTTCCAAGCGATCGCGGTTAGCAATGGGCGTACCCACTACAATGTCATCGGAGTCTGTATAGCGATAAAGCAAGGTGACATAAGCCGCAAACAGCGTCATGAATAGGGTGGCTCCCTCTTGCCTAGTGAAATTAGCGATCGCTTCACTCAGTTCAACTGAAAATTCTCCATATTGAATTTCGCCCCGAAAAGTTTGAATCGCTGGTCTTGGTCTGTCTGTGGGTAATTCTAGTAACGTGGGAGCGTTTTTGAGTAGTTGTTTCCAGTAATCAAGCTGCGTTTGGAGTACTTCTGATTGCAACCATTGTCGTTGCCAAATAGCAAAGTCGGCATACTGAATTGGTAGCTCAGGTAGCTGTGGTGACAAGTTATTGCAGATGGCTGAGTAAATGGTTGCTAACTCGTGCATCAATACGCCTATTGACCAACCATCCACTACAATGTGGTGTATTGTTAGTACCAAAGCGTGTTCTACCTCTGTGAGTTTAACCACAGAAGCTCGAATTAAAGGAGAACTAGCAAGGTCAAAGGGTCGATTAGCTTCAGTTGTGGCTAATTGTTGGCAAGCGATTTCTCTTTCACTTTCAGGTAATTCTGATAGGTCTACTATTGCCACATTTAAGTTTAAGCTGTCAGTAATTACCTGGACTGGCTGCTCGTTGATAGTGCGGAAGTTAGTACGTAAAGCTTCGTGGCGATCGGTAATTTTGTTGAGGCTTTGCTCTAGCGCCACGACGTTTAATTTACCGTGAAGTTTTAGAGCTGCTTGTTCGTTATAGGAGGGGTTATCTGGTTCCAACTGGTTTAATAACCAGAGTCGTTCTTGGGCAAAAGATAGAGGTAAGTTCTGAGGACGCTCGGCTTTGATCAGGGGTAAATCTGTATCGGTGTCCGCATTTTTTTCGTGCAGCCAAAAAATAAGTTCTGCTTTATTTTTAGCTAATAAGTCACGAGTTTCTAGCGTCAATACTCCCTTTGGAGCATTAACACGCAACTGCTCACCTTCAACCCACAACTTTACACCCTGTTTACTAAGATCAACTACCAATTGTTCAATATTCACAGAAATATTACCTCCACTCGCCTAATTCGTAATTCGTAATTTAAAATTATTTGTTAATTAAATTGCTATTTCTTCTCTCTCACCTGCACCAAAGCTTGGATCTGGATCTATTTGTTTTTCTAGCTTTGGTGCTATTTCAGCTATTGTGGGTGACTCAAATAAAATCGCTACAGATAATCGGATAGAAAAAATATTTCGTATTCGGGATAAAACTTGAACGGCTATTAAAGAATCTCCTCCTAATTTAAAGAAATTGTCATGGATTCCCACCTGTTTAATTCCCAATAATTCTTCCCATATATCGGCAATTTTTTGCTCAATCTCATTACGGGGAGCTACATAAGAATTAGGCAAATCCGGTCTGGAGTGGAGTGCAGATAATTTCTCTGGCTGAAAAATATCCGGCTTTCTTTGTAATGAAATCTCTGATTTCTGGTTATTCTGTTCTAGCCTAGATTTTATGCTAAATGCGGCTGATGCAGAAGATTGAGGCAATGTCAATAATTTGACCACCTGTTCAAAACTTGAGTGTAAAATAGAGCTGTAGTAAGTAATTAAGGGAGATTCTGAATGTGAACCGTTGTTTTCTTTTTGGTAAACCAGTTCATTGAAAATCTCTAAGGGTTCTTGTTTAACAACAATAGCAGCTAAATTTTCACCACAGCGTTGCACTGAATCGAAATCTATTAAAGATGAAGTAGCAAACCTCGCTCTAACTTCTTCTAAATGTTCATTAATATAATCTTGTGAACATGGCAGTAGCCCAGTAAATAACCCCTCCTGTTCCTGTAGTTGTCCTTGATCAACTAATATTTGCAACCATCTAGAAAACAATTGCTGATAGCGAGGAGAAATATGGCATTGCGCCAACAAATTCTCCAAAGAATACTTTTCTTCGGCATTGCTAAAAGCCCCTAATTGCCTGAATGCAGAGTTGATGTAGGCTGTACATAAACGAGCCAACCACTGTATGTTTTCCTGATATGTTAACTCGTTGAGTTCTGCATTTCTAGTATTTGCTTGATTTTGACCTCCTTGTACAAGCGATGTCCATAATTGTGATGGTGTGGGTAATGCTTGCAACTGTCCCCAAGCTGTTTTTTGTGGGGGGTCAATCCAATAACGTTGGCGCTCAAAGGGATAAGTCGGTAAGGGAAGGCGGTGATGCTCCTGGTGACTATAGAATCCAAACCAATCTATATTGACTCCAGCCAGCCAGAGTTGACCTAATGTAGTAAATAAAACATGATTATCAGATTGTTTTTCTTGAGGATGACGTACCGAAGTCAAGACAGTTTGTGCGGCTGCTTTGTCTGGATGCCTTTTGGCTAATGTAGCCAGTGTGTGTCCTGGCCCTACTTCTAGTAAGACTTGCTCAGGTGTTGCCAATAATTTCTCTACACCTTGGGCAAACAGCACTGTGGAACGCAGATGTTGAGCGTAGTAGTCAGGATTTGTGGCTTGGGTAACTGTAATCCAAGTACCAGTGAGGTTGGAAATATAAGGAAGTTTTGGCGGATTTAAAGTAACTTTTTTAACTCGTTCGGCAAATGCCTTTAAGATTGGTTCCATCATTTGAGAATGGAAGGCATGGGAAGTATGCAGTTGGCGACATTCAATCCCTTGAGCAGCAAGCTGATTTTGTAGTGCATCTACTGCTGTTGTGGAACCGGAAACTACACACTGAGAGGGTTGATTAATCGCTGCAACAGAAAGTTCTGGCCCTAGTAGGGATTTTATCTTGTCTGCGGGTAAGGGAATTGAAAGCATTGCTCCAGTAGGCAGTTGCTGCATCATCTGTCCGCGTGCTGCTACCAGAGATAAGGCATCTTCTAGGGAAAAAACTTCTGCTAGAGTTGCTGCTACATACTCGCCAATACTGTGACCGATCGCAGCTTGTGGCTCCACTCCATAAGACTGCCATAATTTAGCTAGGGCGTATTCAATTACAAAAATAGCAGGTTGAGCGATCGCTGTTTGTTGAAGTTGCTTTGATGCCTCATCAATCTTTTCTTCACTGGGATAAAGTATGTGACGTAAATCTAGCCCTAGTAAGGGTTTAAGAATTTCTGAGCAATAATCAACTTGTTCTTTAAATACTGTCTCAGTTTCATAAATTTCCCGCGCCATGTTCACATACTGGGAACCTTGACCGGGAAACATAAAGACAACAGACCGTTCTGTAATCTCTGTATAATTGGTAGAAACTTGTTGGGCTGCTAAACTACCAAGAGTTTTGACAGCATCTTCTAAGTCTTGACAAATCAACATCCGTCGGTAATTAAAACCCCGCCGACCACTATTGAGGGTATAAGCTACATCGCCTAAGTTCAGTTCTGGATGCTCTTTTAAATGTGTGATTAAATTAGCTGTTGCCTTCTCAAGCGCACTCGCAGTTTTAGCTGAAAGTACCAACAAGTGTAAAGGACGTTCAATAGCATCTTTAGAATTTTTAATTTTTAATTTTAAATTTTTAATTTCTAAAGGTGCTTCTTCTAAAATTACATGAGCATTAGTACCCCCGATACCAAAAGAACTAACTCCAGCACGGCGAGGGGTGTTATTTGTTTTCCATTCAGTCAGGGTTGTATTGACATAAAAAGGACTGTTGGCAAAATCAATTTTGGGATTAGGTGTCTCGAAGTGCAAACTAGGAGGCAGCATTTTATGTTGCAGTGCTAATACAGTTTTAATCAAACCTGCCACACCTGCTGCTGTATCTAAATGTCCTAAGTTGGTTTTTAACGAACCAATAGCGCAAAAACCTTTTTTATCAGTACTTTGACTAAAAGCTTGAGTTAAAGCGGCAATTTCAATGGGATCTCCTAAAGGTGTAGCTGTCCCATGAGCTTCGATGTAGGAAATTGTTTCGGCATCTACACCAGCTATAACTTGAGCTTCGCTAATCACTGCTGCTTGACCGCTAACACTAGGAGCAGTGAAGCCTACTTTCATTGCACCATCATTATTAATTGCCGAACCTTTAATGATTGCATGGATATGGTCGCGGTCTGCGATCGCATCCTTTAATCTTTTCAATACCACAATCCCAGCACCGCTACTGGCAATTGTTCCTTGTGCCTTAGCATCAAAAGCACGGCAGTGTCCATCAGGAGAAAGAATCATTCCCTCTTGATGCAAATAACCTATTTTTTGGGGAATGCTGAGAGTAACTCCCCCAGCTAAAGCCATGTCACATTCACAATTTAATAGGCTTTGGCAAGCTAAGTGAACAGCAACCAAAGAAGTAGAACAGGCTGTTTGCACATTCACTGCTGTCCCAGTCAAGTTGAGTTTATATGCAACTCGTGTTGGCAAGAAATCTTTATCGTTGGAGATTATTAATTGCAGTGGATCAACTGTCTCTAATAATTGATGATGAGGGTAGAGATTGTTGACAAGATATCTGTTCATTCCCACACCAGCATAAACCCCTATTAACCCATTATAGGTATGCGGATCATAACCAGCCTTTTCTATTGCCTCCCACGCCAATTCTAAAAATAGGCGTTGTTGGGGATCTATTAACTCAGCTTCTTTCGCGCTATAAGCGAAAAAGTTTGCATCAAACAATTCAATGTCTGATAAAACAGCATTAGCTTTTACATAATTAGGATTATTCAGTAAATCTAGAGAAACGCCAGAATTTATCAATTCTTCATCCGTCAACCTGGAGATAGATTCTACGCCATCACGCAAATTTTGCCAAAAAAAGTCAATATCTTTGGCTTCTGGGAACCTACCAGCAAGAGAAATTATTGCTATTTCAGAATTATTGAAATCATTAATATTAACAGAATCTATCATATTTTTTTACCCTTCCTTTGAGAAAGATACTGCTGTCTAAGCTGTAATTGTTGGTTCCTGAAAGCTTTACTTTCAATTGGAGATTTAGGGCGAGAATTATTTTGTTTTAACGTATCTTCTTTATTAAGTTTAGTACTTAAGTATTGGCTTAATCTATGTATAGTTGGGTAATTAAACATATCAACTATTGACACTTCCAAACCAAACTTTTCTTGCAATTGCTGATTAATTCGTACCAGTAGTAACGAATGACCTCCTAGTTCAAAGAAATTATTGTAAATTCCCACCTTTTCTACTTCCAGTGTTTTTTGCCAAATGCCAGCAATGATTCTTTCTACTTCAGTATTTGGCATTACATAATTTGATAGTTCCTGTTGTAAATCTGGAGCAGGTAAAGCGCGACGGTCTACTTTGCCGTTGGGTGTCAGGGGTAAGCACTCCAGCATCACAAAAACACTTGGCACCATATACCCAGGCAGTTTATCGTCAAGAAACTGACGCAGTTCGTCCATTGTGGGTGTCACCTCTTTTTGTGGCACGACATAGGCGACTAAGCGCTTATTACCTGAAGTTTCTTCACGAGCAATGACACAACATATCTGCACATCATCATGTTGTCCCAGTAATGCTTCAATTTCTGCCAACTCAATGCGGAAGCCCCGAATTTTTACTTGATTGTCAATGCGTCCCAGGTATTCAATGTTGCCATCGGGTAGATAACGTGCTAAATCCCCAGTTTTGTATAGGCGCGAATGCAGCTCAGTGCTAAAGGGATTGAGGATGAATTTTTCAGTTGTCAGGTCGGGGCGGTTAAGGTAGCCTTTTGCCAATCCAACACCAGCAATATGTAACTCTCCTGGGATACCAATGGGAACTGGTTGCAGATTACTATCTAGAATATAGATTTGAGTGTTAGCGATCGCTCGCCCAATACTCGGTGATATCTGATCTTGCTCCTTGGCAACTACCAGCCCAGAAGTTGTAACAACAGTATTCTCAGTTGGGCCATAATTATTCACTAGTTGGAAGGGAATTAAATCTGATGGATACTGATGAAGCTGATCTCCTCCAGTCAGTATGGAACGCAAAGCCAAACTTTCAGTTGGCCATTCCAAAGACAATAATTCCTGTGCCAATGGTGTTGGCAGAAAAGTGATAGTAATCTTCTTGGAAATCAACCAGTCTCGTAGCTTCACTAACGAGCTAAGGAACTCAGATTTGACTAAGTAGATACTTGCTCCTGCCGTTAGGTAAGGCCATAATTCCCATACCGCAGCGTCAAATGCTGTTCCTGCTAGCTGAGTAGCTTTATCTAAGGTCGTGATTTTAAAAGTATGTTGATGCCAGAACACCAAATTTAGCAATCCTTGATGGGCAATCAGCACTCCCTTGGGTTGACCTGTAGAACCGGAGGTATAAATCACATAGGCCAAATTAGTTGCTTGTGTCTCAGTGATGAGATTATCCTGACTTAACTGAGAAATAAGCTGCCAGTCAGTATCCAAACAAATAAGCTTTGCTTGATGTTGGGCCAGTCTGTCAATGAGTTGCTGCTGAGTCAGCAACACTGAAACTTGAGCATCTTTTAGCATAAAGTGCAAGCGCTCAGTCGGATACTCCGGGTCAAGTGGCAAGTATGCGCCACCTGCCTTAAGAATACCTAGCAGTCCCACCACCATTTCTATTGAGCGTTCCACACAAATACCCACCAGCATATCTGCGGACACTCCCAAAGACTTGAGGTAGTGCGCCAACTGGTTAGCACGACTATTCAACTCGTGGTAAGTGAGTTGCTGATCTTCAAACACAACTGCCACAGCATCAGGTGTACTCAAAGACTGCTCCTCAAACAACTGATGGATACATTTATCTACTGGATAATCTACCTGAGTATCATTCCACTCTATTAAAAGTTGATGTTGCTCAAATTCTGTCAGCAGTGGCAGTTGAGAAATTCGTTCCTCTGGGTTAGCAATAATACCTTCAAGTAATGTCAGAAAATGACCCGTCATTCGCTCAATGGTGGATGCATCAAACAAATCAGTGTTGTATTCCCACACCCCAACTAGTCCAGTGGCAGTGTTCTCCATTCCTAAAGTCAGATCAAACTTGGTAGTTGTACTTTTTACCACCAGTGGACTAACAGTTAACCCAGTCAACTCCAATTGTTGAGATATGGGAGCATTTTGAAGGACAAACATCACTTGAAACAGTGGTGTATGACTGAGATCCCGTTCTGGCTGCAATGCTTCCACTAGCATTTCAAAAGGCAAATTCTGATGAGAGTATGCATCCATCGCCATTTCACGAACACGACCTAGTAATTCGCTAAAGCTAGGATTGCCTGCCAAATTGGTACGCATAACTAAAGTGTTGAGAAAAAAGCCAATTAACCCTTCTATCTCACTGCGATCGCGGTTTGCAATTGGCGAACCCACTAAAATGTCTTCTGTACCTGTGTAGCGGTAAAGTAAGGTGTCAAACGCTGCTAACAGCGTCATGAACAAAGTAACTCCTTGTTGCTGGCTTAGTTGCGTGAGTTTATCAGTTAGTTCCTTGGAGAGCGCAAACTGTTGATATGCTCCTGCGAAAGTCTGCATAGATGGTCTAGGTCGGTCAGTGGGTAGTGACAACAAAGCTGGTGCGTTTGCCAGTTGTTGTTGCCAGTAACTCAATTGACTTTCTAAGACATCTCCTTGCAACCAATTTCGTTGCCAAATTGCGAAATCTGCATACTGTATCGGCAGTGGTGTTAAAGGTGACGGCTCATCTTGAGAATAAGCATTGTACAGCGCTGCTAGCTCTTGAACAAACACACCCATTGACCAGCCATCACTGACTATGTGATGCATACACACTAATAAGGCGTTTTCTGTCTCGGACAGCACTACTAATGTTGCTCTAACTAATGCTTCATTTGCTAAGTCAAAGGGTTGTTGCGCTAATTGCTGTGAAGCTGTTTCTTGCTCGGTTGTAGATAAATGTTTTAAGTCAACAACTGAGAGTGGGCAATTTATTTGTGTTTGAATGATTTGAGAAGGTTTTCCATCAACGATGACGAAGTTGGTGCGTAAGGCTTCGTGGCGATAAATAATTTCTTGTAAGCTTTGTTCTAACGCAGTTCGATTAAGAGTTCCGACTAAACGCAAAGCTATGGGGAAGTTGTAGAAGGCGCTGTTTGGGTTTAACTTGTCTAAAAACCATAGTCGTGTTTGGGCATAAGACAGTGGTAATTCTGCATCCTCCGCCCTTGGTACGATGTGTGATGCTGTTAATTCTAAATCCTGTTGCTGTAACCGTTGAATGTTTTGGGACAATTCAGCAACCGTTGGTGCAGCAAATAAGCTACGCAATGGTAATTCTACTTTCAAGCTGGTACGCACGCGGGAGATGAGTTGCGTTGCTAGTAACGAGTGTCCTCCAAGCTCAAAGAAGTTATCATATATACCCACTTGCTGTACTTTCAGAACTTGCGCCCAAATTAGTGACAGGATTTCTTCGATTGGGTTACGTGGGGCAACATATTTGTCCAATAATTGGCTATGTAAATCAGGTGCGGGTAAAGCACGGCGGTCTAGTTTACCGTTGGGGGTAAGCGGTAAAGCTTTTAAGATAACGATCGCACTTGGCACCATATATTCTGGTAACTTTGACTTCAGGAAGCTACGCACAACGCTTACTGTGAGCGTCTGCTCTTTTTGAGGAACAATGTAAGCGACTAAGCGTTTGTTCCCAGGAATGTCTTCGCGGGCGATCGCACAAGATGCTTGCACATCAAGTTGGCTCAGTACTGCTTCAATTTCTCCCAACTCAATGCGGAAACCCCGAATTTTCACCTGATTGTCAATACGCCCCAAGTATTCAATATTGCCATCACTTAAATAGCGTGCTAAGTCCCCTGTTTTGTAAAGACGATCGCAATTAAAGGTTTCCCCTCTGCTCCCCTGCTCCCCTGCTCCTCTGCTTCTTTTGAAGGGGTTAGGGATGAATTTCTCAAGTGTTAACTCTGGTCGGTTGAAGTAGCCTTGCGATAAAAGGACACCAGCAATGTACAATTCTCCTGGTACAACAACGGGTACAGGCTGTAAGAACCTGTCCAGAATGTAAATTTGCGCGTTGGCAATGGGACGACCAATGGGAGGAAGTAGCGGCAAAGTCTCTACTGAATTAGTCAGAGTAAAACTGGTGGCTAAATGGCTCTCTGATGGCCCATAGTGATTGTGCAAAGTACAATCAGTTAGTTTGCTTAACCATTGAGAAATCGCGGGAGTAATCTGCAACTGTTCCCCAGCAGTAATGATTTCCCGCAAATGACTATTAACTAATTCACCACCAATAGCAACTTCAGCTAGTTGCTGTAAGGCAACGAAGGGAAGAAACATTCTCTCAATTGCTTTTTGTTGGAGAAAACCTAACAAAGCTGATGTATCTCTGCGTAATTCCTCCCCAATTAAGAACAATGCGCCTCCAGAACACCAGGTAGTGAATATTTCTTGGAAGGAGACATCAAAGCTAATAGAAGCAAATTGTAGGGTTTTTGCTCCACGAGAAATTTTCAGATTTTCCCGATGCCACAAGATCAGATTGCTAAGGGCAAGCTGATTCATGGCTATACCTTTAGGTTGACCTGTAGAACCAGAAGTATAAATTATATAAGCTAAGTTATTTGCTTGTACGTCGAAGATGAGATTGTCCTGACCCGATTGGGAAATCAGTTGAGCGTCAGTATCCAAACAAACAAGCTGTGCTTGATGCTGGGGCAATCTATCAAGAAGTGACTGCTGGGTTAGCAACACCCTAACTTGAGCATCTTCTAAAATAAAGCTCAAACGCTCAGGCGGATATTCTGGGTCAAGCGGCACATAAGCAGCACCCGCTTTGAGAATCCCCAATAATCCTATGACCATCTCTAAAGAACGCTCTACACACAGACCAACTAGGGCATCAGATCCTACACCCAAAGACCGCAAGTAGTGCGCCAACTGGTTAGCGCGGTAGTTTAACTCATAGTAAGTCAGTTGTTGATTTTCATATATAACTGCGATCGCATCGGGTGTACTATCCACCTGTTCCTCAAACAACTGATGGATGCACAAATCTTGTGGATAATCCACACCTGTATCGTTCCACTCGACAAGTAACTTTTGTTGTTCCGGTTGTGTCAGCAGTGATAATTGGGAAATTCGCTCCTCTGGGTTAGCAATAATACCTTCAAGCAAGGTCACAAAATGACCAGTCATTCGCTCAATGGTACTAGTATCAAACAAGTCAGTGTTGTACTCCCACACCCCTACCAAACCAGTAGAAGTATTCTGCATTATTAAGGTTAAATCAAACCTTGAAGTTGTACCTTTTATTGGCAATGAACTGACAGTTAACCCAGTCAGTTCTAATCCAGATGTGGGTGCATTCTGGAGGACAAACATTACTTGAAACAGTGGTGTATGGCTAAGATCCCGTTCTGGCTGCAATGCTTCTACCAGCATCTCAAAAGGCAAATGCTGATGAGAATATGCCTCCATTGCTATTTCGCGGACACGAGTCAGTAATTCGCTAAAAGTGGGGTTGCCTGATAAGTTAGTACGCATGACTAAAGTATTGACAAAAAAGCCAATTAACCCTTCTATCTCACTGCGATCGCGGTTAGCAATTGGCGAACCCACCAAAATGTCTTCTGTACCTGTGTAGCGGTAAAGCAGCGTATCAAACGCTGCCAACAGCGTCATGAACAAAGTAACCCCTTGCTCTTGGCTGAGTTTTGCCAGCTTACCAGTTAGTTCTTCAGAAAGTGCAAACTCTTGATGTGTCCCTTGGTAAGTTTGCACAGCAGGTCTTGGTCGGTCTGTGGGTAGCGACAATAAGGTTGGAGCCGAAGCCAATTTTTGTTGCCAATAACTCAATTGGCTTTGTAGTACTTCCCCTTGCAACCACTGTCTTTGCCACAGTGCAAAATCTGCATATTGAATCGGCAGTGATGCTAATGGTGATGGCTGACCTTGAGAGTAAGCGTTGTACAGTGCTGCTAACTCCTGAATAAACAGACCGATTGACCAGCCATCAGAGACTATGTGGTGTATACACATTAATAGTATGTGTTCTGTCTCGGATAGCACTACTAATGTCGCTCTTACTAATGCTTGTGTTGCCAACTCAAAGGGTTGAATAGCTTGTTGTTGCATTAATTGCTGTGAAGCTATTTCTTGTTCAGTTGTAGATAAATGCTTTAAATCAACAACTGAAACTGTCCAATTCGTTTCCGTTTGAATGATTTGTGTTGCTTGTCCATCAACCGTAATGAAATTAGTACGTAACGCTTCGTGGCGATGAATAATTTGTTGGAAGCTTTGTTCTAATGCGGCAACTTCCACAGTTCCTGCTAAACGCAAGGCTATGGACATATTGTAGAAGGGACTGTTTGGCTCGAATTGGTCTAAAAACCACAGACGCTGTTGAGCATAAGACAGTGCTAATTGTGCATTCTCCGCCCTTGGTAAGATAGTTGGTGCAGACAGTTGTAAGTCTTGTTGCTGTAATTGTTCAATTTCTCGTGCTAATTCCGCTAGTGTGGCGGCGGCAAACAACTCTCGCAATGGTAGTTCCACTTTGAAAATGTTGCGGATGCGTGAAACTAATTGTGTTGCTAATAGTGAGTGTCCGCCAAGTTCAAAGAAGTTATCATGTATGCCTACCTGTGGCAGTTGCAGCACTTGCGCCCAAGTTTGTGCCAGTATTTCTTCAATTGGAGTACGTGGGGCTACATAT
The DNA here is from genome assembly GCF_017115065.1 of Nostoc sp. JL23. Classification (NCBI taxonomy): domain Bacteria; kingdom Bacillati; phylum Cyanobacteriota; class Cyanophyceae; order Nostocales; family Nostocaceae; genus Nostoc; species Nostoc sp. JL23. The sequence continues at coordinate 54,167 of NZ_JABXKN010000042.1, forward strand.
TTATCTTTGATTTCGCTATATAAATCCGGTGCGGGTAAAGCGCGACGGTCTACTTTGCCGTTAGAAGTGAGTGGCATTGATTCCAATATTACAAAAGCACTTGGCACCATGTAGTCTGGTAGCTTTGCTTTCAGGAATTGCCGCAGTTCATTGGTTGTGGGTTTAGAGTGCTGATGCGGCACTATATAGGCGACTAAATGTTTATCCCCCGTCGTACCTTCGCGGGCAATAACACAAGATGCCTGCACCTCCTCATATTGGTTCAGTAATACCTCAATTTCTCCCAATTCGATGCGGAAACCACGTATTTTTACTTGGTTATCAATTCGCCCGATGTATTCAATTGTGCCATCTGGTAAATAACGCGCTAAATCTCCAGTTTTATATAATTTTGAATTGTCAAAGGGGTTGGAAATGAATTTTTCTTTTGTCAACTCTGGACGGTTAAGATAGCCTCTTGCTAATCCTGCACCACCAATATGCAATTCTCCTGCTACACCTACAGGGACTAGTTGCAGATGCTCGTCTAAAATGTAAATTTGTGTGTTGGCGATCGCACGACCAATCGGTACTGTCCTAAGATTGCCATTTGGAAAGCATTGCCAGTAGGTGACATCTATTGCCGCTTCTGTTGGCCCATAAAGATTGTGCAATTCACACTCTAACCGAGCAAAAAAGCGTTCCTGAAGTTCTACAGGTAAAGCTTCACCACTACATATAACTCGTTTCAAGCTACGGCAATTTCCGAGACTTGGTTCTTCTAAGAAAACCTGGAGCATAGAAGGAACAAAATGCACATGAGTAACCTGCTGCTCTAAAATTAGGTTGACCAAGTAAGCACTATCTTTATGTCCACCTGGTTTAGCCACAACTAAATGCGCTCCAGTGATTAATGGCCAGAAGAACTCCCAAACTGAAACGTCGAAGCTAAAAGGAGTTTTCTGTAAAATGCAATCTAGTGCTGTTAATTGATAAGCTTGTTGCATCCACAGCAGGCGATTGCAAATTCCCAAGTGGGTGTTCATTGCTCCTTTGGGCTTGCCAGTAGAACCGGATGTGTAAATCACATAAGCCAAGTTACTATCTTGCACGGTAGTAATTGGATTATCCTGACTGAACTGAGAAATAAATTGCCAGTCAGTATCTAAATATACAACCTGCCCTTGATGCTGAGGTAACTTTTCCTTGAGTTGCTGTTGTGTCAGCAGCACTCTCACTTGAGCATCTTCTAGCATGAAGCTCAAGCGATCGCTAGGATAGTCTGGGTCAAGTGGCACATAAGCCCCACCCGCCTTAAGGATGCCCAGTAATCCCACAACCATTTCTATGGAGCGCTCCAGACAAATGCCCACCAGCACATCTGCTCCCACTCCCAAAGACTGCAAGTAATGTGCTAACTCATTTGCGCGACAATTCAACTGCTGGTAAGTCAGTTGTTGATTTTCAAACACCACCGCTACAGCATCGGGTGTACGCGCTACTTGCTCCTCAAACAACTGATAGATAAACTTATTTTGAGGATAATCCGTTTGAGTATTGTTCCACTCAACCAATAACTGCTGTTGCTCAATTTCTGTCAACAGGGGCAATTGAGAAATGGACTGTTGTGGGTTAGCAATAATACTTTCAAGCAATGTCACAAAATGACCCGTCATTCGCTCAATTGTGCCCGCATCAAACAAGTCAGTGCTATATTCCCACACACCCACTACTCCAGTAGCAGTATTTTCCATTGACAAGGTAAGATCAAACTTGGCAGTTGTACCTTCTATCAACGTTGAACTGACACTTAACTGATTTAACTCCACGGTCGATAGGGGCGCATTCTGAAGTGTAAACATCACTTGGAATAGCGGTGTATGGCTAAGATCCCGTTCTGGCTGCAATGCTTCCACTAGCATTTCAAAAGGCAAATGCTGATGCGAGTATGCCTCCATTGCTATTTCGCGGACACGAGTCAGTAATTCGCTAAAACTGGGATTGCCTGATAAGTCAGTACGCATCACTAAAGTATTGACAAAAAAGCCAATTAACCCTTCTATCTCACTGCGATCGCGGTTAGCAATGGGAGACCCCACCAAAATGTCTGCCACACCTGTGTAACGGTAAAGTAAGGTATCAAACGCTGCTAACAGTGTCATGAACAAGGTAACTCCTTGTTGCTGACTCAGTTGTATCAACCTACCAGTGAGTTCAGCAGAAAGTGCAAACTTTTGATATGCACCAGCAAAAGTCTGCACAGCAGGTCTGGGTCGATCTGTGGGCAGCGACAATAGAACTGGTGCGTTTACCAGTTGTTGTTGCCAGTAAGTTAGTTGGTTTTGTAGTACATTTCCTTGCAACCACTCTCTTTGCCAGATAGCAAAATCTGCATACTGAATCGGTAGCGGTGTTAAAGGTGACGGCTGACCTTGAGCATAAGCATCGTACAGCGCTGCTAGTTCTTGAACAAACACACCCATTGACCAGCCATCACTGACAACATGATGCATACAAACTAACAATATGTGTTCTGTCTCCGACAGCACTAGTAATGTTGTCCTGATTAATGCTCCGTTTGCCAGGTCAAAAGGCTCAATAGCTAGTTGTCGCGCTAATTTCTGGCTAGTAATTTCTTGATCGGTTGTAGATAAATACTTTAAATCAATAACTGAAACTGTCCAATTCGTTTGTGTTTGAATAATTTGAGAAGGTTTTCCATCAACTGTAATAAAGTTGGTGCGTAAGGCTTCGTGGCGATGAATAATCTCTAGTAAGCTTTGTTCTAGGGCTGGTTGATTCAAATTTCCCACTAGACGCAAAGCCATAGGAATGTTGTAAAAGGCGCTATTCGGCTCGAACTGATCTAAAAACCACAGACGCTGTTGAGCATAAGACAGTGGTAATTCTGCATCCCTCACCTTTGGTAAGATAGGTTGTTCAGAGAGTTCTAAGTCCTGTTGCTGTAACTGCCTAATTGATTGTGCTAATTCGGCTACTGTCGCTCTTGCAAACAACTCACGCAATGGTAGTTCCACTTTAAAAACGTTGCGGATGCGTGAAACTAATTGTGTTGCTAGTAGCGAGTGTCCCCCAAGTTCAAAGAAGTTGTCATGAATGCCTAAAAGCTCTACTTTCAGCACTTGTGCCCAAAGGAGTGCCAGCATTTCTTCCATTGGATTACGAGGTGCAACAAATTTATCTTGTTGTTCGCTATGTAAATCCGGTATGGGTAAGGCACGGCGGTCTACTTTGCCGTTGGGAGTAAGCGGCAGTGACTCCAAGATAACTATTGCATTTGGCACCATGTAATCTGGGAGTTTTGCTTTGAGGAATTGCCGTAGTTCGCTGATTGTGGGTTTACAATCCTGATGTGCTACCACGTAGGCGACTAAACGTTTATCACCAGGGGTATCTTCCCGGACAATAACACAAGATACTTGCACATCACTATATTGGCTCAGGACTACTTCGATTTCACTCAATTCGATGCGAAAACCACGTATTTTTACTTGATTGTCAATACGTCCTAAGTATTCTATATTGCCATCTGCTAAATAATGTGCCAAATCCCCCGTTTTATATAATTTGGAATTATCAAACGGATTGGGGATGAATTTCTCTTTTGTCAACTCAGGACGATTGAAGTAGCCCTGTGCTAATCCTGCTCCACCAAGATATATTTCTCCTGGTACACCTACTGGTACAGGCTGTAAATTTTGGTCAAGGATGTAGATTTGCGTATTGGCGATCGCCCGACCAATGGGAATAGTTGTGGCTGTCGTTGCTAAGTCCTCTACCAAATACCAAGAAGAAAACGTGGTGTTCTCTGTTGGGCCATACACATGGAGCAAATGCTGAGGAGCGCCTTTATCTAGTACTTCAAGCACCCATTTGGGATCAACCGCTTCACCACCAAATAGTAGATATCGTAGAGAACTAAATGCTTGCGGGACAACACTGGCTAACTGATTAAATAAAGCTGTGGTTAAAAATAAGACACTGATTTTATGCTCGTGGATATTGACCGCAAATTCTTTTGGGATCAGCAATACGGATTTAGTGATAATGACTAGCTTGGCTCCGTGCAGCAATGCTCCCCAAATCTCAAAGGTGGCTGCATCAAAAGCAATATTTGCCGCTTGAGCAACGCATTCATCAGCTGTTAACTGTATATAGTTGGTGTTTAACACCAGGCGATTGACGGCCTGATGATTGACAGCGACTCCCTTGGGTGTGCCTGTAGAACCGGAGGTGTAAATCACATAAGAGAGGTTTTCTGCACTGACTGTGCTATTGAGATTACCCTGATTTACTTGGCTAATGCTTTGCCAGTCTGTGTCTAAGCAAACGACACAAGCTTGATGTTGAGGAAGAGATTCTACTAATTTCTCTTGAGTCAACAGCACTTTTACTTGAGTGTCTTTGAGCATGAAGCTTAAGCGTTCAGCAGGATACTCAGGGTCAAGTGGTACATAAGCCCCACCCGCCTTGAGAATCCCCAATAGTCCCACCACCATTTCTAAGGAACGTTCTACACACAAACCCACCAGCACATTTTCACCCACACCCAAAGATTGCAAGTAATGGGCTAATTGGTTAGCGCGACAATTCAACTGCTGGTAAGTCAGTTGTTGATTTTCAAACACAACTGCTATAGCATCGGGGGTGCGCTCTACTTGCTCCTCAAATAACTGATGGATACATTTATCTTGGAGATAATCTACCCCTGTATCATTCCACTCAACTAATAACTGCTGTTGTTCAATTTCTGTCAACAGAGGTAATTGCCAAATCTGCTCTTGAGGATTAGCTACAATGCCTTCAAGCAATGTAACAAAATGCCCTGCCATACGCGTGATTGTACTAGCCTCAAACAAGTCAGTATTATATTGCCAGCAGAGTTGCAATACTCCCTGAGCTTCCATCACCATTAAATTCAGATCAAAGTCTGCACCGCGTTGATGTCCCAGCAAGTATGGCTTCATTTCAAGCACTTGTTTTCCACTGTGCAATAAATTCTCTGTTTGTTCGCACCAACGTTGTCTTTGCCAAGTGAAACTAACTTGACATAAAGGAGAACGACTGGGATCTCGTTCTGGCTGGAGTTGTTCTGCTAAGAGAGAAAAAGGGTAATCTTGATGTTTTTGGGCATCTTTAACTGTGTTGTTGACTTGAGCCAGAAATCCTGTAAATGTAGTGTTTTCCTGTACAGAAGTTCGTAAAACCATCAGGTTAACAAAGTAACCGACAATCTCTTTAAAATCTCCACCCCATCTACCTCTCATCGGGCTGCCTATGAGGATGTCTGTTTGATTCGTGTAGCGATAAAGTAGCACGTAAAATGCTGCTAGCAAAACCTGATAAAGGCTTGTTCCAGAAGCTAAACCTAGATATTTGAGTTTTTGAATTAACTGTTCGTCTAGTTTTAAACTATGTCCTGTTCCTTGATAAGTCTGTACTGGGGGACGGGGTTTGTCTGCAAACAGATTTAAAATTGGTAATTCGCCAGCTAATTGTTTTTGCCAATATTGCCACAGTTTTTCTCCTCTAGAACCAGATAGCATTTCTGATTGCCAGCGAACAAAGTCTAGATAAGATTTATTTTCAGTCAAAGAATCTGGAGCGGTTTGGATCTCCTCTTGACTAACTTGCTCAATTTCCTTAGCATACAAAGTTTGAAATTCACTCAGCAGTAAATCAAAAGACCACATATCACCTGCAATGTGGTGCATTGTTAGCAAAAGAATGTGTTCTTTTGTTGAGCGAGTAAATAAATTAATTCTCAAAACAGCATCTTTTTCTAACTTAAAAGGGCTGTCGGTTATAGCAAATATTTTCTCTTTTAAGTAATCTTCACTCCAATTGCTGGCATTTATTACCTCAACATTACATTTATATTGTTGATTAACTTGCTGAACGGGTTTGCTTTCAAAACTGGTATATGTAGTTCTGAAGATAGGATGGCGTTCAATAATTTTTTCCCATACACGATTGACAGCAACAATATTTAAATAAAAATTGATTTTTACAGTAATAAATATATTATAAGCAACGCTCTCTGGAGCAATTTGGTAGATAAACCACATTGCTTCTTGGCCAGAAGAGAGTGGGGAACCTGCTTCTATAATTTTATCCATTAAAACTCCTTAAAATCCTGACAACTTAATTATAAAAATACAAATAATCCACAAATATTGTCTTTGCTACTAAAAAACCTTTGTTTAGATGAACTTACTCTTTTTGTCACTGTTACATTGGAAGTATTAGAACTGTTTTTTTTGGCTAATATCTAGTTTTTGTACCAAGATATATTTCCCTCTTATGATAGTGAAAATAGCTAAATATAATTATACTCAAAGCGAGTTAAGATTAACTAACAAATAGCCATCAAAATTATTTATTAAAAATCTATTTTTTTGAATTTTAAATATCTTGGTTATCAGTAAAATTTTATGGGATAAATTCATTTTTTCATTCTGATTTTTTGCTCCTCTGTAATCAGTAAACTTTTAATTTATTTGAGGATAACTTGAACAGATTTGGTTTTGTTACGTTCTTTATGAATAGCTTTAATAGACTTGTCGCTTAATAAGGTAAAGTGAAGTATTATCGACTGGAATGAAATAGGAAAGTGCTAGATAACAATCGGGTACTAAAAGTAGACCGATTACTGAGGGCATTTACTGGGCTAAACCACAAGGCATTTGATGAACTTTTACAAACGTTTGAAATTGTACTCAATCAGGAGGTGTAGCTTGCCGCCGTAGGCATCGCCTCATCTAGAAAAAAGCTACGGAAACGTTCCTTGGGAGGAGCCAGAAAGGCGAGATTGCGACGAGTAGAAGACAAGCTATTTTTCATATTGTTCTATTTCAAGTGTTATCCTATCTTTGATGTCGCAGGGGTGTTGTTTGACCTACCCCGCAGTCAGACACATGCTGGATGCTAAAACTACAATCTTGTTATTAATTTGTAAGCAACATCATAATTTATTTTTAATCATCCAGTAGATATATTCAGATAGATAATCCCAGTTTTTTAAATAAGATGCAAGACCAGTTAAGACATTTAAGAAGATATTTAAGAAAACAGTTAAGAAAGTTAGGAAATTTAGGAAAGTTAAGAACATAGATATTTAAAGTATACGCCTTATGTGAATTAAGCCACAGGATGTTGTTCAAAAGTAAGGACATCAATGCCTAAACGCTTCATTTTTCGACTGGTACACCACCCATAATCAACACTGCCAGTAAAATCACTTTGGTCTTTGTCGCGTTTGTAGTCAACTACTGCTACTGGTTTTGTATCTAACAACAAGGTGCGCTCAAATATTACCCCTAAGTCTCAAACTCAAAAACGTCTTAGTTCTTCGAGCATTCCCTCCAAGCGTCTGGCTCAACAGTAGAATTGGCTTTGGCCTGATAATTTCAGGAATAGGCTTGCAGTTGTTTACTCTGACAAACCCTAAAAACTGCTGTTCTTCTGGATATGGGAAAAAATCTATTACTACTAACAGCGTCAACATTTCACTATCTGTAAATCTTGGTGAAGGTCTTGGTAATAACGGTATATACAGCACTTCCCGCTGCTGTGAGGTACATATTTAGTGCTGAAAGTTCTAAAAGGAGGAGTGTGGAAGGGGAGAGACTGTACTTCATAGCAGCAGGAATTGCTGTAACGATAGCCTTTTTGCTGATACCAATCATCTACTAGCACAAAAATTGTGGTCAACAGGGTTGAGCCGTCTACCATATTCATTGGGAGACCTTAAGCTTTGGTGTGCTTAGTTTGCCTGGTAATAGGGATGAGCCTGTGGTCGATAGATACCATTTTAAAAACACTTAATGGATTAAAAAGTGTAATAGTTGCTAAAGCAAAACGTCAAAAAGTAAATTTCAAGACCAGTTATAAATTTAAGTAAGTTCAAGCTTTTTATTATTAGGTAATAATCGCATTTTCTTGATTTATAATGGTTGGTCGTTATTTTAGGAATTTTTTAGTTCAAAACACAACTTACTTATTTTTTTATTAACTGGCTTAACTAATACTGCTCGCTTAAGCTCTTTGGGCATTATAGACAAGAATATATCAAGGGTTTGAGCCGAATGGCACTAAGAAAAGCTGAAATCTGGTCAGGGCAGGGTGTAGGGGGTAGGGTGTAGGGTGTAGTTTTAAGACAATTAAATTTTAGTTGCGTCAAGGAGTTCACCATCTTCTTAATTCCCCACACCCCACACCCTTTCATCCAGCTATATCATGGCTTTGCGCTTAACTTAGTACCATTCGGTTTGAACCTACTTTTTTTAACCGAGCAGTATTTCTGTCTTAACTATCTCAATAATTTACTTAAATGTCTTAACTTTCCTTGATTTTTATTTTTAGCTAAGAGAAGATAAGTCTGCAAATAATATAGTGATTAAGTTTGGCACTATCTCTTGAGCGATCGCTCTTTAGTTATCTAAAGTTTATAATTTTCCTCCAAAAATTTGCTTTTTTCATAGAATAATTAAGATTGAAATATAGCATAAAACTTAAGAATAAACTATTCCCTGAGAGTAATGAAATAGGGAAACCGCTATCAGATAATGTGAGGAAAGTTAAGACAGAGTAAAAACAATGGTAATCATAGTTAAATTATATTAAAATATTGTTTCGTTTAAATATAGCATCGATTACAAAAGTACAAGTATCCCTATTGATGGGAATTGACTGGACTATGAGATATCAGGTTGGTGGTAGCCTGAAGTATGATGACTCTACATATATTGTCCGTCAAGCAGACGAACAACTTTATACTGGATTAAAAACAGGAGATTTTTGTTACGTCTTCGACTCCCACCAAACAGGTAAATCATCTCTACTACACCGGACTATTCATCGCTTAGAAAAAGAAAATCATATATGTGTTTATCTGAGTTTAGCTCTATTAGGTACTAATCAAATTATACCTATACAATGGTATAAAGGCATTATTTTTAGCCTGTTTCACAAGTTAAATCTGACAAAACGGGTCAACTTTGAGAGTTGGTGGGAGCAACAATCAGAGCTTGAGCCAGTACAACGACTGTATCAATTTATTGAACAGGTGTTCCTGAAAGAAATTAAAAATAATCGCATTTTCATCTTTATCGATAATATTAGTAGTTTACTAAGTTTGAATTTCCCGGTCGACGATTTTTTTATCTGGATTCGTTACTGTTATGAGCAGCAAGCACACAACCCAAGTTTTCAATGCTTGGGTTTTGCTTTGTTTGGTGTAGCCAGCCCATCTAACTTAATTGCTGATCGACATCGAACTCCCTTTAACATTGGTCAAGCGATTAAGTTATGTGACTTTCAATTACATGAAGCTATGCCCCTGCTCAAAGGCTTAGAAGAAGTATTCAGCCAGCCACAAGTAATATTGCAGCATATTATTCATTGGACAAGAGGACAACCGTTTCTCACCCAAAAGCTTTGTCAGTTAGTTGTGCAAGTTGTCTTAGAAAGTTATAAGGAAACAATTACCATACCGAAGGGTGCTGAAGGATATTGGGTAGAACAATTGGTGCGATCGCGGATTATTCAACATTGGGAATTCCAAGATGAACCTGAACATCTCCGTACCATAAGAAATCGCTTACTTTTTGATGAACACAAAGCAGGAAAGCTATTAAATATTTACCAACGCGTGTTACAAGTAGAGGAACTAAGGAATAGGAATGCGATAGATAACTTGATACCAGCCGATAATAGTGAAGAACAGACAGAGCTGTTGCTATCTGGTTTGGTGGAAAATTATAACGGCTATCTGAGAGTTAAAAATTCGATTTATCGGAATGTTTTCACTCCTCAATGGGTATCAAGGCAGTTGGAAAATCTTCCCTTTTCTTGGTAGAAGCTAGTACTCAGAATACATTTGTTAGGCAAGCTCTGCATTGCTTGTTTGATAAACAAGTATAAAATGCTATTAAATAATACACCATTTACTCGTATATCTTTGGAGTTTACTTGCTTGTGCATAATTTCTGTCAATTTTTCAACTAAGTCGTGATTGTAGGTAGTTCCACAACTATTAATATTTAGTATTTAAAGTTCTACTAAAGCGATAATATTTTTGCAACACCCCAACAAAAAGTCATAAATTATACAAGTTAAAGATATTACATTATTTAATCACATTTGTACAAATTCAAGTAAATACAAGGGCTTCATTTTTCTAGACAGTTTTTGCAAGATAACCATCAAAACAGCGAGTGGAAAAGTAGGAAAAGTAGGAAAAGTAGGATAAATAGATCATTGATGCCAGTGTTTACTATCAAGCTAATATAATGTAACTTAGTTGATTAGAGTTCCAATGGATTGTAGGAAAAATTAAATAAGAGTGTATCAAAAATTGCTACGCTAAATTCCAGTTTCAGTAGGCAAATAGAAAAAATTATCGCTTGTGACACTCATTTATCATAAATATCTGGAACAGCAATGTATAAAAATAAACGTAAACGGGGAGTTGTACTAACTTCCACAGGAATTAAACGGTTACAATCAGCAATTCTTTCTGTGGAGATAGTAGAAAATAAAGGCGAACACTTGAGTTTAGAAGAAATAAGCTCGCGCATTAATGTTTCTAGTAGAACTTTGAGTAAATTATGGTCTTTAAGTGAAAGTGTAGATCAAAAGACTATAAAAATCTGCTTTAGCGCTTTTAATCTAGAATTACATAGCGAAGACTACACCATAGTCAACAAAGCAAATGAGACTGAAACATCTGAGTTATTGTCTATTATAAATATAGAAGAAGATTTCTCCCAACGTTCCGAATTAACCTCATTTGTCGAAGAACATCACACACAAACTGAACAGATAGAAAATCTTTGGTCATACCCGGATGGTCCCGTACCTTTAAATTCTCACTTTTATATTGAACGTCCTTCACTAGAGAGAAAAGTTTATCGAGAAATAACTACTAGTGGCTGCGTGGTTCGGATTAGGTCTCCCAAACAAATGGGTAAAAGTTCCCTTGTATTGCGGCTTTGTGACTTTGCACAGAAACTTGGGTATCAGACTGTAAATTTGAATTGCTATCAATTCGATAATGAGTGTTTAACTGATTTAAATAAACTGTTGCGTCGTCTTTGCTGGAAAATTGCAACAGGGTTAGGTATAGACCCAAACCTTAAGGAAAAGTGGAATGAAGAAATTGGCTACAACTTGAGTAGCGGCTTCTATTTAGAAAACTATTTGCTCGAACAATGTCAAACCCCAATGGTTTTAGTGTTGAATGAAGTTGACCGTTTTTTTGAATATCCTCACATTTGTCACGAGTTTTTTGCTTTGTTGAGGTCATGGTGTGAGGAAGCACGACACAATCCCAACTGGCAAAAGCTGAGGTTAGTAATGGTTTACTCAACCGAAGACTATATCTCTATGGATATTAACCTCTCTCCTTTTAATATTGGTCTACCTATTCGTCTAAACGATTTTACTCAACCACAAGTAGAAGATTTAGCTAGGCGGTATAGTTTAGACTCGTTTAAAGCTAAAGATTTTGCCAAGCTGATGTCACTAGTAGGAGGACATCCCGCACTAATTCAGATTAGTTTGTACTATCTTTGCTCTCAAGAAATGACCCTGCAAGAAATAGTAGAGGATGCGATGGCTAATGGCGGCATCTACCGCGATCATTTATGGCGACACTGGAGGAAACTGCAAGAAAATCCTAGATTAGCAAAGACCTATGCTGAAATTTTGGCAGCAAAGGAGGATATTTCTCTTAACCCTATTGAGGCTTATAAGCTTGAAAGTTTGGGATTAATTTGCTTTGAAGGCGATCGTGTTTTACCACGTTGCGAACTTTACCGTGCCTATTTTGCCAAGCAACTATGTACAATTGTTTGATAGAGGGACAGTAAGGCACTCAATATCAAGTACCGTTACATAAAACTATGCTGTAAAACTTGCAATACTTACTTTCAATAATTTGTCTACAAATTACTAGTCATTATGTTAATGTCTTTATTTGATAATCACACTTAGATATGAGATATCAAGTAGGGGGTAGTCTTCGCAGTGACGACCTCACATATGTTACCCGTCAGGCAGATGAACAACTCTACGCCAGCTTGAAAGCTGGCAATTTCTGTTATGTCTTCAACTCTCGTCAGATGGGCAAGTCATCGTTACTACAACGCACAAGTTATCGTCTTAAGGAAGAAGGGCATAGCTGTGTTTACTTAGATATGACTCGCTTGGGTATTGAAAATACTACACCAGATCAATGGTACAAAGGCATTATTATTAGCTTATTATATAGCTTAAAATTAAGGTCACAAATTGACTTTCAGCCTTGGTGGGAAATGCAAGCAGGTATTTCCTCAGTGCAAAAACTACAGATATTTGTTGAAGATATTTTACTACCAAATCTCCAAAATGATTCTCTACGAAACGGTAAAGCCAAACGTATTTTCATATTTATTGATGAGATTGATAGCCTGCTGAGTTTAAGTTTCCCAATTAACGACTTTTTTGCTTGGATTCGTCAGTGCTATAATCTCCGACCACATAACTCAAACTTTGAACGCTTGGGATTTGCACTATTTGGTGTAGCTAGTCCCTCTGACTTGATTACTGATAAACGCCGCACGCCCTTTAACCTTGGTAAAGCAATTGAGTTACAGGGGAATACTGCGAAGTTTTCCACTTTGATCCAGATATAACCAAAATGTTGGATGATAAATTTGCCTTCACCGATCAGGCGCGATCGCTTGGCTTATCTGTCCCCAAGTCATTTAAAATCACAGATCCTCAACAAGTTATTAACTTTGACTTTAGTCAAGAAACCCGCAAATATATACTTAAAAGTATTGATTACGACTGCGTTCGGCGCTTAAATTTAACTAAACTTCCCTGCGAGACTCCAGAACAGACAGCAGCTGTTGTCAACAGTTTACCCATCAGTCCAGAAAAACCTTGGATTATGCAAGAGTTTATTCCTGGCAAAGAATTATGCACTCATAGTACAGTGCGGGATGGAGAATTAAGATTGCATTGCTGTTCAAACTCTTCTGCCTTTCAGATTAATTATGAAAATGTCGAAAATCCCCAAATCCGTGAATGGGTGCAACACTTCGTCAAGAGTTTGGAACTGACTGGACAAGTGTCTTTCGATTTTATTCAAGCTGAAGACGGTACAGCTTAAGCTATTGAATGCAATCCCCGCACTCATTCAGCAATCACAATGTTCTACAATCACCCTGGTGTTGCAAACGCCTATTTTGGTAAAATTTCCCTAGATGCACCTCTGGAACCCCTAGCAAGTAGCAAGCCCACTTACTTCACATATCATGAAATCTGGCGACTAACTGGTATCTGTTCTTGGAAGCAATTGCAAACACGGTTGAATATCCTATTGACATACTCCCCGCCCTATAAGTGCGGGGATTCTAGCTTCAAACAGCAATTGCAGGCGTAGCCCGTCTGACATCGCCTAAGCCAATGGGTAAGGGGAACTGATGCTATTTATCAGCTTGATGACCCTATGCCATTTTTAACTTTGCATCACTGGCAGATTCCCTTACTTTTGCTGAAGAATCTCCAATAACTCAAAGGATAGGTGAAAATAGATTTCAATATTGGTAAATTGGTAGAATTAGGCGGGGATTAAAATAATTCGTAATGATGCTTGTAGCAAGAGACGCGATGAATCGCCGTCTCTACAATTTAGAATTTTCATCAAAAAACTTTAACCGAATCGTATTGCGACGGAGCTGGTTTTTCAAATTATCTCTACTTGGTCTTTCATGTCAATGCGTAAGTTTTAGTAAAGATTCTTAGATATAAAGCTGCTGTAGCCTCTACTAATCACAGAGGTAAATCATAACTCGCTTAACACTGTATAAATCTTAACGGTAGATAGAAAGATAAATCATGCCAGCACTTCGTATTCTTCAATTAGTTGGGTCTGCAGGAGTCCTATATATGTCTAATTATCCTAGTAATTCAATAGGTTTTATTTTACTAACTCATACAAAACCTCTACAAATTTACAGATTGATAAATACGTTAAACAGGATGTTCAACTATCCTTTAATTGTGTGTCATCATGATTTCTCAAAATGTGATTTATCTGTAGATACTCTGACAAAAAACGTCTTATTAGTACATCCTTACTTACAGAATGGGCGAACTTTACTTTAGTAGAAGCTACAGTACAGGCACTACAAGTGATGTGTGAGGTTCCAGATGCACCGGATTGGGTTGTATTACTAAGTGGAGCAGACTATCCCATTAAAACTGCAAAGCAAATATTGGACGATTTAGCCTCAAACCCTTATGATGCTTATATTCAGTATGAGCAAATCACATATAAAATTTATAAAGACGATTTAACACCAAATATGTTATGGCTGAAAAATTCCTATCAACGATATTGTACAAAGTCATTTTCTTTTAATTTATCAAAAAAATACTTTGCTCAACTAAATCTAGAAATACGCTTAGAACACCCACTATTAACAAAAGCTTTCCTTCCTTTTTCTAATAAACTAGCTTGCTTCAGTGGAAGTCAATGGTTTTGCACCAATCGCAAAGCTGCCGAATACATTATTAATTTCCACAGTCAGAAAAATGCTTTAACTTTGTACTACAGTAATCTTAAGTATACAGACGAGTCATATTTTCAAACTATACTTGCTAATGCACCTCACCTTCAACTAAAAAATGACCGTCGCCGATATATTGATTGGTCAAATGGAGGACCTCATCCAAAAGTGTTAGTAATGGAAGATTTGCCTAATCTAATTGCATCATCTGCTCATTTTGCTCGGAAATTTGACATTGATACAGATAGCAATATTCTCGATGAACTTGATAGGATTACATCCTAATATTCACTTAAAATTATGAGCAACTCAGCTAAATAAATCCCAACTATGGTTGCTACTAAGTTGAGGAAAATTTTCATAAGCGTATCCTAAACAGATAGCAGCAACCACCTGTAAATTTAGGACTAACGATGCACTTCAACTCTAGGAAACATATCGCAGTCTATTGGCTCACCAGGTTTTTTGGCTTTGAATGAATTAAATTCTGGGAGATCAATTTCTTCAAGAGGTCTGAAAGGCCATGCTTTCGGGCGGTGATAGTAAGTAACATCATCACCAGTCCAATTCGTTACAACTGCACGGCGTTGGGTGGAAGATATGTTAGTTACTGAATGATGAATTGTGAGAAAATGATGAACCAAGCAATCTCCAGGCTCCATATCCCAAGACAAAATTTCGTGAGGCTCTGGCTCTACAAACCAGGAAGGGTTTGCTCCTTCACGTAACTCTTTGCCCCATTGATGAGAAGCTTTTATATACTCTAATCGACCATTTTCTTGGTTCGCGCTATCTAAAGCCAGCCAAATTTTACAACACTGCCAACCTTGTATAGGCCAGTAAGGTAGGTCATTGTGCCATCCAACACGGCTGTTTACTTTCGGCTTTTTAACAAAAAAACCGTCGCTCAAAAAGTTTAGTTTTTCTGATTTTAATACTTGAGCAGCAAGCTTTGCTAGCGGAGATTCAAAAGCCAAAGCACGGAAATCAGCATCAGTGAGCCATAAGCTACTGGTATGCTCCACACGTCCTGCTGGTCTGGGGATGCCTTTAGCTTCCAGAGGGCCAGGAATTAATACATTTCTGTCAACAGCTGTTCGTATCCGTTCTACCCAGATATCATCCAAAACATTTTTGACGCAGATAACGCCGTCTTGCTCAAAAGCTTCAATTTGCTGAAGACTGATTTTTGATGTGTCTACCTTAAGCATCCTAATTTTTTTAGATTTTGAAATTTAACTTATTTGAATTAGATAAGCTAATTGGCATTCAGATTGCATCTTGAAACAGGAATTATAACCAGACTGCAAATTAAATGCATATTAGCTTATGTAACAACAGATTTAAACAACATGATTCACTAACATGAACTTTTTCACTATGTTACAAAGCTTTTCTAGTATAGAGTAGAGATATAAGTTATAAATTCTTTCTGTAGTTAGATAAATATCGAGATTGAGTGTAACATTGTTTATTTACATCCGTAACCAATAAATTTTAGCCTAACTACCCAAATCTTTTTTTACAATGAGTGGAACAAGTGATGCTAGTCGTAATATACCAGATATAATGAACACTTCCGCTATGCCAAAAGACCCAGCAAATTGAGCGATTAAGCCACCTATAGTTGCTCCTAAAGCACCACTTGCTCCCGCAACAGCTGCTGCTGTTGCAAAATAGATAGACTGATTTTTTACCGTTGCAATCTCTATCTGAAGATTGTTGCTGCACAAGTCAATTGCTCCCCAATTACCCCCAATAAATATGTGTAATAGCGGCAACCACAGCCAGAGATCGAGAGGACTAGAACCAATCCTCAGCCACAACCAGGGTATAATTGCAATTAGAATTCCACTATAAATTAAAATCGGACGATTGCCTATTTTATCTGATAATCTACCCCACAGAATGAGCATCAGCATGTGTGCCCCTGCACGCAGGCTGTTATAGAAAGTTACCCAACTCACATCCAGGTTTAGCGTATCTAACAAGTAGAGATTAAAAAACGGGGCACTCAGGTTAACAGCAAGCGTCCATGAGCCGAAATAAAGCAGAAACACCAAAAAATTAGAGTTTTTCCAAATACTGGTATCTATCTTCTTTTGGGGAGTTGGTATTTGCGGCAGACAGATGGCTTCAGATATCTCACCAGGTTTATTTGGTGTCGAGTCTGACTTAATCTCACTTGTTTGAAATGAGTTAGCATAATAAGTATTTTGTAATTGGGGATTTATATCTACCTGGAAATACTGACACCCCAAACTCACAATTCCAAAGATAATGCCTAAGAGCAAAATCACCCCATAACCTTGGATAGTTCCCCCATACCAATGTGATACAACTAGACCAGCTATTGGCAAACTGACCAATTCGGTTAAATTAGCAATACTATTTCGTAACCCGAAATATCTTCCTCGCAATCGTCGTGGCACTAACATTGCTATCCAACTAAACCACGATGCAGTTCCTAGTCCTCCTAAAAGATGGCTGCATACGAGAATAAAAAGTGACAATATCACTAATTGGTTGGAATTAAGCCCTCCCCAACTAAAGCTAACAATGCCAATTACTAAAATCAACCACAGTAGCCGAGCAATCCCATGAGTGCGAAGGGAGTACTGAAAGCGGCTAGTGCTGCGTTCAGACAAATAAGCACCCATCGGCTGAAAGAGATTCACCAACATGGGGATAGAACTCACCATGCCAAATACCATCGGAGTGGCATCTAATTCCACCAAAAAATTACCTAGTAAAATTCCGCCGGTGCCAATAGAGAAAACTGCTGCGAAAATACCATCGACAGTGGAAGCTCTCAAACTGCTGCGAATAGCATCTTTAGAAATAGGAGGGTTGAGTGTTGAGGCTGGAGAGAGGGTTGTTAATGGTGAGGCAATCTGAGCAATTTCTATAGGAAGAGGCGCACCTGTTTCAACCTGATAAGAATCCATAAATCTAGTATTTAATAAAATGATAGCAAAGCATCTTAAATTACAATACCTTCGCCAAAACAAGAGTATGAAGAGAGAGGGCGCTCTGTAGTAGAGTTGTTGTCTTCCCAAACGACAACTCAAAAACTACAATTCGCCCATGTTCGACATCCTATCACTCTTACAATGCCTGCTACCGCAGATAAACGCTACAACAATGCGGCAGTTGAACCAAATAATCTTGGCTATGTTAGTAATGAACGGTCGAGTCACGATGCCCTTGAATATCACGTTGGGCAGGGATTGGTGGCAGTTATCGGACAATATTGAGGTTTTTTCATACAGTAATACCTTGGGCGACGTTATTTTGGCTATTTTTCCGCAAGCATTTGTTTAGTGCAAATGAGGTATATTTACTTGCAGGAGATGAAGTTGTAGTCAGTAAATCAGGTAAACAGACTTATGGATTAGATAGGTTCTTTTCCAGCCTAGTAAGTAAACCAATATCAGGACTATCAATATTACTTTATCCCTAGTAAGTATCGAACAAAGACACTCATTTCCGATTCAGATTGAACAGGTGATAAAGAGTGATATAGAAAAAAGTAGCCCATTACCACCCCCAGAGATAAAACGTGAAATATTAAAAATGCTTCCTGAAACCCCTGAGCCTATTTTATTAACCCAGATTTTTGCCAAGCTTACGTCTTTAGGTCGTATTCATCCCGTTTCTACGGGCGTTGAACCCTCGTAAATTGGCAGAGGTATTGTTAGAAAAGTTGCTTTTAGTCCCGATGGCAAAATGTTTGCAACCGCAGCAGACGGTGGAATAGTTAAATTATGGCAACTTGAATGATTCAATGAACGGCTGAAGTAGGCTTGTGACCAAAAGCGATCGCTCATCAAACACCAGAGCTTCTAGAACAGGGAAATTCAGCTTCTCTAAGAGACGCTACGCGAACCTTGTTGGCTGGAAACTCGGTTTCGGGTATAGAAGTCAAAGCAGATCATGAGGGTGACAGTTCCGCCGCACTTGTACCAAATCCTGAAAAATGGTCGCATGAGGCGATAGTTGCGTGGTCAAATCTGCGACCTGTAAGAAGGAAAAAACTGAATCGAGCGGCGAATTCGGGCGAAAATCCGGGTTTTGACTTTTTGCAGGAGTGTTGGCGTGATGATCCGGCGAAAGCAAATTGTGATTAAAAAATTCGCTTTAGAGCCAATTGTCAAGCTAAATCAAACGCTTTAGTTATGCTTCTGCGACTGATCACAGATATAGGTGTTAGCTTGCACGGTCAATCAGCTTCACCTGGGGATTTAATTGTTTAATGAGGTCCTTGCTTTTATGGAGATTTACGCTGAATATAGACTGGTCTAATCCCATTATGTCGTTCTGCTCACTCTTTCCGGTCAGCTTATTGTCTCTTGGGGCTCCGCCTTCACCCCCTCGGCTAATCTGGGTATAGTTTATCAGGTTCTGTGCCTTATTGGAGAACTCGAATTCAACCAATACATCGTCTTTTGCGTCACGCTTGGACATTGCAAAATAGTGCATGGCTTGCCCCAGTGATCCACCATGGCCATAGAGAATATTGCCAAGGTCATTGCTCTGAGTATAGTTGTTCCAGTTAGCCGCGCTCATAGTGCGGTAAATACGCAGAGTCTTGGTCTTACCAGTCCTCCCCACAGTTGGCTCATCGTTAGCTTCTGAGAATTGCCCGTCCTGATGATCTACCCCGATGACATTTTCCATGCCCAGCAACCTTAACTTTACGTCCTGCACAACCTGCCTGGCTAAATCTTGGTTATTGTCGAACGCTTTGATTCCATTGTATTTCCGCAGCATTGCCCTCATATCATTCCTCAACCCGTTAACACTTTCTCCGTCCTGGTCAAGGTAATTGTTCTTTGCGATTCTGGTTGCACTCTTTGAATTTCGCTGAAAAATTTCGTCCATCTTACCCCATTGATTGATATAGGGTCTCGCGAGGTTATAGATGTCGCCGAGCAGTTGCTCGTTATAAGGTTTGTATCTTGTATCGCCAATCAAAATCTCCCTCTGGATAACTGGGGCAAAATAGCTGGCAGCAGAGGGTGCGAGTTTAAGATTTTGCGCGGCAGTGGGCTTGCTTCGAGCCTCATGTAATAACTTCGGTTGTGCAACCTCTTTCTGCTGTATAGCCTCTTCGATGGGTCTATTCGCATCTTTGTCTAATAACGGTTGTATCCCGTTCCCTCCACCTTGCTGCACAACGTGTGTAAGCTCATGTGCCAACAACTCCTGCCCTCCACGGCTTCCCGGCTGATACGCCCCCTGCCGAAAGAACACATCTTGCCCCGTAGTAAATGCCTTCGCCTGTATCGACTGGTTCAACTGATCCGCCTGAGAATCCGTATGGACACGCACGCCGCTAAAGTCAGCCCCAAACGCCTGCTCCATCGGTTCTCTGATACTATAGGCTAATGACTGTCCACCACCTCTTGCACTTTGTATCCCGGCTTCCACGTCAGATGATGCAGCCATGCCACCATCAGCCACACTCTGCACCATCGGCTTCATCTGTAATTCTTCATCTTCAGGCAATTCCTGATGCTGAATATTTTCTACTGGCTTAGTTTGCAATTCCTCTTCTTCAGTTACAGTTTCTCGCTGAACTTGCTGGTTTGATTGCTGATGAATCCGTTGGACTACTTGGCGTGCGGTTTCGTCTGCTTCTTGCTCATACTTGTCCCCTGGCTGGCCAATTGTCAGCTTTGCTTGTATTGGTGTATCTTGCTTTCTCAGTGGAATATTAGCAATATTATGACCAAATCGGGTTGCATGTTCAAGTCGAGAATTCAATAATCCCTTCATCTTGGCTTGTAATACAGTTAGGCGCTCCTGTCCTTCGGACGTAATCGAGCCAGACTCCGCTTGTATGGAAAGTCCAGTTGCTTCCATCTGTTGTTCTGCAAAGCCTTCATTCTCTATATCAGTCGGTGTTTTAGCTGCAACTGATGCTTTTTGGATTTCGCTACCAAATGGTCTATGCGCTAATTGTGGAGATGAATTTAGCGCTAAGGAATTGGAATAGATAGATGAGTCAGTCTTTGAAGATTTTGTTTTGTGCATTGTTTTTACAAGTCCAATGATTTACGTCAACCTGACATCAATCAGAGATATCAGGAAAATCTTGAATATCGTGTTGTGAAAATCTAGGTACTTATGGTTACAAAATGCCAAAAACCAACTATTGGATCATAACAGTCACGAAATTCTGTTCTAACAGGATTTTATAACTGTTTTTACATTCTTAGGACTTACGCATTGACAGAAAAGCCTAAATGACAGATATGCCTTTCAAGGCTTTTAGCTAGATTTTTCAATTATCTTTTTGCGATCGCAATTAACAAAGGATGCTTTGTAAAAGCCTGAAACAACCTATTTACGTTAATATACAAGATGATTCATTTGTACAGTGCGTAAATCCTAATTCTTTAAAAACAGACAATTTAGCTATTTGATTTTTGTCCAACAACCAGATGTCGAGATTTCCTCCAGCTTTTATGCAATATTTCTATTTTCGTAACAGTCCTTAACGACTTTGATCTGAATATGCATAAGACAAGAACTTTCAAGAACTTTATAAAAAAGAAGATATTGTATAGTATTTTAAAAGATATTCGCTTCATATTAAGAGATTTTTATCTATCTGGTGGTAGAGATTACTATTGAGTAACGTGAAATTATATTAATAATAGAGCTTGTAACTATACAAATGAACAAT
Source organism: Nostoc sp. JL23 (assembly GCF_017115065.1). Taxonomy (NCBI): domain Bacteria; kingdom Bacillati; phylum Cyanobacteriota; class Cyanophyceae; order Nostocales; family Nostocaceae; genus Nostoc; species Nostoc sp. JL23. Next base: position 75,422 of record NZ_JABXKN010000042.1, read on the forward strand.
TTTATGTATTAAGGCAAATAGCTCGTTTCAACTTTTTACAAATCATGCTTTGTTTGCGATCGCGTCCCAAGAAAAACCCTTCCCCACTGCCGCCGATTTTGCTAAAGCAGTTCAGAAGGTTGTTCCAAAAAATACGTCGCCTACTAGAACCACTAACACAAAACAAGAAAAAGTCAAAACGCAATTGTGTAATTCTGTCACTGTTTCTCCCCTTTCGCATCCTCGTTATGGAGATTCGGGAGTAATTGAGGCAGATGCACCAAATAACTATCAGCAGATTGTTACTTTCAGCGATGGTGAGAGGCTGCTGGTAAACAATGCTGATTTGGCTGATTTAAATGACGCAATTGTGTCCGAATCGAGTGGGCGGACTTACCCAAAACAATATTCTGAGGCGATGTCTACGACGGGCTACGCCTACGCAGCACTCGAAGAACGCCATAAACAGGAACTAGAGCGACCGGGTTTTGACTTTTTGCAGGAGTGTTGGAATGATGATCCGGCGAAAGCAGATTGTGATCAAGAAATTGCTGGCGAAGTTTCCGCAGTGGAGAATTGCTTGTGTGGATGGGGTGTTGGTTGATTGGGAGGAGTGGCAACAAGTGAATAATTGTATACTTAGCTATAGTATTGCTTATTCGGTAAAATAGGAAAAGTGGGTTTAGTAGGATCTTTTGTACTAACCCTTGATTATCTTGTTGATAAGCTGTAAATTGATGCTTATTAGATAATGAATATCAAATTATATAAGTCATATCCAATTTGCTTTTTCCTAATTCGCAATTGCAGATGTGAAACTGTGAATTAACTTAATTGAGAAGATATATTGTGGGCTGCTCAACAAAATAATTAAGTAGTTTTTTTAACTGTCTAAATTTATTTTCTTAACTGTCATTGCATATTTTTAAAACAAATCACAGCATTAATTTAGTGGAAACAGCAACAATGATATCTATTAATAAAGTACATTGTCAAACATTGTTTCTTAATTTTATCTGAATAACTTCGTTTTGAATGTGATTTTGTAAATTGGCGTTCGCATAACACGCAAATATAAATTTGTTTATCACGTCGATGCCCGTTCTTACGAATATGGGTGAGATGCACAATGAGGACAGTTCATCACTTAATTATGCAACGCCAGAATGAAATTATTCTTTTAAGAATAAATCTATTATGACTCAGATATGACTCAGAATGTGCCATATCTTAAGCCGCAAACTTCAAAAGAAACTACCGACTTTGAAAGTGCAGACAGTGGTAAGATAGCAGAATCTATAGCCATTATCGGTATAGGCTGCCGTTTTCCAGGCAGTGCTAATAGCCCAGAAGCTTTCTGGAAACTGCTGGTTTCGGGCATAGATGCTATTACCGAAGTGCCAGAGTCACGCTGGAATGTAAATAAATTTTACGACCCAGATATAACAAAACCAGGCAAAATGCGAACCCGCTGGGGCGGCTTTGTAGATAAAATAGACTTTTTTGATGCTCAATTTTTCGGGATTTCTCCCCGAGAAGCCTCACGCATAGACCCACAGCAACGAGTGATGCTAGAGGTAGCCTGGGAAGCGCTAGAAGATGGGGGGCAGATGAGCGAACGCCTTGCTGACTCCAAGACAGGGGTGTTTATTGGAATATCAGGTAGCGATTACCAAAACATCCAAGGGAGCGATCGCGACTCCATTAACGCTTACACAAATTTGGGCGGTGTTAACTGTGTCACAGCTAACCGCATTTCCTACGTATTTGACCTCAAAGGGCCAAGTATGACTGTTGACACAGCCTGCTCTTCATCGCTGGTTGCAGTTCATCTTGCGTGTCAAAGTATCTGGTATGGAGAGTCTGTGCTGGCAATAGCAGGAGGCGTGAATGCGATACTCAGACCAGAAGCAACCATAGGATTTTCTAAGGCATCAATGCTCTCTCCCGATGGGCGTTGCTTTACCTTTGATGCACGAGCCAATGGTTATGTCCGCGCTGAAGGAGCCGGTATTGTTGTCTTGAAGCCTTTATCTCAAGCCATAGCAGATAGAGACCCGATTTATGCTGTCAGTATCAGCAGCGCAGTCAACCAAGATGGTCAAACCAATGGGATCACGGTTCCTAACGGACAGTCTCAAGAAGCAGCACTCCAGGAAGCCTGCCAGAATGCAGGGATATTACCACAGCAGATACAGTATATTGAGGCTCACGGCACTGGTACACCTGTAGGCGATCCGATAGAAGCGATCGCTCTGGGAAACGTACTGGGTAAAAATCGGACTCTGGGAGAGTACTGCACAGTTGGTTCAGTTAAAACCAATATTGGACATTTGGAAACAGCATCAGGAATTGCTGGACTCATCAAAGTCGCACTGGCTCTCAAGCACCGCCAGATTCCGCCAAATCTCCATTTTCAGACACCGAATCCCAAAATTCCTTTTGAGGAATTGGGGTTGCGGGTGCCTACTACCCTTGAGCCTTGGCCAAACTCAAAAGAAGCGCGACTAGCTGGTGTAAATTCCTTCGGATTTGGGGGAACGAATGCCCATGTGCTTTTGTCAGGATTAGCAACGGATGTAACGGATATAGGCGATTCAGAGCGCGGTTCTCTTCCCGTGCTATTGCCCCTATCGGCAAAGAGTCCGAACGCACTTGTGGCTGTTGCGCGAGCAACCCATAAGTTTTTAACTACTCTTTCTGAGGGCGCTGATGTTTCATTGACAGACATCTGCCACACTGCCAGCAATCGCCGAGGTCATCACGACCATAGGTTGGCGCTAGTGGCTCATACCAAAGAAAATCTGGTAGAAAATCTGGAAGCATTTCTGGCGGGAGAAAACCGTCCAAGTCTGTCTTCTGGTCACCTAGTTCCAGACTTTCAACCCAAGCTAGCTTTCGTTTTTTCTGGCATGGGACCGCAATGGTGGGCGATGGGGCGTCAGTTGTTGGAGTCAGAACCCATATTCCGAGAAGTCATCGAACAGTGTGACGAGTTGCTGCGGCAATATGCTGATTGGTCATTGTTGTCAGAACTGAGAGCATCAGAAGAGACGAGCCGTATCAACTCTACCCAAATCGCTCAGTGTGCCATCTTTGCCGTGCAAATCGCTCTAGCTGCCTTGTGGCGTTCCTGGGGGATTACGCCCCAAGCGATCATAGGTCACAGTGTTGGTGAAGTTGCAGCCGCCCACGTTGCCGGAGCTTTGAGCTTGTCAGATGCTCTACAGGTCATCTTCCATCGCAGCCGCGTTCAAGCCTCGGCAGCGGGCTTTGGGAAAATGCTAGCCGTCGGGCTGTCTCAAGAGGAAGCCGAGCGCGTATTAGCAGGATTAAAATACGAAAGTTGCGTTTCTATTGCAGCCGTTAACAGTCTCAGTGCCGTCACCCTGGCTGGGGATAGCGCCGCCTTGTCAGAAATTGCCAAATCTTTGGAACAAAAACAAATTTTCTGTCGCTTCCTGCAAGTTGAGGTGCCTTATCACAGCCCCTTTATGGAGCCATTAAAGGCAGAACTGGCACAATCATTGCAAGAAATCAAGCCTCAAACAGCCACAATTCCCTTGTTCTCTACCGTTACGAGCAAGCAAGTAGAAGGTTCAGAGTTGGATGGTACTTACTGGGGGCTAAACATAAGGGAGCCGGTTCTTTTTGCAGCGGCGATCTCTTCCCTTATTCAAGCTGGTTATAACACCTTCCTCGAAATCAGCGCTCATCCAGTTCTCGCTAATTCAATCTCCGAATGTCTCGCTTTCGCTAAGATATCTGGAACAGTGCTTCAAACCCTGCGGCGCTTTGAACCGGAACGCGCTACGATGCTCTCGTCATTTGGCAAGCTCTACACCTTGGGATACCCAATTGATTGGCATCATCTCTATCCACAGCAAGGGCGTTTCGTGCGTTTGTCTTCTTATCCCTGGCAGCGAGAGCGTTGTTGGCAAGAGTCTGAAGAATCTATGGCAGTGCGAATTGGAACAATCCCCCAGCGCTCAATGTTGGGGCAACAAGTCCACCCCCTTTTAGGAAGCCGTCTGAAATCAAGTCAACCGATGTGGGATGCAGAGATTGACAAGCATCGCCTCAGTTATCTTGATGACCATCGCGTCCAAGGATCTGATAGAACCTGGAACTGTTTTCTGGCGCCTTGATGCAGATAGCTTCCAAATTCGCCCGGAACATGCAGAAGATATGCAGCAACTCCTAAAAGCTGTTGATGCAAATCAGCCCGCCTGTCGTGGCGTAGTTTATCTGTGGAGTCTAGACACACCTCCAAGTGAGAAAATGACAGCAGCTACCCTAGAATCAACTTTAACAAACAGCTGTTTGGGCGTGCTGCATTTGCTTGGGGCGTTGGCTAAAGTCAATTGGCCGGATTCTCTGCGTCTATTTTTGGTGACGAACTCTACCCAGACAGTAGGAGGTGTAAAATCTCTCTCGGTTGCCCAATCTCCTTTGTGGGGTTTGGGCCGAGTCATTAACAATGAACATCCCAATCTTCGCTGCACTCGCGTGGATTTGAGTCCTGCCATTGCCCCAGAGGAGATTCAGTCTCTCATAGAAGAGTTGCTGGCAGACGATAAAGAAGATGAAATCGCCTTGCGGGGTAAGCAGCGCTATGTAAATCGGTTAATACGGTTATCGCCAGCAGATTTGATTCAAAAATCAAAATCTCTGGCACAAAATCGAGAACCCTTCCGTTTGGAAATCTCTGCACCAGGAGTGTTAGATAACTTGCAACTGCGGGCGATGGCGCTCTCAAAACCGGGGACGGGAGAGGTGGAAATTCAGGTTTGCGCCACAGGTTTGAACTTCAAGGATGTTGCTAAGACAATAAATTTGTTAAATGATGCTAGTTTGGAGGGGACTTTCTCCGGGCGAACGCTTGGTATAGAATGTGCCGGAATCATTACCGCCATAGGCTCTGGCGTTGAAGGGTTTAAGATCGGTGATGAAGTTATTGCTTGTGCGTCTCACAGCTTTAGTACGCATACAACGACAGATGCCCGCGCTGTAGTGCATAAGCCGGCGCATCTTAGTTTTGAAGAAGCCGCCACAATCCCTGTGATTTTTCTGACTGCTTACTACGCCTTGCACTATTTGGGAAGGCTGCGTCAGGGTGAGCGGGTTCTCATCCATGCAGCAGCAGGTGGTGTGGGTCTTGCTGCCATCCAAATTGCCCAGACAGTGGGTGCAGAGATTTTTGCGACGGCAGGTAGTCCAGAAAAACGGGAGTTTTTGCGATCGCTTGGCGTAGAACATGTAATGGATTCTCGCTCCACCGCATTTGCCTCGGAGGTGATGGAAATCACTGGCGGTAAAGGTGTAGATATTGTCCTCAACTCTTTGGCAGGTGAGGCTATCCCTAAGAGCCTCTCTGTGCTGGGAGCTTATGGACGTTTTATAGAAATCGGGAAGCGCGATATCGAGCAGAACAATAAGCTGGGTCTGCGACCTTTTCAAAATAATTTGTCCTTCTTTGCGGTAGATTTGGACAAGCTGTTAAGCGATCGCCCTGATTTTGCTGGCTCTTTATTCCGTGAAGTCATGGAATATTTTGAGGCAAAAACCTTTCACCCCCTTCCCCACAGAGTCTTCCCAATATCGAGGGTAGTAAGCGCCTTCCGCTACATGGCGCAAGCCAAGCACATCGGCAAGATTGTCATATCGTTGCAAGAGCCAGATGTAAAGGTAGCTTCCTTATCTCAAGCAACAGTCACTTTTCACGCTGACGCAACTTACTTAATTACTGGTGGACTAGGTGGGTTTGGTTTAGCAGTGGCTCAGTGGTTGGTGAAAGGGGGGGCGCGGCACTTAGTGCTGATGGGTCGTAGTGGTGCTGACTCGTCAGCAGCAAAGGAAGCGGTAAAAACATTGGAGTCAGCAGATGTTCGTGTGATAGTCGCTAAAGCAGACGTGTCACACGAAAAGGAAGTGTGCGATTCGTTGCTTAGTGAATCACGGTAATCAGCCCGTACATAACTAAGCCA
>NZ_JABXKN010000069.1:0-15235 GCF_017115065.1 Nostoc sp. JL23
TTTTACTAAACTGGCATTTCTGTTGTTAATTTAACATATTTAGTCTGGGAGAGCCAGTTCAAAACAGAGCGCCTAGCTATGGGATAATATATGCCAAAATCGCAAAAACTAGAAGAAATTTTATCTATTCTTGCCAAAATTAGAGAGCATCCGACAAGTGAAGAAGGGATGATAATTTTACGCCAAGGTCTTAAGAGTAAATATTCTATAGCTGTTGCTCAAGCAGCAAAGATAGTCGGCGAATCCACTATTACTGAGTTAGTTGCTGATCTTGTAGAAGCTTTTGCTCGAATGATGGTCAAACCCGCACAAGTAGACCAAAATTGTCTTGCCAAGAAAGAGATAGCAAAAACACTGTATCACTTAGAATACAGCGATGAAAACCTTTTTCTGCAAGGGATTCGACATATTCAGATGGAGCCAGTATGGGGAGGAGTTGAAGATACTGCTGCCCATCTGCGGGGTATATGTGCTTTAGGTCTGGTGAGAATGAACTACTCAGATGTAATGAACGAATTAGCCGATCTACTAGCTGACCCCAAACCAGAAGCAAGAGTTGCTGCTGCAAAGGCGATCGCCTACACAGGAAATCCCCAAGGTGTACCTTTACTTCGTTTAAAAACTCGCATAGGCGATCAAGCACCACAGGTGATTTCGGAGTGCTTCAGTGCTTTGTTACAACTAGCTCCGACTGATTCAGTTGCAATAGTTGCTAATTTTCTTTTTGACCCAAAGGAGCAAATCTGTGAGTTAGCAGCATTGACGTTGGGTGAATCACGATTAGAGGAAGCATTTGATCTTCTCAGAAATTGCTGGCAGCAAACAAGAAATGTAGAACTTCGTGGCACATTGTTATTAGCAATAGGGATGTTGCGACAAGATAAAGCAATAGATTACCTGATTTCACTAGTGGCTCAAGGAAAAGACATTGATGCAAAAGATGCGATTGCAGCGTTGGCTATTTATCGAGAAGATCGTAAACTGTGGCAGCGAGTTGATCGAGCTAGTGAACAAAGAGCTAATCAATTGGGACTTTGAAAGCGTTGAGGATGTAGGAAAGTGCGAAAGTCTTAGCTGAGGCGATGAATTTTTGGATTAATGTCTTAATGAAGTTGTGGCGGCTCCTCGGAGTCGAACCGTGAAGTTCTGGATTAGCCATTGGAGCCGAAAATATTCAAGATTTCCAAAGGTGGTGTTGCAGAATTTAGTTGATCTGGGTGTTTTGGTGAAACAAGAACATACCGTACTCTGGTTTTTTCCTGTTCAGCGTTACTTTCTAACCGATGAATCAATCCAACGCGCGATTGTTAATCAAGTGCGTGCAGCTGTTTTAGAAAATATCCGACTGGATTCCCGCACGGCTGTGCTAATCAGCTTGATGAAAACCTGTCATCTCAGCAATACCGTCTTTACATCCGAACAATTGCCAGAGGTGCGATCGCTTGAATCCGCGATCGCGAATGGTGAATTAGTGAGTAAGGCTGTCTCAGAAATCATCGCCACTGCTCATCACTTCGATATTCTTTTTCTCTGTTGAGTTCGTACAATCCAATTCGCCCTAACCATTTTCTAATACTACTAAAGCTTGGAGTTCCGTGTTTGGAAAAATCAACGTACAACTCAAATGTTTTCTCAACTCCTCGCAAACTATTGCCACAATTAATAACTTGTTGTAACGATATTTGAATTGTTTCGACTGAATAATGATGCCCCTTTGCTATCTGAGCAAGAGCCTGTCCACTTATTTCCAAGTTAGCTAGAGCGCTTATAATTATCTCTTTTTTTTTCGTCGCCTATCTCAATATTCTGTTTGAGTAGCTTTGATTCCGCAATTTTCGCTCTGCTTTTCCAATAGTCTCGTGAGGCTGATAAATCTCTGACTTTTATTTCTAATGCTCTGAGTTTTTTCTGTTTTTCCAAAGCTCTCTCTTTCCAATTGTCTCGACCATTGCGAAACAATCTTGCTAATCGGCTGGTTGGGCTTTTAAACTCTTGCATTAACTTTTATGCAGCTACGTACTTCTTGCATGAAAATCTACCACCTTAAAACCCTCAGAGTCAACACCCTAGTGCAGAGGTTTTTAGAGTTGTTGGGAAAGCCCAAGCGTGCTTAATTAAACTTTCTCTAACATTTTTAATTGTCTATCCATTTCACCACCCAGGAGCAAGATAATAATGTTGAACTCTCGGTCAATGTGATATTTTTTCTGTAACACTTATTGTCTGCCTTACGATTGAGTACATTTTTTCCTATCTCAATTACTATAAGGCTTTGGGTTTCGCGCTCCTGACTCCCTAGTTCCCAGTCTAAACTAGTCAGGAGCGCATCTGTGACTGCAACAAATTGAGTTTTTCTTTAGTCTTTTGAACAGTCGTTTGATTTTTTAAGAAGGTATCTACTATGAATCGAATTCTCAAACGTGCATTTCTACCCAGTTTCATGGCTGCCAGTTTAACTGGAATCTCCTTAGTTCCTCTTCAACCAGCAGCAGCTAACGACCGAATTTTAGGAGATGCAGCCCTTGGTGCTGGTACTTGTGTAGTAACTGGAGCTGCTAGAAGACGTGGTACTGTTTTACGCAATGCTGCTAAGTGTGGTGCGGCTGGTGCCGCCGTCAATTTGGTTGGACGTAAGAAAAAACGTAACTTAGGTAGAGATGCCGCAGTCGGTGCAGCAAGTAGCGCCGGGGTTCGCGCTATTCTTGGCGGGCGCGAAGATGTGGCTGGCGATTTATTAGATGGCGCAGCAGCAGGTGCAGCTATTAATATTTTGAGGAGATAAACAATAATCGTTATCGAGGCTCTGGCGAATGGGGATAAGGTAACGCTGGTTGGTTTTGGCTGGTTCGAGCGACGCGTAGCTTGCCGCCGTAGGCATCGCTCTTCTCGTGAAGAGCGTAACCCAAAAACCAAAGAGACAATTACAATTCCAGCCACTAGAGTGCTTGCATTTTCTGCTGGGAAACAGTTTTAAGAAAAAGTAGCGCCATAAAGCATAAATAAGCCATCCTACCCAAAAGGCTGGCCCCACCGTTCCCAGTTCTCCTTATTAAATGGACTGCGCCACTTCAAAATAAGGTTCAACTCCAACTCTTGCCGTGTACGTCGATCAACCGGAGCATCCCACCAAAATGCGGCGTTGACTGCTGTTTGTAATCCATAGCGATAATGTAAATCCTGGTATAGGGCGATGTAATCTTTGCAGGCGTGTATACCCTGCCATCGCTTGTTACTGCGGCACGTTTCGCCCACGTACAACACAACAGAAGCCGCCGAGTCTATGATGAAATACAGACAAGCTGACCCAGGACTATCAACTGGCAATCGATAAAATGACATTGGCACAAGCCGCAGCAAGAGTGGATCAATTTGGTCTGGGTCGCAGTGTTTAGGGGTAAGGTCAAATAATGCCGTCTGCTGTGGTGGTTTGTTCTCTCTCACATAATGCTGATATTCAAAAATCTGAGATTTCCACTTCAACAGCGCCTCAAAACTCATTACCAGTGTCTCTGCTCTGCGTTCTGGTGTGACGGTCAAATCAGAAAATAAATTTAGCTGGTTGGGTTCCAAGGTGATTAATGGGAATGTACAAACCAGTAGATTATCCCCCACAATCCAATGGAATTAAACTGGTTAGCAGGTTTACCAAAGCGATCGCTGCTGATTTTTGGGAATTTTAAAATAGCGTTGCAATTTTGGGGAAAGCGAACTACTAGTCATCACCAGCCATAACACAGCCAAAGCAATAGATGTGGAATGAAAAGCGCACAAAGAGGTAACAGGTAAGCATCCTACCATTGAATATACATTTGAGTTGGTAAAAAATCCTGTGAATCCACAGGCACTGACTCAAAACGTCAAAATCGGAAAAATCTCTTCTGGGAAAGTACACAAGCAGTACCCACTGATGGGAATGACTGGTAGATCGAGTGTAGTTCATTTCCACTCTGTAACTCACTGGACTTATACAGGCAAGCAAATGAATGGTGTTCGCTTAGTACAAATCCATCCAGAGGCAGCAAAAAAAGCAGGCATTAAAAATGGTGATGAAATCATAGTTGAAAGCCCCAGAGGAGCAATCACTGGCACTGCATTGGTTTGGTCAGGAATTCGAGAAGATACTATTTTTATCCCTGGCTGGTTCGGGCCTGGGCAGAAAATGGCAGAAGAGTTTGGAACTCCTTACTATGAGTCAGTTAATATCTTGATAGATAAACAATATTATGACAATCTTTCAGGACAGGAGGCATTTAAATGTTTTGCCTGCCGAGTCAAAAAAGCATAAGGATTATTCGTTCCAAGTAATAGCGTGCGTAAAGCCAACTCTTAGAGGAACTGTGCCCTAAGCGTTCGCGGTAGCGTAGTCTTGCAACTCCTGTGGAGTACGCTTTGAGCAAGTATTCGTTCGCTTTTAGCGTCTCGTAGAAAGCGTCTGCCTACGCCTACGCTTTACAAGTGCAATTTTGATTCAAATTCAAGGTTGGCGGTTAGATCCGCTTATTCAATTTGAGCAATTTCTCCTATTATTATTAATAACTCATTTATTTTTTAAAGATATAATAATTAATTGGATTCAGAAAAATGGGTAAATTAAAAATTGAGTTAATTATCATTGACGCTGATCTAGCAAGACATCAAAATGTTTAACCTTAGTTTCAGGTTTAATGAGATACTGGTTATCTTTGGGCAGAGGGTGTACTTGTTCTATGTCATTCCCAGCAAAGGCACGAATAGCATTGCGTGACTCCCAATAAGAGATGACAGTGAACTCTGTAATTGTGCCATTAGTACGACGAAATACTTGCGCTCCTAGATTACCAGGGATCGATTGAATTTTTTTAATTCCAGCTTCAGTTAAATATTTATAATATTCGTCTGCTTTATTGGTGAGTGTTTGACCATGCCAAATACGTGCAACTACTGTTTTGTATTGGGCGGTACTCCCATTAATTTTAGATGGAACTGCGCTAGGCTCAGTCTGTGCAACTGCTACACAAGGTAAAGAACTAAGTAATAGTGCAGATCCAAGAAATATGCCGAAAAAATTTTCTCTTCTCATTGTAATGCTGCATCTGAAAGTGACAATAATCCAAGAGCAAATATTTCCAATTTTATATCGTTTTTCCTTGCCATTAATCTTGAGTGAACAAATCTTTCTGAGTGTATCGTCTAATTGACCCTTTGTTAGGATGATTTTTAGAGAATAGTATTATCCCCGACGAAACAGAGTTTCGAGATAAACTTGGGAAACACCGCGATCCCCATCAGCATTTTGCAGCAGAAACAGGGAGATGGCTGCGGTAATAAGACGATGTTCATCCCAATCAGGATGTTTTTCTAAGTAGGTATTGAGAGATTGATGTAGCGTTTCGGGAAGATTAGTAAAGATATTTTGGGTTGAGTTCATATAATAAAAGCTTCAGAAAAAGCAAATCAATAGAGACAAGAAGCTAGAGGTGATACAGTGCAAGTACAGTTTCACCCATTCAATGCTAGCCGAACTACTGGCACTAACAACTGAATAGTTTTATACAGTTGATGCTCAAAATGGAACAGGCGGCAAAGGCTAGTGGATTTATTTTGTGCTGATTGGCTCAGTTTGTCAATGTTGCAAAATGTTAAAGAGAAATATAGAAAAAATAAATAATTACGTGAAAGCTAGGGTTAGAGATAGGTTTTGTTTACGTTGCGTAATAATAACTCAGTAAAGCAGACTGATTGCTACAGACATGACAAAATACCCATTGAGTGAACAGAAGCCGATTATCTGGTAAAACAACTGTGGAAAACAGCAGAAATAGCTGTGGAAAGTCTGTGGAATCTGCTCAGACCTTGCACCCTAGTACCGCAAGGCGGAATTTAAAATTCAAAATTCAAAATTAATACATCGTAAGCGTTTGATTGATCTGGGATGGGTGGTTTATTTATGCCGTCCTGTACTAGTTTTGGTTAACATAGAAATTCCCCTGACATTGCACATATTGTATGCCCAAGACTTGGAACATCAAGATAGATAACTATTTTCAAGCCAACCCCAATTGCATCATCGCCACCGCTCATGTAGACTCGTTCCCTATAGACCTGCCGCTAGAACCGAACATCCGCGAACCGAACCGTAAAAGCGCGACCTACAGACAAATGTTCGATTCACTGACCACCGAACCTGGAAAATTCTTCTCCCGTCATAGTGGAATCGTCCTGTCAGCCAATAAAGTTAAACCAAGCAAAACCTCACTCGAACTAGAAGTTTTGGAAGCTAACGAGGGGGGTAGTGATGGCATTATTAACGGGGGGCATACAGTTTTAGCTTTTGAGCAAGCGAAAAATTACAAATATGACCTAACCGAAGCCAGAGTAAAAGTTACGATTCACATTGGGCTGACTGAAGAATCAGCCAAAGATATAGCCCTGGCAAGTAATACCACAACGCCAGTAGATTCTCGCTCCAAAGTCAACGCCAGAGGTGATTACAAATTCATCAAGCAGTATTTAGCCCAGTTAGAACAGAAAGAAGATAGAAAATTCCGCATTGCCTATTACCAAAACCAAAGCGGCGCTCCTAGAAACGCCCAGTGTAATGTCACCCATTTGCTCAAGCTGCTTTACTGCCTCGACAGAAATAAATATAACCCCGACGGCAATAAACGAACCAAACACCCAGCAGGAATGAGTCTTCCAAGTAACATCACAGATGCAGAAACCGAAAGATTAACCGCTTTACTGCCTCTCTTGACTCATGCTCTGTGGATAGAGCAAAGACTCTACGAAATAATCCAAGACTATATCAGCAACCCTAGAAGAAAGGGTGTTAACGACTTAGCATCAATTGATATACGTAAAACTACGCTTCTGCCTGATAGCAAATACTCTTTTGGGTTTGGTGCGCCAACTGACCTGGCATTACCGATAATTGCCTCATATCGGGTATTTCTAGACAAGGAATATAAATGGATTCTGCCATTTAATGAATTTGCCGAAGATTTCCTCCAACACTTGTGGAATAACTATTTCCGTAAATACTTGGTGTCGGAGAAAACAGCAGGAAATACAGTCGGCACAAAAATTAGCCGCAATCAAGAGATTTGGGAAAGTTTGTATATCTCAGCGCAGAGTTATCTAAATCAGCACTTGGTGCAAATGGTTAACTCCAGTAAAGAAGAGTCAGAATCCAAGGTTACACAAGTTAAAAAAGCTACAAGAGGGCGTTTGCAAGCAGATAAGAAATAATAGTAAACTGTCGTATATGTAATTTTCCAGAGCATTAGTAAATAACGAATTTTGGCTGAACTTGCATGTTTCTAAAGCTCAAGATTCTCTTATGCCGAATGCCAAAATCTAGCAATACTGATCCGTTTTTTCTCCTCTTTAACTCTGTAGACAAGATGATGGGGTTTAAGAATCATCTGACGAATATTAAGGTCGTCAAACTCAGGTACTCGATATAATTTATTATGTAGTCTAGTTATTAGTCTACGCACGACTAAAAAACAGAGTATGACAATCTTACAAGTTGTGAATAAAGAGTTTTCAGAAGTTCCCGTCATTGATATTAGTCCATTGATTTCTCAAACTAGCAACTCCAGTGATGTAATTGCAGACCAAATTAGACAAGCTCTCTATGATTACGGTTTCTTCTATATCGTCGGACATGGAGTTGATGAACAACTACAAAAGCAGTTGGAAGATATCAGCCAAGAGTTTTTCGCGCAGGATGTAGAAACAAAACTGAGGATTCGTATGGCTCTTGGTGGTAAAGCATGGCGAGGATATTTCCCCGTGGGTAATGAGTTGACATCAGGTAGACCGGACTTAAAAGAGGGTATTTACTTCGGTACAGAACTAGAATCAGACCACCCACTTGTGAAAACTGGTGTACCAATGCACGGTCAAAATCTTTTTCCATCTAATATTCCCCAATTTCGGGAAACAGTGCTGGATTATATAGACTCAATGACCAGACTTGGACACGCCCTAATGGCTGGTATTGCTCTAAGTTTGGGGTTAGAAAAGTCCTACTTTGCAGACCTTTATACGAAAAACCCATTGATATTATTTCGGATTTTCAATTACCCTCCTAATTCATCATTATCTGAATCTAAATGGGGCGTTGGCGAACATACAGATTATGGAGTATTGACTATACTAAAACAAGATGATGTCGGTGGATTACAAGTCAAATTAAAGTCTGGTTGGATAGATGCACCTCCTATTCCTGGTTCATTCGTATGCAACATTGGGGATATGCTCGATCGTATGACACAAGGACTGTATCGCTCAACACCCCACCGCGTTCAGAACCGATCAACAAGTAATCGCTTGTCATTTCCATTCTTCTTTGATCCCAATTTCAACATTGAAGTCAAACCCATTGAACTCAACGGCATAGTAGTGAATGACGATCAAAGCGATCGCTGGGATAAAGCCAGTGTCCACGAATTTCGCGGGACTTATGGTGATTATCTTCTGAATAAAGTCTCCAAAGTATTTCCAGAACTGCGCCAAACAGTGTTTTAGAGTGCTGTACTGTTAAGACTCGAATATAAAAATTGATAGATTCGACATAACTTTAATCTTCTTTTACTGTTACCCAATCGTTCAAAACAGCTATATAGCAAGCAGTTAACGTTGGTCTGATTAGGGTCTTATGTTCATGTTTGGCAAGATAACCATCTTCTAATTCGTTCTGCTCAAAAAAAACTCCAATTACGTCAAAAAGTTTATTAGCAACATCCAATGAAGATGATATTGAATTTAGCACAAGGGAGATGGGTCAATCCGCTGCATTGACTGGTTATCTTGATATCGCCTCCGATCACCCTCAACCACTCAACCCAAAACACGTCAATGATCGCTTCCAATCACTTGTCTTCACCATCACCTTCTGGAACGCTTAGAGCCTGTCAAGAAACAACTTTTACAATTTATTATCTAGAAAGCTTACTGAGAAAGCATTTTTAGCTATTGCCACCATGCAAAGTTTATGTGGCAAAGCACTAGCCCAGTGGACGAGGCATTCCAATGCCATATCCCTGTGCAAAATCAATTCCTAGTGCTGTAATTCGCTCTAAAATCGCGTCATTTTCCACAAACTCAGCAATTGTCTTAATACCCATCACATTGCTAATCTGCGTCATTGCTGTGACGATTGCACTATCCACAGGATTATCGACAATATTACGAATAAAGCTGCCGTCAATTTTGAGGTAATCCACAGGCAAAGACTTGAGATAAGCAAACGACGACATCCCCACCCCAAAATCGTCCAACGCAAAGCGACAGCCCATCCGTTGAAGTGACTGAATAAACTGCTTGGCTTTGCTCAGGTTGGCGATCGCTACAGTCTCGGTAATCTCAAAGCAAATGCACTGGGGTGAGATGGAGTATAAGGCAAATTGCTCATACAGAAAGTCAATAAACCGATCATCGTTGATGCTAGAGCTAGAAAGGTTAATTGTATAAATACTTTGTTTATTGCCAATTACCCTTCAGTCCACCTGGTCTTCCCCCCTCGACTAGGTAGTTCCCAAAGTCCTTCTAAACCAAGCTTTTTCCATCTGTGCAAAACTTCTCTTACTGTCTGGGGAGTCCAATTCAAGTGAACAGCTATTTTTTCTACATAAGCACCATCTGCATTTAACCTGATTACTTCTGCTCGGTCTTTTACTTTCTGTGGTACATCTGCTGTTCTCAGATTGAACAGGGTTTGGTTTTGCTCACGAGTCAGAAAGACTCTTAAACGAGTGCCCATATTTTAGTTACCTCGGTAAATTTATTCTCCGTATTTACTTATCTTCACATAGTTGGGTTTTTTCCTGCCTACCTACTGACTCAATAGGATGAAATTATCAGTAGTGCCAAGTTTGCTGAACCCCAAACCCGAAAGAGTATTTGCTATCAGGCAACAAAGCTAAAAAGTCGTATCAGCCTTAGGTAGAAACTCTTAGTAAAATTAAGAAGTATTACGTTTAAGTAAAGAGGTTGTAAAAAATGTAACTTTATCTATCTGAAAGGGTAAATTGAAAGTAGTTAAAAAAACTTTATAACCCAATGCTTAAAAGCCACAATTTCTGGACATTCTGACCAAAAAAACTATTTAATGTTTAAGTACCTGTAATAAATGCTAAGAATTTATAAAAATTACCATTGCTTTGACATTGACTAGCAAAAATAAAATCATCTATTTTCCCTATTTTAAGAGTTATATAACTACTGTGCTACAGCTTCTTAAAAACACCGAATATAGGGTTGAAACTATTTTGGAATTTATCAAACTTGAAAAACTTTATTGACTTGAATGTGTCCGAAAATCAGTATACGCCAAATAATCCTACTAAAAAGCCGATTTTGTTAAGTGAAGAATACATCACGGGGTGTAGCTATACGAGTAAAGATTCGTTGCCAGAGGTGAAAGCTTCAGATAATCCGCTAAAAATAGACTGGGAGCAGATACTTTATTCGCTAACGGAACTTAGCCCGTTTCCGATTGGAATTGTATGTCTGAAAAGCGGACAAATTCTCTTTAAAAACAAATTACTAGCGCCTTTTTTTGGAATTGATTCAAGCCAAACATTTGACAAGATTATCCCTGAGCTTTATGCCCAGCCTGCTTTATGGACTAAATTAGTTAACAAGCTTAAAAGTGGCAACCTCATCAATAGTTATGCCGTAGAAGTCAAAAAAAACAACGGTGATACTTTTAAAGCACAAATTTCAGCTAAGGTTGTTAATTACGAAGACAAACTGGCGGCGCTATTCATATTTACGAATAATACTGAGCAGTTAAAAATCCAGCAGGAGAATTTATTATTCACAAATACTGTAGAACCGATCAAAGATGTCATTGACTTCACGCACAGCCAGCCAAACTTGGTAGATGTTAACTCTTCTATTGTAAGCACTACAGACGACAATCTAAGTATCCAAACGGTTGAAAATGTCTCAAGATTAGAACAGCCACAAGTAGATTTGCATCTGATGGAACGTGCGATTGCTGCTAGTAGTAATGGTATTATTTTGACAGATCCCAATCAAGCAGATAATCCCATCATTTATGTTAATCGAGCATTTGAGTCGATCACAGGCTACTGTGCCAGTGAAGTTATTGGACGAAATTGCCGCTTTTTGCAAGGAAATGATCCAGAGCAAGTAGCCCTTCAGGAATTACGTAGTGCTATTCAAGAACAAAGAGAATGTCATGTTATTTTACGGAATTACCGCAAGGATAATGTACCGTTTTGCCATGAACTCTACTTAGCTCCGGTGTTTGATAATTCTGGTTCTTTGACTAATTTTATTGGTATCCAAACTGATATTACTCACCATCTAGAAGCTCTTGAAGCATTACGAAAGCAAGAAGAACAGTATCGCCGCATTGTACAAACAGCAACTGAAGGAATTTGGGTACTCGATAAAGACAACCGCACTACTTTTGTCAACCAACAGATGGCAACAATGTTAGGTTACACCATTGAAGAAATGCTGGGTGCGACGCTATTTTCTTTTATGGATTCTGAAGGGGTGGAAATAGCCAATGCTTATCTTTTACGACGTCATCAAGGTATTGAAGAAGCGCACGATTTCAAATTCCGCTGCCAGGACGGTTCAGACCTCTGGGCAATTATTTCTTGTGCCCCGTTATTAGATGACCAGGGAAATTATGCTGGAGCCTTGGGAATGGTTACTAACATTACTGACCGCAAACTAGCAGAAGCTGCACTCCAAGAAAGCAAACAACGTTTGGATGGAATTTTATGTTCTCTTGAAGACGTAATTTGGTCAATTTCTGCTGATACTTTTGAAACTTTTTATCTCAATCCTGCTACCTTTAAAGTTTATGGTCATTCTGCATCAGAATTTTTTGATAACTCTAATCTTTGGTTTGAAGTTATTCACCCGGAAGATCAGCAACTAGTTTATGCTGCCATTCAAGCATTATTCTTAATTGACAAGCAAGAACTAGAATACCGAATTGTTAGACCTGATGGACAGGTACGCTGGCTGTTGAACCGAAGCCATTTAATTTATAATGCTTGTGGTCGGCCGATTCGTATCGATGGAATTGCAACAGACATCACTGAGCGCAAACTTCTTGAAGAAAAGTTAGTTCACAATGCTTTTTATGATGCTCTGACTGGACTGCCCAATCGGATTTTATTTATAGATAAGCTAGAACAAGCCATCGCACAGATGAAACGTAATCCAGATGATTTGTTTGCTGTCTTATTCCTTGACCTTGACCGTTTCAAAGTCGTCAACGATAGCTTAGGACACTTAGTTGGCGACCAACTATTGGTAACACTTGCTCAACGTTTACAACAGTGCCTCCAACCTGGCGATACTGTTGCTCGCTTAGGTGGAGACGAGTTTACCATTTTACTTTCCCATATTCAAACTATTGAAGATGCCACACACATCGCAGAACATATACATCAGGCATTAAAGTCGCCCTTCAACTTGTGCGGATATGAAGTATTTACGAATGCTAGCATTGGCATTGTTTTAGGTACAAACAAATATGCTCAACCTGCCGATTTACTTCGAGATGCTGACACTGCTCTTTACCGTGCTAAAGAGGAGAGTCAAACTGGGCATATAGTATTTGATACTACTATGTATCATCGGGCAGTAACGCTGTTGCAGTTAGAGACTGACTTGCGCTGGGCAATTGAACGACAGGAGTTGTGCCTTTACTACCAGCCAATTATTTGTATGAAAACAGGAACAATTACAGGATTTGAAGCACTCGTTCGCTGGCAACATCCAGAACGTGGACTTATTTCTCCAGGCGAGTTTATTCCTATAGCAGAAGAAACTGGATTAATTATCCCAATTGGTCAATGGGTACTAACTGAGTCTTGTCAGCAATTGCGGCAGTGGCAACTACAATTTCCTGCCATCAAGCCCTTGACCGTGAATGTTAACCTTTCTGGTAAACATTTTTCTCAACCTCATCTAATTGAAGAAATCAGCCAAATTCTCGAAGATACTAGTCTTAACCCTAGCAACTTAAAGCTAGAAATCACAGAAACTGCAATTATTGCCTCTCCTGAAAAGGCTACCTCCGTCCTTAAGCAACTTAAAGCTTTTGGTTTGCAATTATGTATTGATGATTTTGGGACAGGTTATTCATCTCTAGCTTATCTGCATAAATTTCCCATTGATGTTCTCAAGATTGACCACTCCTTTATTAATCGCATTGATAGCGATACTGAACAATTCGCTATTGTTCGGGCTATTGTTACTTTAGCCGATAACTTAGGAATGAGTGTCGTTGCTGAAGGGGTAGAAACAATTGACCAATTAGTACAACTTAAATTGCTACAATGCCAAGAAGCACAAGGTTACTTATTTTCAAAGCCCTTGGATCAAGAACAAGCAAGAATTTTATTAGCTTCTGAGCAATCTTTTTTCAGCCCATAAAAGCATACAATTAAATCAAAATAAATAAATGTTAGTATTCAGAAGAAGGACTTGATCCTGCTCAGAATCTGGATCTAAAACTCTGTTCCATGAAGTGGTTGTGTAATACACTTTAACTGACCGCCATGCTTGTCTACAATTTGATAACAAATTGACATTCTTAAACCTGTACCTGAACCAACGGGTTTAGTTGTAAAGAAAGGGTCAAAGATTTTTTGCCTGACTTTTTCTGTCATCCCACAGCACCTGAGTTCGACATGACAGAAATGCTTAAAAATGAGTCGTAGTCGATGTTATATCAATTAGTGATTCTTGTTGACAATGAATAGTCAAAATAAACTAATCCAAAAACTGCTATTTTGGAAAATTTAAGTTAAATAATTTAGTTCAATAAAAAGAGTGATTAAACTAACAAAGCAGGTAAATTTTCGACTTCATTTTTATCTAGCTTTAAAGAGGGTTTTTTCTCTTGAAAAGTATAAGCAATTAAACCTGCAAGTAGATTAACCATAAAATTCTTAACACTTCTATGGCGAGAATGAACAATTTGAGAAATATTTTTTAATTGGTCATTAACAGTTTCGATTAACGACCTTTTTCGTAACATCAGTTTTTCCCACAACTCAACCAACTTATTATTCATATTTTTCTTGAAGGGAGTAATTAGCTTGATATTATTTGACCAAAATTCTGACCACACTTTTTTAGAAATATACCCTTTGTCTCCAAAAAGATTACCCCATAAATTTTGAGTTAAGGTCGGAACTGGTACTCGGTCATCTGTATTTACAGGAGTTACTTGAAAAGCTAGTAATTCCCCTTGATCATTAATGATTAAATGGAGCTTAAAACCAAAATACCAAGCGACAGAACTCTTTCCCCAACCTGATAAGCCACTGAAAACCTTATTTCGTTTCGCTCTCTTTGGATGACAAATTGGAATAGATATACTGTCAATAAAACTGATGCCGGTAATATTTCCTTTGGGAGAATTTAAGTATAAGATTAAAGGCATTAGAGCCTGATGCATTAATTCAACAAATCTGTTATAACTTACCAAGCACGGAAATTCTTTTTGATAATGTTTCAGCAGATTGTCTTGATAATAACTCTTAAAATTTCGATAATTAGAATGATGAAAATAAATTATTATTGTCATGACTTCACTTAAACAGAGTTGACTTTTTCTTTCTCTTTTTTGCTTTTGAGAGGCAATAACTTTAGACTTAAAATTTTCTTCAAAAATCACACAAAAATCATCTATCTCACAAAACAACTTTTCTAATTCCATTATCTATTCCTCTCTCTGAAATAATTACTTTATTCTCAGAGCTTTGGGACGATATTGATGGTTACTGGTAATATTACTTAGGATTTTGTTAAAAAAATTATTTATTGAAGTTGTTAACTAGCAATTATTTATCAATAGCTTAAAATTATTGACAATTACTCAAGCCTAAAAAAAACCTCTAACTCTTATGAGCAGCTATTTGTAGCTTATTTTCTTACATCGAACTCAGGTACAGCCATTGTCAATAACTCGAATCATTACTTGATTACTATCTAAAACTTCAGTAACAATGCGGATTTGAGGATTATGATTTGTTGATTGTTTATTTCCAGTCCTTATAATATTGCTCTCTGGTAACAGGTAACCGATTATTGATTCTCTCAAAATATCAATGGCATTAGTTAAAAGGTTCAAAAATACCTGATTAAGTTGCCCAGGGTAAGGGACTTCCATAAAATAAACTATTCCACCAACAGTAATGATAATCATTTTAAAGGGGGGATGAAGGGGCTGCCGACGGCAGCC
>NZ_JABXKN010000093.1:0-15115 GCF_017115065.1 Nostoc sp. JL23
TCGTTTTCATCCCTACTTTTATCATAAGTGATTATCCGAACATGATATAATACCCATTCTCCATCTTTTTTCCAGCCGACGCGATCAGCAAAAGCTTCCCAAATTTTTTTGTCGTAATTTCTAGTGCCACCCAGACTTCGATGAATGCGCTTTTGCACCGAAAAACCAAAGCGTCCATTTGTATAATGAATCTTCCGTTGTCCAGATGTTGATTGGGCGTCCAAAGTTTCATTGATTTATAACTAGATTTATAACTCTAGAACCAGCCCTTTCAAGGTGGGTGAAAATTATAGTCTATAAATTCCTCTTCTCTCTGTGTTCTCTGTGCCTCAGCGGTTAAATAAATCACTTTTAAACCGCAGAGGCACAGAGAACGCTGAGAAAAAATAAGAGATTTGACGAGTCACCTTGAAAGGGCTAGTCCTAAACTTGTAAATATATTCGCGTGAACTCACTCCTAACCCTTGCTGCAAGTAAGGGGAGGACAATTTTTCCCTCTTTCTCCTGGCGGAGTTAGAAGGAGAGGTTCTACTTGAAGTCTTCTACTGCTGTTTTAACAGTATGTACTTATTTTTTCCAATACTAAGAATGGGTATACTGCCTCTATGCCTACAGAAAATTTTATGGATATTTTATTTTATAACTGGCAACACACACTCCAACCCTTTGGCGTTGACCAGATAGCGGCAGAGAAAGCCTTTAATCTCTTGGTTGAAGCTTACTCTACCCCTGGTCGCTATTACCATACACTGAAACACATCGATCGCGTCCTTAGCACAATTCAGATTTTGCAAGGCTATGCCAACAACCTAGCTGCTGTTCAACTAGCTGCTTGGTTTCACGATGTAGTGTATGACACTGAAGCCAAAGATAACGAAGAACGAAGTGCAGACTATGCTTTTGAGTTGCTGAGTAATTTGGGTATTCCAGAAAGTATTATAACTACTGTCACCCGTTTGATTCTGAACACTAAAGACCACCAAGCTGCGGTGAATGACTATGATAGCCAAGTCCTAGTTGATGCAGATTTAGCGATTTTGGCTACTAACCCAGTTGATTATGAAGAATACGCTCATGCTATTCGTCAGGAATATGGCTGGGTAGCAGAGGCAGAATATATTACAGGTCGTCAACAGGTTTTAGAAAGATTTTTACAGCGATCGCGTATTTATTTTACGCCTTTAATGTCAGAGTTTGCCGAACCATGCGCTCGTGGCAATATCCAGGCAGAAATTCAGTCTTTATCGCCGTAGTTAGTTTTACAAAAACTGCGAGAAAGATTTGGGTCTTGGAAACCAGGACTCCCGATTGGAGAAGCGAATCTAAGACCAATAAAACTAGGGAATTCTGAAGGCTATCCCCGATGAATTGGGAGAACCTAACACCTACCGCAAGGGCGGTTGGTGTCTGGTAATTTACCGTCTGCCACCACCACGATGAGGTATTTCAGACACTTCAGCATCTTCTAGCTTTCTTTTCGGTGCAAAGATTTCTTGATGTTGTTGCTGTTGAATTTTTTGCTGTGCAAATTTTACGCGGGTACGAACTCCCAGATCGGCATCATTATCGAGTATTTGCTGAAGTTGATTTGTAATCCGCGATGCTTGATCGGGTAAAGTGACTGCTATAGCGATCGCTAGTGTTTCTAAACTCGTCACTGCTGCATAGCGCACTATCCACTCTGGATCTTGAGAAATTAGTAATAGCGCCTCTAATACCTGAGTCTGAACAGATTCCACTTTCTCAGCAGGTAGTTGATGCAAGCGCAAAGTGCCTAATCCTCTGGCAGCTGCTCGCCGCACGCTTAAGGAAAAATCAGTTTTTGCTGCCTCTAACAAGGTATCGAGCGCCTGAACATCGCCAATTCCCGCTAAGGCACGGATAGCCCAAGCTCTAGCACTGTAGTTGTAGTCATCAATTAGTTCCAATAGTGACGGTACTGCGGCTTCTCCGATCGCGATTAGTCCATCTACTGCCGCCACTGCCGCCCCTGGATTGTTGTAGCCCAAAGCTGCAATCAGAGTGGGAACAGATTCCTCTATGCCAGCTGCCGCTAACTCCTGAACTGCGTCTAATAAGCGATCCGAGGAGTCTGCTTCTTCCACAGCACGAATTAATATTTGGGCAAGGTCACTGTTATTCATAATAATTTGTCATGGGTCATTAGGGATCTGCCAATTGTAGCTTAAGTCCTCCGTAGTTGACATCATACATAAACCCCCTAGCCCTGATTTTGCAGTTGCGTTGGGGGTTTATGTGTGGTAGACATTTCTTTTAAACGTATTAATAACAACTAATGCCTGGGAAATTATGACTACAACAGCAAGTCCATTAAATTTATTACTTTAATTGCACCATCTGACAAAGTGCTTGTTGCTGTGTGCTTAACTTGATGTTCTAGTAATCCTTTAAGAGAAATTAGCTTTAGGCTATTTTCAGCAAGAGTTTCGGCAATCGCATCTGCTGCGGGTAGATAGCCAATCGCTCCCAAGTCTGCTAAGACTGCTCGACGCAATTGTAATTTTTCTCCTGCCAGAGCTTTTACTAACCGTTCTCCATAAATTGGTTCTTGGGTTAATTGATACATGGCTCGTGCAGCAGCATATTGCACCAATTCGATTGGATGCTCTAAAAATGGTTTTACCAAAGGGATACACTCAGTCGCCCTCAAGGCTCCCAAGGCTTCTAAAATGGCTTCGTAGGGTTGAGATAAATCAGGCTGTGAGATCAGCTGCTCTCCTTGCAAACCTACTTGTAATAGTTTGATTAGTGCAGGAATACAAATCGGATCGCCCAGCATTTCTAAGGATTGTGCCGCCGCTTCTCGTACATAAAAATCTGAGCAGTCTAAACACCCAATTAAAGGTGATACTGCTTGGCGATCGCCTAGTTTCCCTAAAGCCCTAGCTGCGTTCCGGCGCAGAGGATATCCGCCTTCTGGTGTTCTATCGGCTTCATCCTCTAACGCTTTAATCAATCCTGTAACCGCAGCTGCTTCACATATCCGAAACCTACCTAACCACCAGGCGGCATAAAAGCGCAGACCTAAATCTGCACTTTCAAGATTAGCGATCGCTTGCTCTACTGTTAAAGATTCACCATCGCCAGAGTTACCTGTCGGTGATAAATCTTCAAATTTCTGCGGACTAGAATTCATTATGAAGAAGGAGGATCGCTTTGTTCGCTATTTGTTTTAGCTTCAGCGTTCAATGGCTGAATGCTAACTATTTTGCCACCCAAGCGAGTAATTCGCTGCATTTCTTGATTCATCCGGTTCTCAGGCACTGTGAAAAACACAGTGGCACTAGAACGAATGGGATAGTTGGTTTTTTCAGTTTCTTCGCTTTGGCGCAGACCCACTACTTCATATCGAAAGTAGCGACTACTCGTTCTACTACTAATTGGCCCAACCATAAAATTAATTCCCTATTCTAAATTGTCATTAGTCTTTTGCCTTTAATAATGACATTGACTAATGACTATTGTACTAATGACTATTGACACTAAAGGGGTTTTACACTAGCTATTTTACCACCTTGTTTTACGACTCTCTGGAAGTAACTAGATAGTTCTTCATAAGGTACAATCACTGCTTGATTGACGCGGCGTGTGCTAGGATAGCCAGCTCCGAAAACACCTGCCACTTCAATGCGGTACAGTCTGCCTTCTTTACCAAAGGTTCCTGCACCACCAAAAGTACTGTTGGGGGTAACGCCTTTTTCAGAAGCAACGTATGAAAAGCCTGAGGGACCACCAGAGGGAGGAACAACGACGGAAGCACTATTGCGACCTAGTTCGCTAGCAAGCCGAGAAGATTTGCCTTTGAGTTGGGAGGTATCGCTACTGGCATAGCCGCGATAAAGTTGGAATATCCGGCTAAATCCGACAGTTTTCTGTCCTGTTTGGGTATTAAAGCCACGATAGTAAGGCACTATATTTTCACCAAAGCTAGATTGATACTCTGGCGAATCAATATAAGAATCAATGTCGGCTTCATATCCCTTAGTTTGATACAAGTCTAAGTGATAGACGACATCAGACTCATCATAAGGGGCACGACCCAACAAATGTTTGTAGTTCAGTTCAATGACGCGAGTTTGGAAGTTGTCGTAGAAAAATTTGGTTTTGTACAGTTCTGATTTAGCTAATTGACGCACAAACTCTTGCACTGTACTTTTGCCATCGCGCAGGATAGATTCAGCGCTTGTCAGGCGGTCAGATGCCAATATGTAGTTGTTGCCCAACACCTGACGATAGACGGCAGAAATTACTCTCTCAATGTCTTCTTTGCTTGCATTCGGACGCAATTCTACAGGAACCTGATCGCTAAAAGGTTCTGTTCCCAAACGGGAAGCTGCGGTTGTAATAGCCATTGGTAATTTTCCCTTTGTAATTAATAATTTCTAAGGGGAGTAGGGAGTGGGGAGAGACGCGATTAATCCCGTCTGTACTAGGTAGTGGTGAAATTTCCTACTCCCTACTCCCTACTCCTTACTCCCCCCGATTCCCTATTTATACGGCTGAAATGCTAATAACCTTACTACCCTTGCGATTCAACTGCTGCAATTTACTAGAAAGTTGCTCGTAGGGTACGATCAATTCCGCAGTCCCACGCCGTACTACAGTTGAGTTTGGGGAAGCTGCTTGTAGCACTCTGATCCGGTATGTTTCGCCGCGTTCGCCTC
Source organism: Nostoc sp. JL23 (assembly GCF_017115065.1). Classification (NCBI taxonomy): domain Bacteria; kingdom Bacillati; phylum Cyanobacteriota; class Cyanophyceae; order Nostocales; family Nostocaceae; genus Nostoc; species Nostoc sp. JL23. The sequence goes on from NZ_JABXKN010000093.1 coordinate 4,686, forward strand.
TAGAGAGACCTTTTAAGGCTCCAGCAGAGACTGGGTAAATGGGTGAAGCTAGATTCTTAGCCACTTCCCAAGTTAGCCGTCCTTGTTTTTGTCCTTGAGCGCGATCGCTATTGGCATAACCGCGATACAGTTGGAACAGTCGGCTATAGCCAACGTTTTTCTGTCCTACTTGACTTCTAAAGCCTTTATAGTAGGGGACAATATTTTCGCCAAAACTCTCTTGATATTCTAATGAGTCAATGTAGGAATTAATCTCAGCTTCATAACCTTGTGAGTTGTAAAGCTCAACATGGTACGAAATCTCTGACTCATCTTCTGGGGCACGCCCCAATAAATGCTTATAATTCAACTCGATAAACCGAGTTTGGGAGTTGGAGTAGAAAAACTTATCCCGATAGAGTTCTGATTGAGCAATGGCTAGTACAAATCCCCTAACGGTGATTGCACCTTGCTGCAACAGTGATTCTGCACTCTCTAGACGGTCTCCTTCCAGTAGATATGCATTACCCAAAACCTGACGGTAAGCCGCCCGGATAACCACTGCCACATCTGCTTCTGTTCTATCAGGGCGTAGTTCTACTGGTGCTGAATTTTCAAACGCTCCAATCCCTAATCTTGCTGCTTGTCCCAAAGCTGCCATCTTTAACCTCCTCAGTTTTAACTGCAAAACTGAAAACTGTTTAGAAAATTTTTTTCTAGTCTTTTAACAGTCTTTTTGAAATTGACACTCACCTTACTGTAAAATAAGGCGATTTCTAAGACATAGCTGCCTTAATATCCTGTTTCCACAGGTTCCCAGGCTCACCTTATCAGTTTGGCAGCCCCTTATCGGGGATAAACCTCCAGACGTTCTCTGCCAGACACTGCGCGTAGCTTGCTTTCCCCTAGGGGGCGGACTCGCTAACGTGGCGCTCCGCGAACGGAACGCTCCGCGAACACGTAGCGTCTCGTAAGAGATGAGAGAAGATTGCGCTCGCTGCCTCACCACATCTGCCACAAGGGCGTAGTGATATCTCCTAACGTTATTTCGGGCGTATACTTTCCCCCAGTTCGAGGGTAGGTTTTTAAATCTTGTACTGACAAAAATATTGTGCCAATTGACGGTAGCTTAAAAGAGGCACTGGGCTGCTAACTTTCCCAAAGTTGTAGCAAATACCGTGCTACGTCGGCAGCTTTCATCCCTGTTCTAAAGCAAAAAATACAGAACTACGTTCCTCTTTCTCCAGGGTTTTCAGCTAGCTTTTCTGAAAAAACTGCCCAGAGAGGTAAACAACTCATAGAACTCACTTGTCATAAGAGCTGATTTCCTCTCCGGGCTAAAGAAACACTCTAGCTTAGAGTATTGATTACATAGTCGATGTAGGAATTTGCTTCAACAGCTGGATCGCCGCTGAGGCCGTGGTTAGCTTTGATGTACTTGAGAGCTTCAATGTACCAGCTAGGAGACAGATCAAAAGTCCGGTTGATTTCAGCCAAGCCAGAAATCAAGAAATCATCCAAGGGGCCTGTGCCACCAACAACTAAAGCGTATGTGATAATCCGCAAGTAGTAGCCGACATCACGTACACACTTGCCTTTACCGCGCGCATCAGACGCGAAGTTAGGGCCTTGTTGTTGAGTGGTGTAAGGGAACTTGTTATACACTGCTTGAGCAGCACCTTCGGTCAAGCGTTGAGCATTGGCGCTCAATGCTTTTGCTGCTTGTAAGCTAGCAGGAGCTTGGCGGAAGCGACCAAAAGCAACTTGAATTTCGGTGCTGCTGAGGTAGCGTCCTTGAGAATCAGCCGATGCAATTGCTTCAGTTAGAGGTGTTTTTGTCATTTTGGTATTTCCCTTTTACAAACGTTATGGTTGAAATTTTGTTTTGTCCTATGGACAATTATTTAGTCAACATTAGCAATGCTTGGCTTAAGCCACAGCAGCAGCAGCGCGATCGAAATAGCTAGCTATTTCAGATGCCAATGCACTGCAATCGCCTCTGGTGATATTGTTTGTATCGTTGACAATTGCCAAAGAAGCTTGTTTCAGCTTTTGAATACCAACAGCAACTGAAGCTCCTGGAGTTCCCAATGCCAAGTAGGTTTCCCGCAATCCATTGAGGGCACGATCGTCTAGCACGCTAGAATCGCCAGCAAAGATAGCGTAGGTGATATAGCGAAGAATGATGTCCAAGTCTCTGATACAAGCAGCTGCACGACGGCTGGTGTAAGCATTACCACCGGGAGTGATCAATTGGGGTTGTTCTGCCCACAAATCACGAGCCGCAGCAGCAACAAGAGCTGACGCATTGCTGGTAATACGGTTAACAGCATCTGCACGCTTGTTACCATCTTTGACTAGTTCGCTCAATGCATCCAATTGTGCATCGGAGAGATATTCGCCGCGTGTATCAGCTTGGGAAACTACTTTTGCAAATGCATCTAAAACCATTGCGTTAAATCTCCTAATTTGCTTGGTTAAGAATAATTGGACTCAAAACTGAATGGTTCAGTTGATTTTTGATGTCAGCACTGCCTGACGAATTACGAAAGGTTTAAAACAGACATCCAAGAAATAAGTTTACGATCTCCAGGCTTTCAGATTAAAACTTTTGTTAAAAAACTTCAAACTTCTATGAACGACTGGAAAACCTGATTAAGATGTTGTTTTTTACTTCCAAGTTCTCTTTATACAATGCTGCCGCATCATAATTTATTACAAATTATTGTTATGTTTGTGAAATTTATTTACATAACTTCATACTTTGGTCTTTGTTTAGTTTATGAGCCGAGCGCTGCTCTTGTAGGGCAATAGGTGTTGTAGTTACTGTCACTTTGTATTTATCCAAACAGAATTCAGGAGTCAGGAATTCAGTATGAATTATGTACGACTGGCGGATAGCGCAGCGGTAGCGAGTCATCGAGCGTCTGAACAAGAGGCTTTAAAACCCCCGCTGATAGAGCAGCATCGCACCAGAGCGGCTTGATTCTGACTGGAGGCAAAGCGGAGCCTGAGACGCTCCTGAATTCTGAATTCTTCTTCAAGTCTTATGTAAAATTACTCAAATTTATTTTGGAGAAAGGCAATAACGCGCTTGAATGCTTGGGGGTCTTGGTAAAGAAAGCCATGACCGCCCTTAAAAAACTCTAAATACGAACCTGCTATCTGTTTGTGCATTGCCTCGAGATTGGCGGGAGGAGATATGCCATCGTGATGACCCCCGCAGATATAGACAGGAATACGCAGTTGAGAAAGTCGATTATATGTATCGTGAGCAGCACGAGCCTCAAGCTGGCGACGACGCCCAACTTCACGACTTGGTTCGTCTGTACTCGCTTGAGAAACTGCTAGTGTCAGCTTCACTAATTCCTGAAATTGTGTCGTTCTGCTAGAGAGCCAAGCTTCCTCTTGCCAACGGGTATCAGCAATTGTGATTTGCCGATGGGCTAGTTCTTCGCTAGGTAGGTTAACGAGTTGATGTAGTGGATATGACGATCCACCAGCACCACCACTACTAGTACAAGCCAAAACAAGACGTTTAACGCGGTGCGGATAGCGCAGTGCCAACTCTTGGGCTACCATACCCCCAAAGGAAATTCCAATGATATGAGCGTTTTCCCACCCGACTGCATTTAACAAAGAATCTGCATCGGCGGCGTAATCTGCTATGGTGTAAAGAATATCAGGTTTTGAGGTTTGACCCAGACCACGCTGATCGTAGGCTAGAATTTCAAAGTGTGGGGCTAGCGGTGAGTCAAAAATAGTCGGCGATCGCTGCAAATGTACTCCAGTACCACTGATACAGAGTAGGCGTTGACCAGTGCCACGAATCTCATAATACATTTGCAGGTTACAAATAGAGACAAATGGCATGAGTATTTTTCCTGATGAATTTCGGCGAAATTGGCTGAGGAGCGATCGCAATATCTCTAGATAAGCATCCTCATTTCACTCTTCTCGTAATGTTATAGGACCTACGCACTGTACAAACGAATCATCTTGTGTACTAACGTAAATAGGTCGTTTCAGGCTTTTGCAAACCATGCTTTGTTAGTTGCGCTGAAAAATCTAGCTAAAAACCCTGAAAAGCATACTTGCCATTTCGGCTTTTCCGTCAATGCGTAAGTCCTATGTTATTAGGTATATTTCAGTGCAATCAGAATCCTTAAAGGGTGCGTAGGCGTAGCCCGCCGCAAGCATCGCACCCTTTAATATGTAGCATTCACCCTACTCAATGCTGATTGCTGATTACTGAGTAATTCTTAATTGTACTCAGTACTTATGTACTTATTAGAAGCCCCGCCCCTTGTGGGCGGTCTTTTAACTCAGCACTTGCTCAACGCCCTGCTATCGCTAACAGCACTCTTCATTACTTACTAATTCCTGCCAAAAACACTACCAAGGGCACGCGCCATATTTTGCGGCTGCATTGCATCCATTGCGGCGGTGGGTTCATAGCCACAATGAACCATGCAATCAGCACACTTAGGATTACCACTCTTCTGTCCGTATTGACTCCAGTCAGTTTGTGCGAGTAATTCCTTAAAGGTAGAGTAATAACCTTCGTTTAGCAGATAGCAAGGTTTTTGCCAACCGAGAACACTATAACTAGGGCTACCCCAAGGTGTGCATTCGTAGTCCTTCTCACCAGTGAGAAAATCTAGGAACAACGGATTGTGATTAAAGTTCCAGTTTTTTTCGCCACTTTTGTAGGGAGCCAGAATTTCTCGGAACAGGGCGCGGGTTTGTTCGCGATGGAGAAAATGATCTTGATCTGGTGCCCACTCGTAACTGTAGCCGGGAGAAATCATCATCCCGTCAGTATTTAGTGTTTCCAGAAAGTTAAAGAACTCTTGCATATCTTTAGGTTCAGTACCTTCAAAAATAGTGGTGTTAGTGGTAACACGAAAGCCTTTAGCTTTAGCGGCGCGAATGGCTTTGACAGCGATATCGAAAACACCTTTACGATCTACGCACTGATCGTGTAACTCCCGCATTCCATCTAAATGCACACTAAAAGTCAGGTAAGGGGAAGGTTGAAACTTATCCAGACTCTTTTCTAATAACAAACCATTGGTACACAAGTAAATATATTTCTTGCGCTCAATTAATCCCTGGACAATTTCATCAATCTGGGGGTGTAGCAGAGGTTCTCCCCCAGGAATGGAGACAACCGGTGCGCCACACTCTTCCACAGCGGCAAAACACTGTTCTGGGGTGAGATTTTGCTTTAAAATTTCCTTTGGATGTTGGATTTTACCACAACCAGTACAAGCGAGATTACACCGAAAAAGAGGTTCCAACATCAGTACTAAGGGGAAGCGTTTACGTCCTTTCAAACGCTGTGTAACAAGATACTTCCCAATATCCATAGCTTGTTGTAAATTAACTGCCATTGTTGCGATCGCTCCTCTTTTAAAGATAAATGCACCACTTTCTCAACCCCAAGATTTATCTGTGGGGTCTTCAATTTTGAATTTTGAATTTTGAATTTTGAATTTCCCAGAGGGGTTGACATATCCCTGAGCAACAAACCAATCCACAGCATCTTTGAGTGCGACGTTCAGCGAAGATTGGGGTAGACCCAATTCTCTGACAGCCTTTGAAGCATTGTAATACATAGGTTGTTTCGCCATCCGAACGCCATCTAATGGTACTGAGGGCGATTTTCCTAATGGTGCGAGAATCTTTTCATCAACCCAGGCAACGCTCAGGGGCAACCAAGCGGGTACTGTTCGTTGAGGTGCGCTAAGACCTGTGATATCGGCAAGTTGTTCGAGTAGTTCTTTGAGACTGAGGTTTTGATGACCTAAGATATAGCGATCGCCAGATTTACCCCGTTGCAAAGCCAGTAAATGCCCCCATGCCACATCTCGCACATCGATAAAATTTAGACCAGTATCTAAGTAAAAAGGCATTTGCCGTCGTAAAAACCGCAAGATTATATCACCCGTCGGGGTAGGTTTGATATCCAATGAGCCAATGGGGCTGCTGGGATTGACAATAACTACCTCCTGACCTGTAGCAACGGCTTGCATAGCTTCTTGTTCAGCCAAAAACTTAGACTTTTTATAGTCACCCACCAACTTTTCTAACGGACTCTGATGTGTTTCATCCACAACTTCCCCTGACGATCCTACCCCAATTGCCGCAACCGAACTCGTGTAGACGGTGCGTTCAATATTAGCTTTACGAGCTGCTGCCAACACATTGCGCGTACCCAGGACATTGTGACGATGGAGTAATTCTCGGTCTGTTTGCCAGAGGGAATAATGAGCTGCCACATGAAATAGATATTGACAACCTCTCATTTGTTGCCAGAGATTTGGATCGTTCAAATCGCCTTTGACAATTTCCACCTCCAAACCGCGTAGATTTTCCAAATTGCTGCTTGAGCGTACCAGCGCTTTAACTGTGTAACCCTGTTGCAACAACAACCGTAACAAATGGGCACCAATAAAACCCGTACCCCCCGTGACAAAAACCTGCATCAAGCTGCCCCCCTTTTCTTAAATCGGGGAAACCAATCATCCAAAATGGTGTAAACTACCGGCACAACAATCAAGCTGAGGATAGTTGAAGTTACTAGTCCACCTGCGATCGCTACAGCCATCGGCGATCGCAATTCGGAACCAGCACCAAAACCCAATGCGATCGGTAACATCCCTAAAATAGTGGAGGCCGTGGTCATCATAATTGGTCTGAGGCGTACTAGTCCGGTATTGAGGATCGCCTGGGTACGGTCTAAGCCAGCGTTGCGTAACTGGTTGATATAATCTACAAGCAAAATGGCATTTTTATTTGCCAGCCCTAGCAAAAAGACGAAACCGATCAATGAGATCATACCAAAATCGCTCTTAGTAATCAGTAGCGCCAACATCGCTCCCACAAGTGCCAAAGGCAAAGAAACACCAATCACCAGAGGGTCTACCCAGCTTTTGAACAGTAAAATTAGTACTATGACAATGCACAGGGCAGATAAAGCCAGAGTAGTGCCGAAACTGCTAAACACTTCACCTTGACGGGCAGAGTCTCCCCCTAAATTTAAGGAAACATTAGAGGGTAATACCGCCTTTGCTTCAGCTACCACTTTGTCAGTGGCATCACCCAAAGACAGATCCTTGCCAAGATTAGCACTGATGTATGCTACGCGCTGATTATTCAGACGCTCGATCTGAAAAATCGTGCCCTGTGGATTCGTTTCACCTGTAATTGTGACATCAGCGAATCCCGGTAGCCTCTGAATCCTTTCTTTAATCGCTTTGACTGCTTTGCTCAGAGCTTGGAGATTATCAGCTTGTAATGCTATTTGCAGGGGTTTTTGACCACCAGAATCGACAAATTGAATATCTTCAACACTAGTATTTACCCCAGAAAGAGTAGGTAATGAAAAGCGCAACTGGTCTTGTAATTCCGCAGTTGTGATTGTGCGATCGCCCTTTAACTTTACATATAGTATCCCTTTATTCGGCTCACCCTCACGAGAACCAACAGTGGTAAATACCGTTTCAACTGCCGGTGATTTTCTGACTACATTTTCTAGTTTCTTCGCAACCTCTAGAGAATCGTTCAAGGGATTGGGAATTTGAAACTGGGGAATAGAATTTCTCCCCTGTTCCCCTGCCCCCCTGCCCCCCTGCCCCTCAGCTCCACTAGGAATACTCGGCAAAGGAGCCGTATAAGCAATATTAAATTCGCCGCGATCGAGTTTGGGAATAAACCCTTTGGGAATTAGTGGAATCAGAACTATACCTGCGATGAAGCTGAAGACAGCTAACCCGATAACTATTTTCCGGTGATTTAAAGACCAACTCAGTAAATTTCCGTAAAATTGAGTAAAAGCTACCCAGATTTTTGCTTCTCGACGTGGGGAGAGTGAGGATTTAGGTTTCAGCCAGTAGATAGCTAGAACTGGAGATAAAGTCCGAGCAACTAGCATAGAAGCAAGCATCGCCGCGGATACAGTGATGCCAAAAGGCTTGAAAAACTGACCGATTACCCCACCCATCAAACCTATGGGTAGAAAAACTGCTACTGCTGTTAAAGTGGCGGCGGTGACTGTCAACCCAATCTCATTTGTCGCTAAAAGCGCTGCTTGACGAGGAGTTTCGCCATCTTCAACGTGTCGCATGATGTTTTCCACATCCACGATCGCATCATCAACAATGCTACCAATCACCAAAGCTAAAGCCAGCAGGGTGATTGTTTCCAGGTTGAAGCCGAAAATTGCCATGACGATAAATGTCGCCAGCAAAGATGTAGGAATCGCTAAGGCAGAGATCAGAGTTGCCCGCCAATTCCATAAAAAAGGAAAAATTACCACTATTGACAACAACACTGCTTCCAGCAAAGCATCGATTGTTGACTGGGTGGCTTGACGGATATATTCTGCTTGGGTGGCAGCTAAGGTGAGTTTGACATCTTTGAAGGTAGAGCGTAGCCTTTGAACTTCTTTCTCAACATGACTCACGACTTCCAAAGTATTAGCACTACCGCGTTTGATTACCTGAAATGCGAGTGCATCTTCACCGTTAAACCGGACTAATGTCGCCCCACCTTGGGGGACCGTTGCACTAGCATTCGCTGGATTTAACGGAGGAGTTGCCGTAGCAGCACCTAGTAGTGAGACTTTTAATACTCCTGGTAATTTAGCGATCGCACTAACAATCTCATCTTGTGCCAACTTCGTCAAATCTTTGAGATTCCGTGTAGGACTCTCTATGGCATAGCTAATGGCGGCTGACTCGTTTAGATTCAGGGGAATGATTTTGTCAGTTGCTCCTTGAGGTAGAGTCAACTGCTTGAGGGCAGTTTCAACCTTTTTGGTCGATGTTTCTAAATTTGTCCCAACGGCAAAAGAAAGGGCAACAGCTGTTTGACTAGGATAGGTTGATGAGCGAATATTCTCCAGTCCTTCTAGAGAGCGGAGGCGTTCTTCTAGGGGTTTGGTGAGCTTCGCTTCTGTATCCAGGGCAGTTGTCAGGGGAGCTGTAGCATTCACAACTACCACTGGAAAGGTAATATCTGGAAACAAGGCATACTTAAGGGAACTGAAAGCTAGAACACCAGCTACCGTTACGGCAATCCAAAAACTCACTGTCAGCCACGAAAATTGAATCGCCAATTTGGAAATATTGAAGAGTTCTCGTGCGGATTTGGAGTTATGAAGCTTTACCATCTTGGAAAATTATCGTGTGGATGACACAATTATTTAGTCATGCTACAGCAATCATCTTCGGTTTGCTAATTTTGGTTACTACCAAACGGCAATATTACTTATTGTCACTCAGATATGACCCAATCTTTAATCCAAGCATTAGTTAGTGGTTACGCAGCGTTGATGAGCGATACCTAATTTTACAAACTGCGTAGGCGTAGCCCGTCGTAGACATCGCTCTTCAAGGTAAAGAAGAATCCCGCCATGCCCATCTACTACTCTAAACATTAATTGACCGTTAAAACTTAAAACTATCGAGAGAGCTAGTGCCTAATTTTTTGCCCATCAACACAATTCTGGTGCCTCAAGGAGCAGAATATAAAGCCGTGTGTCGCGGATTAAGCGGCATTACTGCCTCCATCCCAAAAGTAGTAGCCATACCTGTAGGGATGAAGCCTTTACTCAAATACCTGCAACAAGAACAATTTCTGACTCCAAAATCCAGAGTGCTGGTTATGGGTATATGTGGCAGCTTGAGCGATCGCTATACAGTTGGTGATATTGTCCTGTATCAAGATTGTGTTTATCAGGGGAAACAGCAAGAATGCGATCGCACTTTTACAACACAATTGCACTCTTCAGTATCAGAAAAAGTATCTTTGGTCAAATCACTGACAAGCGATCGCGTAATTTGGTCTGCATCCGAAAAACACCGTTTAGGTGAGACTTTGGCGGCTGATGTTGTAGATATGGAAGGATTTACCGCTTTAGAATTTTTCAATGCGGCTGGAGTTGCAGTGGCAATGCTGCGAGTAGTCAGCGACGATTGTCAGCATAATATCCCCGATCTCACACCAGCAATTAACTCTGATGGTTCTCTAAACCCTTTGCCGTTAGCGATCGCAATGCTTCGACAACCTTTTGCCGCTACTCGGTTGATTCGAGGTTCATTAACAGCATTAAAGGTGTTAGAACAAGTTACAAATCTGCTTTTTTCAGGCTCTAGCAATAAATAATCTATTGCGTCTTTACAGCAACTTTTAGGTAAATAACCAGGGAGCATCTCAATGAGCGTAAAAACACGTTTGCCCTAACGAATGGAATGACTCTGTTGGCGAATTCATGTAAACCACAATTTACGGGGTGAGGCGCTACGACATCTCAATGCTTTGAGGGTAGCGATCGCAGTTCGCCAACAGTCTCATGGAATTCGCAGCTATACAAACAAAACCCACGGAGGTGGGTTTCAAATCCTTTGAGTCCGCGTAGGCGGACTTCGTTTGTGTAGCCGCGA
>NZ_JABXKN010000101.1:0-14854 GCF_017115065.1 Nostoc sp. JL23
TACCATATTTTGGGTTATTTTTATCGGATTTTTCTTAACATTCAACACTTTTGGTTCCTTTGCAATGGCAGAAACAGAAGAAAAGTCTTTGCGTACACGTTTACAAAAAACCTCAAATGCCCTAGAACTACTCAAAAAACCGTGTCGTGGCAAGAAAAAGTTGACTTCAGTTGACCAATGGGAAGTATCTATAGCAGCAATTCTAAAACGTTATCGTACTAATGGGCTATTTGAAATTAATCTTCAAGTTACCAAACATGAAAAAATGACTAGGCGATATCTTGATAGATTGCCTAAAACCATAGAGTCAATATCCATAAATCTAGATTTTGATATTTTGGAATCAGCGGTTAAACAACAAATTAATTGGGAGCATCCAGTTTTGGAAGATTTACCATTTATGGGAAAATATAAAGGGAAATAACCCTGTGCGATCGCTGACAATGAACCAAGAAAAACAAGAACGGATCAAAGCCTGCTTACAAGAATTGTCAACACTGCTGTATGAAGAAGCAGACAAAAGTAAGCTGATAGACCTCGAAGGCATAGAAAAAACAGTTTGCAGTCAAGTATTAGAACTAGTCAGCCCAGAAATAGCCCTTTTTTTATCGAACAAAAAACTGGAACAATCATTTGGTAAAACCAGGAAAATTAAAAGCCTAGTAGGGGAATTGACTCTTAAAGCCAAACAGCTACAAAGACTAGGTTTAAAAGCAAGAAGTAGGTTAAGTCCATTACTTCAAAAGTGTTGTTTGAGGCTATCAGCCAATGAATCATATCAAAAAGCAGAAATCGAGATTGAGGCATTAACAGGAGTGAAAGTTGGTCACTCAACGCAACAAAAACTAGTGCTGTCACAAGATTTTCAACTACCGCTAGCATTACAAGCAGTTTCAGAAGTTAGTGTAGATGGAGGAAAAATCCGACTCAGGGGGCAAGCGAAAGCAGGCTGTCATTGGCGAGACTATAAAACCGTTCGTCTACAAGGAATTTACTATGGTGCATTTTTTGATGACAACCAATCATTAGTTGATTATGTCAATAGTCAGCGTCTGGTTAACCCGTTAGTCTGCTTAGGAGATGGTCATGATGGTGTGTGGAATCTTGTGAGAGAATTTGGTAAACCAGAGAATTTTGAGCGTTGGGAAATTTTAGATTGGTATCACCTCAAAGAAAATCTCTATAAAATTGGTGGTTCTTTAAAACGGCTTAAAGCTGCTGAAAATTTTTTGTGGCAAGGTCAAATAGATAATACTCAGGCTTTGTTTATTCATTGCCGAGGTAAACAGGTGAAAAATTTCATTACTTATCTCAATAAACATCGTTCTCGTATTGTCAACTACAGCTATTACCAGGCTGAAGAACTCTGTTCTATCGGTTCTGGCGCAGTCGAGTCGGCAATTAAACAGATTGGAGCCAGGATTAAAATTTCTGGCGCACAGTGGAATGTTGAAAGTGTCAACCAAATTCTCTCTGTTCGTTGTGCTTATCTTAATGGTTTACTTGCTATTTGAGTGTTTCTGCCAAAAGTGGATGCTCCCAATTAATTTGTTGGGTTGGCGTGTTTATGTTACTAATCAAGCTTCTTCTCTATTATCCCTTAAACAAGCTGTTCGTTGTTATAGAGGCGAGTATTTGGCAGAGCGGGGATTTGCCAGGATCAAAGGTTTTCCCTTGTCGCTAACACCAATCTACCTGCAACGTGAAGACCATATTACTGGTTTAATTAGGTTACTTTCTATTGGTTTGCGTGTCTTAACATTATTAGAATTTCAGGTACGTTCTAGTCTTAAATCAAGTGAAGAAAAGCTTGCTGGACTTTATACAGGTAATCCGAAACGAGAGACTGCACGCCCAACTGCGGAACTGATTTTAGCTACTTTTCAAGAAATCACACTAATATTAATCGAGACCAAAAATGAAGTTTATGCCCATTTAGCTAATCTCTCTCCTTTACAGCAGCGTATTCTTGCTTTACTTGGATTTACAATTACTATCTATACTCAACTTGATGGTCAATCTCTTACTCCTAAATAGAATAATAGTTGCGTTTCCCAAGCGTCAAAGGCTGAAACACTAAAATATCTGTTCTTAACTACGAAGAAAAGCGCAAGTTACTTTAAATAAATAAAAACAAACCTAATTTTTACATCTAAGTTTGTACACAGACACCTACCCAGGTAGATGTCCGTATTCGCACGTTATTCAGTGTAAATAAAGTGTTTTACCGTACTCTTAGTACTGACACATAATTTCTGCCTTTACGCTTTTGCTCACTTTTATCTAACTTCTGAAAAAATGGGCGAACCGGGAGTTATCACACCTAAGCTACTATTTATCTCTGGACTTTTTACAGATGGGAAAATTTTGAGGGTGCTACTCGTCTGCAATCAAATTCCTTTTAACTAACCGTTTTTGAAAAGCTACAACCACAACTAGGAGAATTTTGATTGAGGTAGGGGACATTTCACACAGTTAGAGAGGATTGAAAGAGATAAACGGGAAGTTTGAAAGCAAACATAGCACCACTTGGTACTCTATTCTCTGCCCATATTATACCTTTGTGAGCTTCTATAATTTGACGAGATAGATAAAGCCCTAATCCAGACCCTTTGGCTTGGCGATCGCTATGCCCCTGGTAAAACCGCTCAAATAAGTGAGAAAACTGTTCAGACTGGATACCCGCACCTGTATCCAAAATTTTTACTACTTGATGGGAAGCCTGGGACTCCAAGACAACTTCCACCCGACCACCGCGCCGGGAATGATTAATGGCATTCACCAAGAGATTGTTAAAAACTCGTTGCAGTTGCAGGGCATCACCCTGAACCCACAGTGATTGTCGCCAATCAGAATCACCACAACTAACCGAGAGATGAACGCGACGATTGGCAGCTAACTGAGTGAGACTACTCGCTACCTCTTCTGCTAAGGAAGTTAAATCCACAGGTGTTAAGTCTAGCTTTAAGCCTTCAGTATCATTGCGATAGATATCTAACAAAGTTTCTACTAGTTGTAAGGAAGTTTCGTGGCTGCGTGCCATTGTTGCTAATACTTTTTGCTGGGCTGGTAAGACTGGGCCAAATTTTTCTTGTTGAAATGCTTTGATTGTTTCAATTGCTCCGAGCAAGGGTGTTTTTAAATCATGGGTGAGTGTAGAAGCAAAGTCCTCTCGCAATTCGACCAATTGCTCCTGTGCTTCTAGCTTTACCTGCTGTTGCACAATTGCATCTTGTGAACGATGAATGCGATCGCTTAAAACACCTGTTACAATCAACGCCATCGAAGCGATCGCTCGACTTGCAACTGTGGATGCCTTAATTACTTCACTCCCTGGAATCCAGAGATTCAAAATGGTTAAGCACACAGCAACGACTGTCGCCTGAAAGGTTGCAATCCGCCCAAACCAGGAGTTTGACAACAATATTGGCCCAGCATAAAGATACCCAAATACGTAATCAGTAGGCGTAGAAAACTCCATAAGTATAACAACGATAAACAACCCCAAAATGGCTGAAAACTTCACAAAATGTGGCTTTCTAAATAGTGACTTGGCTTGAAGTAATACCATTTAATACCTGTTATTAACTCAATCTTTTGTTAATCACATAAATTTAAACAGAAATTAATAACTATAAAATAGGCAAAAGTTGGATTTATATTTTGATTTTAATTAAGTTTACTACCTTCGCAATATTTCCGGCAATGTTTAGATGAAAAATATACATTTAGCTTAGGAACTAAATTTTTATATTCTTTTTTTAATTATGTGTTTATTTGTTAAAATATTATTGAAGGTTTGATTATCTTGTCGTTTAGTCTCACAATCAAAACTCCGGATATAGGACTCCTGTCTGATTACTGAACAATATTTCAGATAAAACCTTGATAAAACAGGCTTTTCAGTTTCAGTATGTATTCAAAAATCAAATCGGAGTCTTCTAGTAACAAAGATACTAAGCCTTTATATCTACCAGTTGTATTACTTTCAGTTCAAAATTAGTGTTTAGATATTTTCTAAACATAATAAACAATTGATATATATTCATCTAAACGCCAGATATAAAAAAATCAGCTGATTTTTATATCTTTCTATCTCTTGTATTTTCTGCCAAATTAATCAATGATGTAAAATAAGACAAGCTGATAAGGACTGAGTACAACTTAAAAATTTATGAAGTGTAATGTATAAAATTTGACCAAGCCCCGTTGGGGCGGGGTTGCAGGTTTGGGGTGTGGGGTGTGGGCTGCATAGACAGCCCCAACAACCAGTGAGTCACAAGCCCCGTCTTTTCACTCTGGTTTGCATTGGTGGGGGTTCCAAGCCTAGACCAATGCCATCTTCCCTACACCCTACCCCCTATCCCCTATTGTTGACAAAAAGGTTGCTGATTTTGTAGCTTGCCGTTAATTAATAAAGCAGCAGGTGATTATCTATTAGAGATTTACAATCAACAAATTTCTAATAGATAAAGGTTTTATGTGTAACGCTGTGATGCACCGTAAATGAAATAATAATGGTGCGTTAAACTATTGCAGCTCACAGGCTAGAAGGCAAGATGATTTATTTTTTGATATCACCTCAGCGATTTATTAGTTTTTGAATTAATAGCAACAGACTATTTGATAGAAATCTCAAATTTACTAATGTTGGATTTAAAATAACTTATGTTACAAGGATGGATTCAGATTGCCTTAACGCTACTAATTATAGTAGCGATTACTCCCTTTTTCGGACGATACATAGCGCGTGTCTTCTTGGAACAGCGCACTTTTCTTGACCCAATTTTGAACCCGATTGAGCGAGTACTTTATTCCTTGATTGGCGTTCCAACTAGAGAAAACATGACGGGCTGGCAGTATGCACGAGCCATCTTGTACAGCAACATAGTGATGGGATTACTAATATTCTTCATCATCATGAATCAGGGATGGCTACCCTTTAATCCCACAAAAGTAGGTGCGCCAACCTGGGATACAGCACTGCACACGACTATTTCCTTCATTACTAATACCAACCAGCAGCACTATTCTGGTGAAACCTACATGAGCTATGCCAGCCAAATGTGGGGACTGGGTTATCACATGTTCACCTCAGCAGCAACGGGTATTGCAGTAGGCATTGCCTTTATTCGTGGGTTGACAGGTAGACCGCTAGGGAACTTTTATGTAGACCTGACCCGCGCGATTATGCGGATTTTGCTACCCATTTGTATTGTGGGTGCGATTGCAATGATCGCAGTTGGTGTTCCAGAAACGCTTGCAGGCCCAGCAGTTTTTTCCACCTTAGAAGACCCTAACATCAGTCAAGCGATCGCTCTTGGCCCTGTTGCCCATTTTGAAATTATCAAGCAATTAGGGGAGAACGGCGGCGGCTTTTTCGCTATAAACTCAGCACACCCCTTTGAAAATCCCAATGGATTTACAAACTTAATTCAAATTGTGGCGATGATTTCAATCCCCACATCTATGATTTACGCCTATGGTTTATTTGCTAATAACATTAAGCAAGCTTGGTTAGTCTACGGCATGGTTAGTGTGATTTTCATCGCATTTGTCGTTATCAATGCCATTGGGGAATACAACGGCAACCCGGCTGTAAATGCACTTTTGGGAAGTCAGCAACCGAATCTAGAAGGTAAAGAAGTGCGGTTTGGTTGGGCACAATCTGCTTTGTTCGCAACAGTTACGACAGGTACGATGACCGGTGCAGTCAACAGTTTACACGACTCCTTCATGCCCAACGGTGGTTTTGTCACCCTTTCCAATATGTTCTTGCAAATTATTTGGGGTGGACAAGGTACAGGGACAGCTTACCTCTTTGCTTACCTGATTCTGGCTGTATTTGCCACAGGATTGATGGTAGGACGCACGCCGGAATTTCTCGGGCGCAAGATTGAAAAGCGCGAGGTAGTACTTGCTAGTTTTCTGATTCTCTTAGTTCACCCGATCGCCATTTTGATTCCGGCGGGAATAGCCCTAGCTTTTCCCGATCAATTAGCAGGAATTAGCAATCCCGGTTTCCACGGCTTTGCTCAAGTCATCTACGAATATGCCTCCGCTGCTGCTAACAATGGTTCTGGATTTGAAGGTTTGGGAGATTCTCAGCCATCACCAATAGCGATCGCTACAGGTGCAGAAACTACCGTAAACGCACTGTGGTGGAACCTGAGTACTTGCTTTAGCCTCCTAGCAGGACGCTATGTCCCAATTATCGGTCTGCTTTTACTCGCTGATAGTATATCTCACAAACAACAGATTCCCTACACAGTTGGGACATTGCGAACCGACACCGGACTATTTACAGGCGTAACCGCAGGTGTAATTTTGATTCTGGGCGCACTGACATTCTTCCCGGTACTGGCGTTCGGCCCGATCAGTGAAGCCTTTTGGATTGCTAAAGGTATCGGCTAACTGAGGATTGGGGACAGGGGAGCATTATTTATTTTCCAGTCCCCAACCAAATTTAATCTATGACACTGAATATAGGACAGAATGTCTTTCACTTCACATAGGAGAAAGTATTGGAAACAGCTTGTATTCAATGTGTCTTAATTACGTAGCTTGCTTCTCGCCGGAGGCGAGTATTACGTTAGCAAGTTATCGAGCGTCATTACAAATTACGAATTAATATGACAACCAATATCAACCCATCTTCTTCACCGCGCCCGCCTCGTGTTCCTCAAGGAGGAACTCGTGAATCGCGCAGACACACTCCCAAAGCAGATATGCGGGGACTTTATCAAAGAGCAGTTAAAGAGTCATTTATCAAGCTCAATCCCCGAAATGCTGTCAAGAACCCAGTCATGTTTATTGTCTGGGTAGGGACAATTGTCACTTTCCTGGTTACGCTTAACCCAAATTTATTTGGCACGATTCAGGCAGATGTTAATCAACAACGCCTGTTAAACGGTTTGATTACCTTCATTCTTTTTTTCACAATTGTCTTTGCCAACTTTGCCGAAGCGATCGCCGAAGGACGAGGTAAAGCACAGGCAGAATCTTTAAAGTCAACACGTTCTGATACGATTGCCAATAAAGTTCTCCCTGATGGTTCCACTCAAAAAGTTAATTCCACAGAGCTGCGGCGGGGCGATTTGGTAAAAGTGATTGCCAATGAGATGATTCCTGCCGATGGAGAAGTGCTTCAGGGTATTGGCTCAGTGGATGAGTCGGCAATTACTGGAGAATCTGCTCCAGTACTCAAGCAACCAGGCACAGATATTTCCACCTCAGTCACAGGAGGTACACGTCTGCTCTCAGATGAGTTGACAATCCGAATTACTGCTGACCCTGGTCAAGGCTTTATTGATCGGATGATTGCTTTGGTGGAAGGAGCAGAACGGACTAAAACTCCGAACGAGATTGCCTTAACAGTATTGTTAGCTGTACTGACGCAAGTATTTTTGATTGTGGTGGCAACCATGCCTCCTTTTGTCGGTTACATTGCTAGCTTTATCAGCACTGTGTTTGGGCCAGAAGCGGGAAATAGTTTACGTGCAGGCGCTAGCGTTGCTATCCTAATTTCACTGTTGGTAGCTTTAATTCCCACCACTATTGGCGGTTTGCTGAGTGCGATCGGTATTGCTGGCATGGACAGGGTTGCCCAGTTTAACGTCATCGCCACCTCTGGTCGAGCAGTAGAAGCTTGCGGTGATATCAATACACTGATATTGGACAAAACAGGCACCATCACCTTGGGGAACCGTATGGCTGATGAGTTTATTCCTGTCAATAGTTACACAGAAGAAGATGTAGCACGAGTTGCCCGCGCTGCTAGCGTGTTTGATGAAACTCCCGAAGGTAAGTCAATTGTCAAACTATCGGAAAATTTCCAAGTTGGTGTAGATTTCAATATTAATCAAGCAGAAGGCATAGAATTTTCCGCTAAAACCCGGATGAGTGGTACAAACTTACCTAATGGTAAGCAAGTGCGTAAAGGTGCAGTGGAGGCCATTAAAGGGTTTGTCCGTTCCCGTGGTGGCAATGTTGGCAGTGACGTAGACGCAGCCTATGAACGAGTTTCCGGGTTAGGAGGCACGCCATTGGCTGTCTGTCAAGATGACCAAATTTTTGGCATTATATATCTTAAGGATATTGTCAAACCCGGTTTGCGGGAACGATTCGACCAACTGCGACGGATGGGTGTTCGTACCGTCATGCTCACAGGTGACAACCGCATTACGGCTGGTGTGATTGCCCAAGAAGCAGGGGTTGATGATTTTATTGCCGAAGCAACACCGGAAGACAAGATTGATGTGATTCGCGCTGAACAATCTGAGGGTAAGCTAGTAGCAATGACCGGAGATGGTACTAATGATGCACCGGCCCTTGCTCAAGCGAACGTCGGTGTAGCAATGAACTCTGGTACGCAAGCTGCTAAAGAAGCTGCCAACATGGTGGACTTAGATTCTGACCCCACTAAGCTGATTGATTTGGTAACTATTGGTAAACAACTGCTGATTACCCGTGGGGCATTGACAACTTTCTCCATTGCTAATGATATCGCTAAGTATTTTGCCATTATTCCCACTATCTTTGCGGCAGCTGGTATTGGTGCATTGAATATTATGGGACTAAAAAGTGCCCAATCTGCGATCGTCTCAGCGCTAATTTACAACGCTTTGATTATCCCTGCACTCATTCCTCTAGCACTCAAAGGGGTAAAGTTTCGTCCCCTGACGGCGGATCAACTATTAAGACGCAACATTCTTATTTATGGTGTGGGCGGCATTATTGCACCTTTCATCGCCATTAAAATCATTGATGTCATCTTGCCTTTGTCTTAATTTCTAACTACTCAAAACTACTATGAAACCTACTCGTCTAAATATTTTCCCCCTTCTTCTACCGCAAGTCTCTGTCCAGATACTTGAAGAAGTCACCGAAATTTGGTCGCAATGTCGTAAACAAAAGCTGCCACTGTATTTATTTTTAGCAATATGCTTCAACCTTGTGATAGCGCCTGTTGTTTATGCTGCCACTGATGAACAGTTTTCCCGCACACAAGCTTGGGCATTAGGATTATTAGGACTAGTAACGTTGAGTCTTTCTATTTATTTGTTTTTTGTAATGTTTATACCGGAGAAATTCTAATGAGTCTTGCACGCGAAGCTAGCAGAGCAATTCGTTCTACCTTAGTACTCTGGGTGATTACCGCAATTATTTATCCGTTTGCGATGATTGCCTTGGGGCAGCTTGTGTTTCCAGGGCAGGCTAACGGTAGTCTGATTAAAAATGCTCAAGGTCAAGTTGTGGGTTCTGCCTTAATTGGTCAACCTTTTACTTCTGACCGTTATTTTAACAGTCGTCCTAGTACCACCAGCTACAGTACCGCCGATCCGAAAAAAGATGATGCTGGAGTCTTAAAAACAGGAGTTTCTGGTGCTAGCAACCTAGCTCCCAGTAATTCTGCATTGTTAGAACGCATCAAAGGCAAAGATGACCCTGACCCTAGCAAACGAGTTGAAGGGGATCTGAATCGGCTAAAAACAGCAGGTATACAACCTACATCCGATTTAGTCTACACCTCTGGTTCCAGCCTTGATCCTCACATTACCCCTGAAGCCGCCGAAGCGCAAATTGATCGCTTGGCCAAGGCACGAGGACTCCAACCTCAGCAGCTAGAAACTTTGATTGCTCAAAACACCGATGGTCGCTTTCTTGGTATTTTTGGTGAGCCTGGTATCAACGTGTTGAAATTGAATCTAGCTCTAGATGGATTAAAGTCTGCAAGTTAATCAGACAGTTAGTAGGGACTAGGGAATTCCTCATATTGCCAGACAGTAGTTTAGTTACTGACGCTCAACAACTAAAACTGTTTCAACATGAACGTGGTGGTACTAGACGTATAGGAGGCAATAGTGGGAGAAATATCACAAAGGCAACCTCAGGCGAGCACTTTCTGGGAAATGGTCGTTTTTCGCATATTACTTAAAATCCTGCAAATTAAGGAGTAATCCATTGTATGTGCAGTGGTTTTCCCCATACCGACAAATCCCCACAGCCTCTAGAGAAAAATAGCGATTCTGGATTTAGTCAGTCAAACAATCTACTCAATGAGCGCTATCGTATCCTTAAACCCCTTGGACAAGGAGGCTTTGGGAAAACCTTTCTCTCTATTGACGAGAAATACCCAAAACATCAACAATCTTCTGGTTATTCAGCAACCAGACTATGTGTCATCAAACAATTCTGTCCACAATCTCAGACTATCTACCATAACCAAAAAGCCTCTGATCTATTTCAGCAAGAATCTCTGCGTTTAGCTCAACTCGGTAAACATTCCCAGATTCCGCAACTTCTAGATACTTTTGAGGAGGACGGTAAGCAGTATTTAGTCCAAGAATGGGTTGATGGACAAACTTTAGAACAGGAGTTGGCCCAAGCAGGAGCATTCAGTGAAGCAGAAATTCGGCAGTTGCTTGACGATTTGTTGCCTGTGTTGCAATTTGTTCATGCCCATCAGGTGATTCATCGTGATATTAAATCTGCCAACATTATTCGTTGCCAGAGGAATTCCCAACGTCAATTATTTATAGTAGATTTCGGGGCTGCTAAACATATTACTGGCGGATGGGAACACACCGGAACTCTGATTGGCAGTGCCGAATATGCAGCACCTGAGCAGATTCGAGGCAAAGCTACGTTTGCCAGCGATCTCTACAGCTTAGGTGTCACTTGTTTACACTTGCTCACCCAGATGTCCCCCTTTGACCTATACGATTGCAGTGAAGATGCCTGGATATGGCGCTCATACTTGGTTGAGCCGATAAGTCCATCTTTGGAGAAGATTCTTTGCAAGTTAGTACAACCAGCAACTAGATTACGCTACCAATCAGTAGCAGAAGTGTTTTTAGATTTGAATAGTTTACCAAAACGCTCTGATGGTTTATCAAAACCTTCTACCGACACAGACATAGATGATGACAATTTTGAAACTCCTTACTTTGGGTTGATGCATGAAGCGGATTTAGTTGCTTCTGTAACCTCGTTTGCAGATAGT
This sequence comes from Nostoc sp. JL23, assembly GCF_017115065.1. Lineage (NCBI taxonomy): Bacteria > Bacillati > Cyanobacteriota > Cyanophyceae > Nostocales > Nostocaceae > Nostoc > Nostoc sp. JL23. Next base: position 11,006 of record NZ_JABXKN010000101.1, read on the forward strand.
TCTGTCGCATCTGTTACCATGTTTGACCCTAAGACACGAACTTGGCATTACTTACCTGCTAAAACTGAAGGTGCAGAACTGGCGCGAAAAGTAGCTGCGTTCTTAGCCCCGCGTCTGGCTGCGGCTGCGGCTACGCTTCCTGTACGAGAGAAGATATTTCCTGTGGTTTCTAAGGAAACAACACACAAATCAAACAAAATGCACCAGATAGTTTTAACTGCGATCGCTTCTACCATAGTAAGTCTTGCTTGGGCAATGGAAACAAACTCGAACTATCACAATTTAAAAGTCGAGTTAGTGAAAACTTTCCAGGAATTTTTTGATGCAGGAAGAAAGTAAAACAACCGAATTGAGTTGCTATCAAGTTAAAGACTGCAACTTCAACATAAATAAAGGAGATTAATTACTGATTTCCATAGATGCATACTTCTAAGAAAATTTTCACGAGTTTTGCATCAAAAATAATCTTCAGATAGCTATGAATTTTCAATTTATTAATCTACGTCAAATTTCTGTTGCCATCACCGTCCAACCAAGTCAGACAAAATCAACGAATCAATCTGACCATGATCTCGGCTATCTAGCTGGAGTTTTTATTACTTTCATGATTGTTGGCATGATTTTAGGCTGCTTTCTGCGATATAGAAAGTGCAAAAAACAGCGTAATCATCAAACAGTAGAAATCATCCGAGAAATTGAAACCTTAGAAAAAGTTCAAAAAGTGACAACTGAAGTCGAGCAAAATATGACTCCTCAAAGAAAAAAGCAAATTGAAACCTTAGAAAAAATCTGGAAGAAGAATCCTTAGTATCAACTACTTGCGTCATCTGTACAAAAAAGGTGTGAGTAAAATCGAAAAATGTGTCATTTATTGTGGAAAAATCTGGTGTTAATTCCAGTCTTGTTAGGAACAACTGTGTTAGGATATGGTAATGCAATCGCTGCTGAAATAATAGGTTTATCTAGAGAGATAAAAGCCGAAACAGAGGAACTAAAAGTTAATCAGCAGTTAATTGTCCAAGCAAAAACTGATGAAAATAACGTATTAGAACAAGTTAAGAATTACAGCAGCAAAACCGACAACCAAAATTCACTGTCTCAGGTGACATCAGTTTCTCAGTTTTCTGATGTACAGCCAACTGATTGGGCATTCCAGGCATTGCAATCTCTAGTTGAGCGCTACGGTTGTATTGCGGGATATCCTAATGGTACTTACCGTGGGAACCGGGCATTGACTCGTTATGAATTTGCCGCAGGTTTAAATGCTTGTTTGGATCGAGTTAATGAACTGATTGCTACAGCAAATGCTGACTTGGTAACAAAACAAGATTTGGCAACCTTACAGCGTTTGCAGGAAGAATTCTCCGCAGAATTAGCAACTCTGCGCGGTCGAGTAGATTCTCTAGAAGCACGTACTGCTGAACTAGAAGCAAATCAGTTTTCAACCACAACCAAGCTAGTTGGTGAGGCAATTTTCGCTGTTACCGACAACTTTGGCAGCAACGATACCAATAACACTGTTTTCCAAGATAGGGTACGTTTAGACCTACAAACTAGCTTCACAGGTCAAGATATCCTGCACACTCGGATTGCGACTAGTAATGCAAGCAGATTAGCTTTACCTGGTGGAACATTTGAGGGAACTCAAACAAAACATTTAATCTGATCGCCCCTATCACGTTGAAGGCTTCTACAGATACCGCGTCAGCGACAACATTTCTATCACTCCCGGTGTGATTTGGTTGACCAATCCCGGTCAAGCTGCTGGCAATAACGAAGATGCAGTGATTGGTACTTTAAGAACCAGCTTCACCTTTTAAAGGTTTAAAAAGAATTTGAATTTTCGCAACTTCATTAAAGAAAACTCAAGGCATTTATGAGACAAAAAGAAACAATATTTGTCATTCCGACTCATCGACTTAGAGATGTAGCTCAGACCATCGAAAAGTATGACGAGAATTTCTGGGCAAATGGTCATGCTGTGAAGATAATAGTATTTGATGATTCCAGCCTTGCCAATTACGAGAAATACTACCCATTGCTAGAGCAAACTAAAACAGTCAACGATGTATTTTATGTTGGCCCCCATGAAAAAGAACAGTTTATTACCTTCTTAAACGAGAGACTGCGCGATCGCAAGCTAGAATCACTAGTGAAAAACTTATTCCGACCTAGCTATGGAGGAAATCGCAACTTCACACTAATGTACACTCTTGGACATTTAATGGTTAGTGCAGATGACGATATGCGACCAGATGCATTAATTGAAACTAGCCCAGAATCTTTATCAGGTGATGAAATATGTCGAGGAAAATTAATTAAGTCTAACCAACAAGGCGGGTTTGTCCATAAATCTTTTGACTTACTCACGGCTTTTGGTGATGTTCTAGGTCAAAAAGCCAGTCATGTACCAGAAAACTTTGAGGCTGGAGAATTAGTTCTTGATACAGCAATGGATTTAGAAACTAATACAACCAAAGGTTACTTTCGGGAAAACAGCCTTTTATTACAACCAGGGAGAGTATTAAATAATGCGATCGTCAAGATTGCCCAGACTTTTCGTACAGGAACTAATGATATCGATACACTTGATTTTATTCATATGTATCTCAATGATGAAAACCAAATAAGTCCAAATGACCTGAATGATTTTTATATTCTTACCAACTTTCGACCTGTTATTACTAACAAAAACTGGAGAATGGATTGTGGAGTTGCTGGATATGATAATCAGCTAGGCTTACCACCGTTTTTTCCAACTCGGCTTAGATTTGAAGATTATATCTACAGAATTTGGATACAGCAAGAGGGAATCGCCGCTGCACACGTTGATGCTGTCCAGAACCATATTAGAAATAACTATATGCGTAATCCCCTGGCTAGCGAACTCTTTAATGAAGAAATATGTAGCCTGCTGAAAAAGAAAATTAAAAGCAGTGTTTATCATCTTGATGACCTGGGAATCAAGTTTGATTATTCTGGCGAAGTCACTTTACAAGATTCTGAGGAAATCTTAGAAAAAATCTCTGTTATCCACCGCCAGGTAGTCAAAGCCTCAATCTCTACCCAGAATGAAGAACGTAAGCAGTCACTTCAATTGTTTGCTGAGAACTTATCGAGAGTATTTTATGGCTTTGAACCAGACTTTTTTCAGCAAAACGTTTCCAGAATTATTGATGATGTCATTAGCCAATTTCACGGTTCTCTAGAAATATGGCCGACTCTGGTTGAAATTTGTTACTTACACAAAGATAAGAAGGATCTGCCACAAATCAGAGTCAAGAATAAGAAAATAAAATCGAGAAACGGATTTAAAGCTAGTGAAGTATTAGCATAAATGCCCTTGTAAAAAATGTTAATTAAGCTACATTTATATCGTTAGCTGCTCTCATCACAACAAAAGCTAGGCAGTATAATATTGCAACAAGCGTGAGTTTAATTCAATCGAAAATAACTGTAATGTATCAAGCTGAATTACCAATCCCTTTAATTTTCAATCCCTTAGATATTCAGTTTTTAGCAATGGCCCAAAAAAACGAAACTCCACTTCTTGTTCTATCCTTGCTAATTACAGTTGGGTTTCTTGGTAGTATTGGTTGGTGGGTTCTTAAAAGCTATGATATGAGCAAGTTTAGTAGCTCGAAACCTACACCTATAAATTCAACTTTGCAGCCTAAATCTAATTTAGAAAAATCAAGCAGTTTCAATACAAATCTATCTTCTGTACCCTTAAATTCTACTAAGGGAGTAGACTACAATAATCTTCGCCGTGACTTAGAAAGATATAACTGGAAGCAAAAGTGTTGAATGTTAAGAAAAATCCGATAAAAATAACCCAAAATATGGTAA
>NZ_JABXKN010000074.1:0-14843 GCF_017115065.1 Nostoc sp. JL23
GGCTGCCGTCGGCAGCCCCTTCATCCCCCCTTTAAAATGATTATCATTACTGTTGGTGGAATAGTTTATTTTATGGAAGTCCCTTATCGTTACGGCTAAAGACAGGAAAAGTCTTGAAACTGCCCAAGACCTAATTCAAGCATGGATGTCAAAACGTGGTCTAGAACTCAGCGCTGAGAAGACGCAAATCATGTCAATGGAAGATGGCTTCGACTTCCTGGGGTTCAACTCCCGACACTATGATGGGAAACTACTAATAAAGCCATCCAAGAAGAAGGTACTTGCCTTTTGTAAACGGATTGGTGAAGAAGTTAAAAACCTTTAAAAATCTAAATAGTGATGCAGTTTTTAGGAAACACCAAGCCCGAAAAACCACGATGCGTAAAGGCAAAATTATTGGGAGTTGTGACAAACTGGTAACTTGGTATAAGCCTAAAAAATGTCCACAAGGATTGAGTAAAGATGAATTTCATGCTTTACCTTCAAACAGAACGGTGCGAGAGATTTATTATTACATTGTTGTTCCTGGCTTTCGTACTGAACAAGTTAGTTTAATTACTACTCTCCTAGATAAAACAACTTATTCTACTTTGGATATTGTTGGGCTTTACGGTAAACGTTGGGATGTTGAACTAGATTTGAGACATCTAAAAACTACTCTAGGAATGGATGTTTTGCGCTGTAAAACTCCTTCTATGGTACGTAAAGAAATTTATGTTTATTTGCTGGCTTACAATCTACTTCGTAGTTTGATGTGGTCGGCAGGTACTACTTATGGCACTTCTCCATTACGCAAATCGAAAGCAAGGTACTCGCCATCATTTAAATAACTTTATTCCCCAATTGTTAGCCGCTTTTTCTCAAAAACGTCTTCAAATTTATTTCACTTTACTTAAAGTTATTGCTCACAAGACTGTGAGCGATCGCCCCGCAAGAAGTGAACCACGAGTTCGGAAACGTCGCCCAAAAGCTTATCCCTTGATGACCAAACCCCGGCATGAATTACGCAAGCAATTGCAAACTGCTTAAACCACAAGTGTTTTGGCTTTTCTTAGTGCCATTCGGGTCAAGATCCTTAAACTCCATCTCACTGCTACGAAGGCTACCCCGCTAGATTGAAGCGATCACAGGTGGGCCAGAGCAGAAGCTAGAGCAAGCCAAACAGATGATCAATGGGAAATCTGTCAAGAAGTTCAAGTCAAGTTGCTCGTAACCGTTCGATGTCTCGCATCGGTGGTGCACCGAACAAGCGGGAGTATTCTCGGCTGAACTGTGAGGGACTTTCGTATCCAACCTGATAGGCAGCAGAGGTGGCATCGCAACCTTCCGTCAGCATCAGGCGACGGGCTTCTGACAGTCTTAACTGCTTTTGATATTGAAGTGGACTCATTGAGGTCACTTGCTTGAAATGCTGATGAAACGACGAAGTAGACATTCTCACTTGCTTTGCTAAGTCCTCGACTCGCATCGGCTGAGTAAAGTTAGACTTGATCCGTTTGATCGCTGAAGCAATCCGCTGCATACTGCTGCCGGATGTAGCAATTTGGCGCACGGCTTCACTTTGTTCTCCCATCAGCAGACGGTAGTAGATTTCCCGAATCATCATCGGTGCCAGCATGGGAATATCTTGGCGTGTATCTAAGAGCTTAGTGAGTCGAAGGGCACAGTCGAGCAACGTGGCATCAGCGTTGCTTACAAATAAGCCTCGGACAGAGTTTTCTTTCTTCCCCGAACTGAAATTCATTTGAGCAACCATCTCACAGAGTTGCATTGAATCTAGAGTCAGCTTTAATCCTAAATACGGTTGATCGGGTGTCGCCTCAACAATACATCTACCGAGGGGAAGATCAACTGAGACAACAAAACATTGCCCTGCCTCATAAGTATACGTTTCTTTCCCCAACACCATGTCTTTCTTGCCTTGAACGAGAAGGGCGAGACCCGGTTGATAATCTTGGTAGATGATGGTAGAGGATGCATCCGATCGCGAAAGGCTCAAGGGTGCGATCGCAGTTGGATAGATCCGGGTGCCATTGGGTTCGGTGTGCCGCGCTACTAATGTCGCCAGCGCTTGGCACTGCTCTGCAACGACATCAGAATTGGGAATTTTGACTGTCATTGGTAAAACCTCAATTCATTCAACGCCCTACACGATTATAGAATGCCTTCAAGTTATCCACGTTGGAGAAATAGGCAAAGATTAAAGAGCTTTAGGCATTGGAAACGCTGGATCGAATTTGTAAGATGAAAGCATCTCAAACGTTACAGAGTCCAACAGAACAATGCCGCATTGCTTTCCTTAAACGATTAAAAACTTTTTGGAGAAAATGGCAATTCGTCCAAACAAACTTTGTTAGCAGTTTTACGCCTCTAAACCAATCAATAACAACTCAAGCAATTAGCAGGAGAACCTATTTATGCAAAATACTCCCCAACAAATGAAAGCAATGGCGGTTGACGAGTTCGGTCATGCTGACAAGCTGACGTTGCACACCTTACCCGTGCCTACAGTAGACGCGGGCGAAGTTTTGATTCGCATCGAGATTGCCGGAGTTGGCGGCTGGGATGCGCTGGAGCGGGAAGGTGAACTGGTGTATAACAAAGTTCACTTTCCGCGTGTACTGGGCGGCGAATGTGCAGGCACTATTGTTGCGATTGGCGATGGCGTAGAGCGTTTTGCTGTTGGCGATCGCGTTTACGCCCAGAGCTTCATGAACGACAAGGGCGGTAGCTATGCAGAATACGTCGTCGTCTCTTCAGAGACGGTCGCGCCGATGCCCGATGGTCTCGATATGTTGATGGCGGGCGGGCTACCCATTGCTGGTGTAACGGCACTCAGTAATTTGCAAGTGTCGGGGACAGGCAACAAAACCAAATTGATGCTGTGGGGCGCGAGCGGTGGCGTCGGTCACGTTGCGCTACAACTGGCTAAACGCATGGGCGCGAACGTTTTCGCGATCGCATCGGGTGCAGACGGTGTAGCTTTGGTTAAGCAGTTGGGGGCGGATGAAGCAGTAGACGGACATAGCGACGACGTTGTGCAACGCGCCCGTGCCTTTGCGCCCGATGGCTTCGATATCGCGCTGGTGCTGGTGGGCGGCGACACCGTTCAATCCACGCTGAGTTTGGTACGTCAGGGCGGAACGATCGCCTTTCCTAATGGCGTGATGCCCGAACCATTAGCACCCGACGGTGTGGAACTCAAGAAAGCAAATGGGTTCGCCAACCGGATGTTGTTAGATCAACTCAACCGATTGATCGATATGGGTGAGTTTCAAGTTCACATCGCGCAGACATTTGGGCTGGAAGAGGCCGCACAAGCGCAGTCAGCGATGAAACAGCACTATCTGGGCAAAATCGTGTTGCGCGTGAGCGGCGAATAAGAGTTGATTGAATTTCCAGCTTTTACAATAACTCTACTCTCAACAAACCCTGTACAGAATGAAAGCATCTCAAGAAAACCCTCAAAAAGTCAGGGAGATGATGCTGTATTGCTTTCGTTAAATCACTAAAAAATTCTTGGAGAAAGTAACGATATGTCTGAGCAAACGAACCTTGGCAGCAATTTTACGCTGCCGAACACCTCAATCACAATGAAGCGCATAGGCTATGGTGCTATGCAACTCGCGGGTCCGAATGTATGGGGTGCGCCACGAGATGTGGATGCAGCCGTTGCCGTTTTGCGCGAAGCGATCTCACTTGGCATTAATCACATCGATACGAGCGACTTCTACGGACCTCACATCACGAATCAGATTATCCGACAAGCGCTGTATCCCTACCCCGAAGATTTGGTAATTGTAACCAAGGTTGGAGCGCGTCGTCCTGAAGATGGCTCATGGGTTCTTGCGATGTCGCGGCAGGATCTGACTGAAGCGATTCACGACAACCTGCGTAACCTTGGACTCGATACGATCGATGTCGTCAATCTCCGCTTGATGGGTGATGGTCACGGACCATCGGAGGGTTCTCTGGTCGAGCCGCTGACGACTTTAGCCGAACTTAAGAAGCAGGGATTAATTCGTCACCTCGGTTTGAGCAATGTCACGCCTACGCAGTTGGCAGAGGCGCAAACGATCACGCAGATTGTCTGTGTGCAGAACCAGTACAACGTGGCACACCAGGAAGATGACGCTTTCATTGACGACCTCGCACAGCAGGGCATCGCTTATGTGCCGTTCTTCCCGCTGGGCGGGTTCACGCCGCTACAATCTTCGGTACTTGAAAGCGTCGCCAAGTCTTTAGACGCAACACCGATGCAAGTAGCGCTGGCATGGTTGCTTCAGCGCTCCCCCAATATCTTGCTGATTCCCGGCACGTCATCGGTTGAGCATTTACGTCAGAATGTCAAAGCTGCGGTGCTGCAACTGGAGCAGCAAACGGTGGCTGACCTGAACGCGATCGCAGCAAAACCGCTGGCAGATCGCTTCAGTTAGTAATTTGAGCTTTGACACAAACTGCTTGACAAACTCTTGGCACAAGAAGGATACCAATATTTACCGAACGTACTCATACGGACACTGAAGCACCTTTATATTGAGTTCGACAAGGTATCACGATCGCATAGCACTTTCATGAAGGCAGCTATTTCGCCAACGCCTGACTCGCATTCGTATTCGTATGAACAAAATCAATTTTGGTAGTGACGTTTAGCGATATCCCCAAGCTACATCACCTACACCCCCACTAGCCAATCGCACAAGACCTACACTCGCTCCCAAAGTTAACCCAAAGGAGCCATTGCCCCAAATACCCATTCCAGTAAGGCGAGTCGCAACTCTTGGAGACGCTGCGCGAACGCTCCAATTCAAAATTCAAAATTCAAAATGCAAAATTAATTTTGCATTTTGAATTTTGAATTAAAAAACCTCAGCCTCGCCTTCCTTGGAGACTAACTCAGTGTAGAACTGACCAGCGCTGTCCAAACCTTGCTGCAATTTCAGCTTCAGCCCCTTCCACCCCTGAACAGCCTCATCTAATGTTTGGGGAATATCAAGAGATTCCGTGTCAATACCTGGTGTTTGTAACTCTATATTGTCCGTGACTGACACCGACTCACTAAGAAACAGTTCGTCCCGATTTAACCACTGCCAAAAAATCGAATCACGCTGGTCATCAGGGGCAACGAATTGATAAACACACTCCCGATTTTCACGCTTGCCCAATCGACCGACATAATCCAACTTCAAATCAATTTTGGCAAGTAACTTCTGAGCGATGTCTACGACGGGCTACGCCTACGCTATGGAAGTAAGTTTTTCCGAGATAGTCACATTCAAGTAATTTTTGATAACGTGCCGATGCTTTACAGCCAGCGCTTTAAACTCCACCATCTTCTCGTCACTGCCACCCGACAACACGTACTTTACTTAAAGTAGCAAGCTACGCATTGCCGACAAGTAATGATTTACTGCCAATGGATAGAATTGTTGTGGCTGGACTCAACCCAGAAGAAACTATCGCATACGTCCGCTTAACTAGCATCAAAGAAGAATCAGTTTTAGCTCTCACGTACATGAGCACCCCAATTATGGATGAGGTCGTAAATATCCACAAAAACGATGAGATAACGCTTTTTAGATAGTCATTAGCGCGATGAAGAAGTCATGGGTACAGGGGGTGCAGAGGAAAATCCTTGTATAAGTTCTTTCCCCTCTGCTCCTCTGCTCAACACCATACTAAATTTGCATCCAAGCCGCATTTATTTTTTGTAAGCTATGCAAATCAGCAATAGTATTTGCGAGGTTGCCAATACTCTCAAAATCACCATCGGGCGCTCTGACTATATTTATAATGCTCTCAAGTGCGCTATCGTGCCATCCTGACTCAAGTTGGGCTACAGAATCCATCTTTAAAAACCTCCGTTAACACTTTGTCTTTTAGTTTGACATGGTATAAGAGTTTTAATTGGTCAGAATCTGCTCTTGGTTTTTTCTCGTCCCAAATCAACACACTAGTCCAATTGAGATCCAGGTTGCTCCCGTAACTTGTATGTGAACGCACGAAAGTAGGTGTATTTGTTTGAGATTATGAAGTTGAATATACAAGTAAAAAAGTTAGTTTTTTTTACTTGGGAGGAACTGACCTTTTAGCGATCGCAATCTGTGCCGAAAAATCACCCCATCCATTCAGTCCACTGTGGGGCATCTGTCACCAGTTGAGCAAATTTGTCAGGGTCAAGACAACCCTCAAACTCCAGCATCACGCCGCAACGCTCATCAATAGTGAGGGTACTGAGTAATTCTTTAACCTATAAATTATCAGCAACTATATCAAATCCTTATTGTTGGGTTCTTTAGAGACATACAAATTTTCTCTAAAACCCTTACACAAAAAGAGTTATATATTTCTGGACATGTCTAATAATTGCAGAATAAATTGGAGTGGAATTTTTACCCAATCAGAGCGATTATTTAGTTCATAGCCTAGTGCATCAATTGCTTGTTCTAGAAGATAGGCAAAAAGCAGCACATCTAGTTCTTCTCTTGTGTTTGGAAGGAAAGATTCTTGATTAGCAGTTTCTAAATAAGAGTTCAAAAAGCTAATACTGACCCAGGTATACCAAAACTGTCCCCATTGTTCTATAAGGGGTAAATTTTCAGGCAGGATCATCCCAGATTCTTTTTGATAGCCCAGAGCCTCGTTAATTGCATAGTTGAAAGATAGCAACATTCCTGCTACATCTTGTAGAGGCGATCGCTTGATGCGTCGTTCGCTTAAACTGCGATCTGCTTTGCCTTCAAAATCAGTAATCAAAAAGTCTTTTCCTGTGTAAAATACTTGCCCCAATTGGTAGTTTCCATGATAACGAGTCCGCAATGCAGTAATTTTTTGTCTGACAACTAACTGAAAGCGTTCTAAAATTTCCTGTTGTCTATTAAGAACTTCTAATGCTAATGGTTGAGTATTGTTCGGCAAGCGCTCTATTCGTTCTTTTAACAAGCGAAATACTTGCCCGGTTAGGTTACGTGCATTTTGATATATCGAACGTTGATATAGCGATGAAAAAGATTCTGGAGCAAAGTCTGAGCTATCTATATTTGTAGCCAGCGCTGTATGGAATTGGGCTGTGGATTTACCCAACAGTTCAACACTTTGTAGGTAAGAAGTGATAGTTGCAATTGCCAATTCTGGAATTTCAATTCTCTGTAAATCCAACAAAGAACCCGATGTCAGAGGTACTTCGGTAATAGTGGCGTGTTCTGTGGTCACTAAATCAAAATACTTTTGCAAACTGTCAAGAGTGTAGTCCCAGCCACTACGGGTATCTAAAATAAATTCTTGTAATATGCCTATAGTTGTAGGTAGGGCAGTGTTATTGCCTGTTTTTCTTGCACGGCGGTACTCTAAAGCACCAGCTAGCAAAACTGAGTGTTGCAAGCGTTTTTTCTGGTATAGGAAACGCCGGATTTCTAAATCTGGGTGCAAACCCTCCTCGACTTTACGGAAGAGTTTCAGCAACAAGCGATCGCCATAAACTATATAAGTGTGTTCTTCTTTATTTAGGACAGTCGGCTCGCTATTAGTTAACTCTTGGCGCAATTGGGAGAATGAATCTGTAGTAGTGCCAAATAATTCTCCGGTTATCCCTTTATAAGAGTGATGATTAGCAATCCCATCTAGCAGTGAGGTGAGAAAGTTTTTGTCTGCTAAAGCATCAAATAAAATTCCAACTTCTTGAGTATTGGATGGAGGAGTATCTATTTTGCCTTGCACCCCAAGCCGTGCAATCACAGCTTGCGGCATTTCTGCCAAAAGATGTGTTGCTTGCTCACCTTCTGCATAGGCGAGAAACAACAGATATGTTTCGCGGTTTCCCTGGATATAATCTACCTGCAACCAAACAATTTCAGCTATCTGCTGGTTATAGGGTAAAGAAATCGCTTCAATGATTTGTACTGATTGTACAGTCTGAGTTTTGCCGCCAAACCAGCTACAGGTGTAGAGGTAATCCCGCAGTGTTGATTGTAGAATGCTTTGTGACTCTCGTTGCCAAATCACATTGTGCCATGAACCATTTACCGACAGAGTTGCTAAGTCTGCTTGGGGTTTAAGAGATTGAGTCAAGCTAGGTTTACGCTGTAAGGTGAACCAGTAAAACCCGTAAGGACTTAAGCTGAGGAAATAAGGCGATTCTGCGATCGCTGGAAACTCAGTGGAACCAAAAATTTCTATTGGTATTAGCCCATTGAAGGTTGATAAATCTAACGCCACCGTTTGCACATAACGAGATAAATTTGCGACTACCAAGACATATTCTTCAGAAGCAATCCGGCTGAAGGCAAAAACTTTGCGATTATTAGACTGTACCAATTCAAAACGCCCTTCACCCAATGCCGCAAACCGTTTGCGAGTAGCGAGTAAACGTTTCATCCAATACCAGAGAGAATTGGTATTAGTCCGTTGTGCCTCGACGTTGAGTGCTTCGTAGTGATATTCTGAGTCAACGATGACGGGTAGATATAAGCGTTGCGGGTTGGCGCGACTAAAACCAGCGTTGCGGTCAGAACTCCACTGCATAGGTGTGCGAACACCATTGCGATCGCCTAGATAAACATTATCTCCCATGCCAATTTCATCACCGTAGTAAAGTACGGGAGTTCCTGGCAAAGATAATAGTAAACTATTGAGTAACTCAATTTGGCGGCGGTCATTGCCCAAAAGCGGCGCTAATCTGCGGCGGATGCCTAAATTTACCCGCATCATTGGGTCTTGTGCATAGGCCCCATACATAAAATCGCGGTCTTCATCTGTCACCATTTCTAGAGTCAGTTCGTCATGGTTGCGGAGGAACAATGCCCACTGACAGTTATCAGGAATGGATGGAGTTTGCTGGAGAATATCTACAATCGGAAAATTATCTTCCATCCGCACTGCCATAAACAAACGCGGCATTAGAGGAAAATGAAAGTTCATGTGACACTCATCCCCCGCACCGTAATATTGAGCTGCATCTTCAGGCCATTGGTTCGCCTCAGCTAGTAACATCCGGTTAGGAAATTTGGTGTCGATGTGCGATCGCAACTCCTTTAAAAACGCATGGGTTTCGGGTAAGTTTTCACAGTTCGTTCCTTGCCGTTCGTATAGATAAGGCACAGCATCCATGCGTAGCCCATCTACACCCATCTCCAACCAAAAATCTAAAACATCAAATACTGCTTGGCGCACCAAGGGATTGTCATAATTCAAATCCGGCTGATGGGAATAGAAACGATGCCAGCAATAAGCTTGGGCAACTGAATCCCAAGCCCAGTTAGATGTCTCAAAATCTTGGAAGATAATTCGCGCTTCTTGGTATTTCTCAGGAGTATCACTCCAAACATAAAAATCTCGCTCCTGACTGCCTTTCGGGGCGCGACGTGCCCTTTGAAACCAAGGATGTTGGTCAGAGGTATGGTTAATAATTAACTCAATAATTACACGAATACCGCGCTGATGAGCAGCCCTCAAAAACGCTTTAAAGTCTTCTAGCGTGCCATAGATAGGATTGATACTAGTGTAATCGGCAATATCGTAACCATCATCTCTGAGTGGTGAAGGGAAAAAAGGTAACAACCAAATGGCAGTAATACCTAAATCTTGTAAATAGTCTAGTTTTTCTGTCAGCCCTGGAAAATCACCAATACCATCACCATTACTGTCTGCAAAGGTGCGAACACCTAGTTCGTAGATAATTGCATTTTTGAACCATAAGGAGTCATCTTTGAAGTTGGAGTTTGGCATTTTAAGAAGATATGCGATCGCATATCTAATAGAACTATATTTTTACTTGATACGATGGCTAAGATTATCAGCTGATTTAACTTACACGAGTAATATATACATTTTCTTACTAAAGTTATAAAACTACCAAACGAGCGATATTTAGTATTTAGTGATAAATAATCATAGTAATATCTCAATAAGCCAGGGTTAGCGTTCTTGTTCATGCAAAGTTGAATCTTCACTTGAACTATCTCTTTTGCTCCCTGCTTCCTCCATAAGAGCCTCTTGTTCAAGAGAGCGAATCAATTCCCGAATGACATCAGTTGTTGGTCTACCTGTCATTGCACAATATCGTTCAAGCTTTTCGCTTTCAGAGCGCAAACTGACACTGCCAATGTTTTGGAAATGAGTCAAAGAGACTACACCCGTGAATCCCCAATCAGGGCGAACATAGCCAGGCGGTAAATATATATCGGGACCGAAGAAGAACTGGACATCGGGTGCAGCCTCCAGATTACCCTCGCTATGTAAAAAAAGTCCGGCTTCAGACACATTGCTGGTGATGGCAGGGTATACCTCTTGAGTCGTCTGTTGAACTATTGGAAAGATAAGGTGGTCTTGCAGGTTTTGACCAACTCCTGGCAAATCAGCCACGACAGAAATTCTTAGTCCTTGCAGGTATTCTGCATCGCCAATGCCGCTTTGCAGCAGCAACTTGGGTGACTCGAACGCGCCCGCACTTAAAATTACTTCCTGGTTGACCCTGACCTGATACAGCATTCCCTCGTGCAGATATTCCACTCCAACAGCGCGAGTTTGCTCAAACAACAAGCGAGTCACCAACGCTCCTGTCATTATGGTCAAATTAGGACGCTGGAGAATCGGCAAAAGGAAGGCAGCGGCGGCACTATGCCGAAAGCCATCTTTGATTGTCACCTGATAAAGTCCGGTTCCTGACTGCTGCATCCCGTTGAAATCAGGATTGTAGTCGTATCCCATTGCTACACAGGCATCGACAAAGCGTTGGGATACTACAGCAGGGGAAATCAGATCAGTGACGCTCAACTCACCATCAACCCCGTGGTAAGCATTGGCACCACGTTGCTGGTTCTCAGATTTTTTAAAATAGGGCAAAACATCTTGGTACGACCAACCGGGATTTCCTAGTGCCTGCCAGTGGTCATAATCGTAAGGATTGCCCCGGATATAAATCATAAGATTAATTGAACTGCTGCCCCCCAAAACTTTGCCACGGGGACAAAACATTTTGCGATGGTTCAAGTACGGCTCTGGTTCAGAGAAATAGCCCCAGTCCACTTCGGAGCCTTGTAGATTGACACATTCCGGCGGAATATGAATCTCCGGTTTCGTATCCGCATTGCCTGCTTCAAGTAGTAACACAGTTGTATCACTGTTTTGTGACATTCGGTTGGCGACAACGCAGCCTGCCGAACCCGCACCAATAACAATGTAGTCATACTTAGAATTTAACTTCATCTTGGAAACCTGTGGCAGAAGCATGAAGGGCAGAAATGCATAGCACACTTGATATCGGCAAATCGATTATTCATAAGGCTTTTGGGTGTCGGGTGTAGCGACGTTCGCGGCAGCGTTGCCTAGAAAAGAAGTTTATTAATATTCGCACTTATTTTTAATTATATTGATACAATAATAGCTGATTTATACAAAGAATTATTTCAGTAATTGATACGTCTGCAACTTCACTCAAGCTACGAAGTAAATCATCTGGTCGTAAACAAGAGAACTCTTGCATAAATATTTTGTGGTATGACAAGCATTTATTTTAATCTGAGTTGGGGTTAAGAAGATGGAGGTAAAAACCACTCCATCTGAAGATCGGGTTTCTTAGGTTGAGGACAATAGGTAATTAATCTACACGGAACATTAACCCAGAAATTAACGGGACTTCGATGCCTAAAATGTTCAATCTTCAATATTTAGATATGTCGCCTGAAGAAGCAAAACGTGGCTACATCATTGGAGCAGGATATTTAAATTATTGCTCAAAATCAGGTAACATCTAGACTTATGAATTCATCAATTCAGTGCTTTTTGAAAATGCATTGAAAATCAGAGGAAAGCAACCTATTCTCTGGCAGCCTGCCGATGATAAAGAAGCTCAAATTTTTGCTTCTGCATGGCAGATTTTGCAATCGATGATTCTATACTGCATAGTAATTTCAATGGCATTCCCGGTCATTCTGACGGGGCTATTCTGGCATCCTTGCCAGTCTAAAGTCTGCCAATTACCCTAAATCCCAAAGTGCGATCACACCTTCCGAATTGGCCCTTGCCTTTGCTACAGAAGCCGTTTTTCCTGCCTTGCCTAGTTGTGCCCCTTGGGCTTTCTTCACTGCCAAGGCAGCGCGGGTACGCTCACCTATTTGTTTTCTTTCTTGTTCTGCCAGCATTGCCCAAATGTAAATTTCCATCTGACTCATTCTAGGCGATGAAGCTATTAATAAATCTGGCGTTTCTTTTCCCCACATATATTTTTTAGTAAAGCTACTGACGTGATACATCTCACGGCTGAAGCGATCGAGTTTAGCTACCATAATCTTGCTGCCATTCATTTGAGCCAATGTCACGGCTTGACAGAAAATAGGGCGTTCCTTGGGGTCTATCTTTCCGCTAATTGTCTCCTGAAATTCGCCAATAATTTCTAATCCTAATTGTTTGGCTACCTGCCGACACAATTCTAATTGAGCTTCTAATCCTAATTGTGATTTGAACTATAATTTGACTGGAGTTTGGACTAAAGAGCTAGAGAAAAGCAGTCAGTAATGACACTGACTGCCGTAAAGTCAATGGATATTGTTAATAAATCATTGACAGCTATGATGCTGACACAATTAGAAAAATTCCGCCAAGCTCTGTATGATTGCCTGGGCAAGGCCAAAGACGCAGTATTTGAGTTGATGGATGCAGTATTAACAAGTCCAAGTACCCCATCATTTGTCAGTTTGTCTCAAAGCCCGGTATTTCGACGCCAATGGTCGAGTATTTATGCAGCGCTGCATGATAGTCGTCCACCTAGAACACCGATTCAGTAATCGGAGAGCAAAAGAAAAATCAGCCCAAAGAGAAATAAACAATAGAGAATAAAGTGTAGAAAACGCTTGCCAGCCAAGACTTATAGCGACAAATAAGCTCTAAGCAATATTTAACAAAATCTTTTGGAGAGGGATAACCTGAATTGAGGTAGATTCAGGTAATAAATGTGAGCTTCGCAAGCAGAGAATCTACGTATGCGGCCAGAAAATTGGAATCCACCGATAGAACTATCAGCAGCAGAGCAAAGTATTGCTAAGCGGATTAAACGAGCAAAGTTGTTTACATTCTTACGGCAATATCGCCATCAATTATTTGATGAGAAATTTCAAGAAGAACTGAGCAAGCACAACCAGAAAATACTGAACACCCTCAAGTTCGTTTGGCGTTGGAAACCGCAAGGTTAATTGAAGCGCAAGATGTGGAAGTGGATGCTCATGGCGAGATAAAACTACTCTCTGGTGTTGCCAAAGAACGACGCATCTCAATTGAAGATGAAGAGATGAGACATGGGCGTAAAAGTAAAAGCCAGCGATTTGATGGTTATAAACGTCATATTTTACGAGATTTAGACAATGGGCTGGTTCGAGCCGTTGGAGTCACAAGAGCGAATGTACCTGAAGCATCTGTCACTGATGCAATTGCTACTGACTTAAAATACCAGAAAGTAAACTTGGTTGAGTTACATATCGACCGTGCTTACTTAAGTAGTTCTTTGGTTCAAAACAGAGATGACCAACTGACTATTTACTGTAAAGCCTGGCAAGTAAAAAACGGTAAGCGATTTACTAAAACTGCTTTTATCCTGGATTGGGACAATCAGACTATTTGCTGCCCTAATCAAGTCACTGTACCTTTTAGTGTCGGTGGCAAAGTTCAGTTCCCCAAAAATATTTGTGCAACTTGTCCGTTCAGGGAACGCTGTACTACTTCCAAAACTGGGCGCAGTGTTTCTATTCATCCTGATGAACCATTATTTCGGGAACTACAACAACGTCAACTCAGCCTTGTTGGTCGTGCCAAGCTCCGTGAACGTGTTGCTGTTGAGCATTCCTTATCCCACATTGGTCGATGGCAGGGGGATCAAGCTCGTTACGTTGGTTCTCGCAAAAATCTCTTCGATCTTCGCCGTACCGCCGTTGTTCATAATCTTCATGTCCTTGCCAAAATTTTTACTCACACCACTGAGCAGTCTGCTACTTCATCCTGATTACTGAATCGGTGTTCTAGTAAGCGTTTCATAGCTTTTTTGAAGGTAATTTAGCATGATAGATATATTAATTTTTATTCAGTCAGAGCTTAATTTACTCACAGAAATTATCAACTCTCAACTCGCGCCACACATTAGACGGTTGCCACCCGGAGTTACCCACAGAGCGTAGGGGGCGATAGTGTTCAGAAATGTATTCGGATTCGGAAACGTAGTCTTCAATGGGAGCGGCGCGATTTGGTTCAATCACTGTTTCAGGAATATTTTGGCTATCAGGCATCTCAATGGGTTCAGTGGGTGGTGGGGTTACTTCTGTTTTCTTGCGAACTGGGTTAGAGGTTTTTTTGATCAGTCGTTTCATATCTATAGGAATCATTCGGCTCTCCACAAAGAACTGGTATCCCAGAATACAAGAACTTATCAGCGAATCAGAAACATTTTGCTTATTGTTGTATGGGTGATGGGTATAGATTGCTTTTTGGGCACGTGAGCGGAGTGTGATGCCTAATAGCCCGCCAATGAAGGTGGCCTTATTATTGAATTGGAGCGCAAGATTAAAAATAAAGGTAATGCGGTTTATTGACTATGGATACTCGCATCCCAGAATGTATTCATCCAGTATTAAATGATTATTTGTTGTCATTACAAATCGAACTTCCGGGTCTGATAGAAGGCTTTTATATTCATGGTTCTATTGCACTTAATGCCTTTAACCCATACTTGAGTGACATTGATTTTATTACTATTCTCCTTACGGGGGGACAAAAAGGGCTAGGATGCAGATAAAATAAGCTTCATAGACCTTTGTCCTTGTTGGTAGTACTTACGTTTATTAGGATTTAATCTCAATAATTCA